>NZ_PSTN01000004.1:0-182260 GCF_002930955.1 Rathayibacter sp. AY1A4 | reverse complement strand
CACGATCGTCGCCGCGTCGATCTCGGGCGCGGTGAACCTCGGCGGACTCTCGCTGGGCCCGCTGCTCGGAGGGGTCTTCGCCGAGTTCCTGCCCGATCCCTCCCCGAGGCGGAGGCTAGGCCTCCTGGTCCTCGCGGCGACGGCTGCGGGCGATCAGGAGCGAGCCGAGGCCGAGGGCGACAGCCCCTCCCGAGAGCAGCAGCCAGGAGCCGGTCTCCACTCCGGTGGAGGGGAGGCCGCCGGGGCCGGTCGGTGCGGTGATCGGCGCGGCCGTGGCGGTCGGTCCGGCCGTCGGCACGACGGTGGGCTCCGGGGTCGCCGTGGGCTCGGGGCTCGCGGTCGGCTCGGGCGTCACGGTCGGCTCAGGAGTCGCCGTCGGCTCAGGAGCCGCCGTGGGCTCCGGCGTCGCGGTCGGCTCAGGCGTCGCGGTCGGCTCGGGAGTCGCGGTCGGCTCCGGCGAGCCGGTCGGCTCCGGCGTCGGCGTGGGCTCCGAAGTCCCCGGCAGCTCGACGGCGGCGCCCTCCGGCGCCACGGCGAGCAGCGCCCGGGCGACGTCGCTGAACGCTCCGACCGGGTGGTTGCGGAACACCGGCGAGGTGCCGAAGAGGAAGCCCTCGGTGCCCGACTCCGTCGAGAACGAGACGGCCGAGGCCTGCCCGGCCGCGTCGCTCCGGGACTGCCCGTCGGAGTCGACCCAGTGCCCGGCGACGAACGTGCCGTCCTCCGAGTAGCTCTGCTCGACCGCGACCGACTCGTCGAAGCCGGCGAACCACAGTGCCGGCGAGACGAACGCGGTGTCCTGCGGGTAGTCGCCGAGGACTCCGCCGCCGGGCGTCTCGACCGAGACGATGCCGTTGGAGCCGCTCGTGCCGGTCTGCGCAGTCAGCTCGGCCAGGCCGAAGTCGGACACGAAGGCCGCTCCTGCGCCGCCGCGGCCGACGACGTCGCCGCCCGCCGCGAGGAACTCCTCGACCACGGTGCGGCCCACGGCCTGCTCCGCGGTGAAGGAGAGGGCGCGTCCCACGTAGAGCACGTCGGCGCCCTCGAGGGTCGCGGTGCCCGCGGTGAGCGCGGCCGCGTCGACGGCGACCGCGTCGGCGAAGCCGAGCTTGGCCAGCGCGTCGCGGTCCTCGTTCGTGCCGGAGTAGGCGACGCGGAGGGCGTCGAGCGCCTTCCCGTCCTCGGCGCGCACGCGGTCGGCGGTGGTCGCCGTGAAGTCGACGCCGAAGACGGCGGCGGCTCCCTCGGCGGCCGCGAGCCCGGCGGCGTCTGCACGGAGGGCGATCGTGCCGTCCTCGAACTGCTCGAGGGCGACGCCGTCGGCCAGCAGCGCGTTGACGGCCTGGTACTCCAGGACGCCGCGCGGCTCGAAGGCGAGGTAGTCGGCGCCTGCCGGGACGGAGCCGACCGGAGCCACGGCGGTCACCGGCTCCAGGCCGACGGCCGGGAGGGCGTCGGTGGTGGAGCCGATCGCCTGCACGTCGGCGCCCCAGAGGAGCGAGAGGCTCCAGGCCGAGACGTCGTACATCTCGGGCACGCGGCTCGAGATGTCGCTGCCGTCGGCGAGGAGGACGTTGGCGAGGCCGCGGACCGACTGGTGCATGTCGACCAGGTAGGTGCCCGCGGGGTAGGAGACTCCTTCGACGCTCGTGGCGGCCGTGGTCCGCGACACCTCGACGCCGTGGGCGAGCAGCTGCGCGACGAGGGTCTCGGCGTCCGAGACGGAGCGCTGCGTGCCGTCGACGGGGATGACGTAGGCGCGCGGGTACTCGGTCGTGTAGACGTCGGTCTCGTCCCAGATCTCGGTCCACTCGGTCGGCACGCCCGCGGGCAGGTCGGCCGCGGAGACGTCGGCGGGGATCTCGACGGCGGGGGCGCCGGTGACGCCGCGCTCGAAGATGGCGACCTGGTTGCTCAGGAGCGCGTCGCGGTTGGCCTCGATGTAGTCGACGGAGGCGTCCATGACGATCCCGGCGACCTCGACGTCGATGTCCGCGTTGGCCTGGCCCTGGGCGATCTCCTCCGGAGTGCTGTTGGCCGTGCGGCCGAGCGGAAGCTCCACCGTGTTGGTGATCGCGCCCTGGAAGGCGACGTACTGCGGGGCGAAGATGGGGGGCCAGTCGTCCCAGCCCGCGCGGATGTCGCGGTAGGGGATGAGGATCTTCCCGGTGTTGTCCGTGGTGGCGCTGCCGTCCTCGGCGAGGTAGGTGTTGCCGGGCACGTCGGCCTCGACGACGCGGCGCTCGATCTCGAGCGCGGTCGCGTAGGCGTGCGGGAGGAAGAGGTCGTACTCGTAGTTCTCGCCGTGCGGCGGGCCGCAGGGCTCGACCTGGAGGATCCCGGTGTAGCCGTGGATGTCGATGAAGTACGTGGGCTGGAGCACGCTCGAGAGGTCGCGGATCACGGCCGCCTCGCTGGTGGCTCCGGTGATCATGTCGCGGTTCGGGTCGTAGCCCGCGGCGACGGCGCGCTGGCCGAGGGCGCGGCCGTCGGGGTTGTTGGTGACGGTGAAGTAGAGGCGGTTGCCCTCGAGCAGCGCCTCGGTCTCCGCGTCCTCGGCGGTGGCGACGCCCTCGATGTACTCGAGGATCGCGTCGCTGCCCTCCCACTCGTTGCCGTGGATGTTGCCGTTGAACCAGACCGGCACCTTGTAGCCGTCCATCAGCTCGGCGTCGGCGGCCGCGGCGGCGGGCTCGTACTTGAGCCGGTCGCGCCACTCGGCCTGCTGCGCCGTCTCGGCCTCGGTCTCGGGGGCGGTGACGGTGACCAGGTAGATGTCGCGGCCGAGGCCGGACTTCCCGACCACCTGGGTCGAGACCCGGTCGGAGCGGGCGGCGAGCGCGTTCAGCTGCGGCGCGATGGCGTCGTAGGGGGTGACTCCGCGCAGGAGCGAGGCATCGGTCGGGTCGACGGGCACCTCGGTCAGCGGGGTCTGCTGCGGGTAGCTGGTCGGCACCGCGATCGGAGCGGACGGAGGACGCACGATGTCCACGCGGGTGTAGTCGGCGGGTGCTGTCGTCGTGGCGGTCGCCGGCGGGGCGACCAGGAGGCCGCCGGCGGCGAGCGCGAGCGCGGCGCATCCGGAGGCGAGGGCGGTTCGAGATCTCAAGCGGAGTTCTTCCCTTGTCGAGGCGTGACGGAACGGATCGGGCCCCCGTCGGCGTCTGGATCTCCGAATCGGATGTGAACCCTCTCAGGAAGATAGAGGCTCCATGTTTCCGTCACGTGTCGGCCGGGTCACCTCCGCGAGATGCCTCTTCGGTACGCCTGGCCCGGCGACTCGAGTACCCGAGTGGCATCCGGCGGAAGGAGGAGGGAGGGCCCGGTCAGAGGAAGAGGGAGAGGACGAGCGTGGCGCCGAGCGCGAGGACGGAGGCGAGGGAGACGCCGACGGTCACGGACTTGAGAGCGCCGCGGACCGACTGGCCGAGGAAGCTCTGCAGCAGCCAGAAGGTGTTCGAGGTGACGTGGATGCAGAACAGCGCGCCGGAACCCGCGGCGAGCGCGATCAGCAGAGGGTCGAGGCCGAGCGTGGCGGCGACGGGTGCGACGACTCCGGCCGCCGTGATCGCCGAGAGGGTGACCGAGCCGACCGCGATGTGCAGCACGGCCGCCATCACCCAGACGAGCAGCAGCGGCGCGGTCGCCGAGGTCGAGAAGTAGCCCTTCAGGATCTCGCCGAGGTCACCCTGCGCGATCACCGCGGCGAGCGCCCCGCCGACGCCGGTGAGCAGGAAGATCTGCCCACCGTCCTGGAAGCCCTTGGCGACCGCCTTCTCCATCCGCGCGGTTCCCACGGTGGACCGGCCGACCACTCCGGTGCCGATCACGGCGAGGAGGAGCGCGATGACGGGGTTCCCGAGGAACTGCAGCACCGGCAGCTCGACCCCGGAGACGGTGAGCACCGCCTGCGCGGCGATGAGCAGGAGGGCGAGGAGCATGGGCGCGAAGAGGAACAGGAGCGGGCGCTCGCGGGCGGCGTGGGCGTCCTGCGCCTCGGCGGGACCCGCCGCGTCCTCGACGGACGAGCCGGACGAGCCGCCCGATGCCGCTCCGACTCCGCTCGAGGACGCCCCGCCGCTCCCCCGCGCTCCGAACGACGGCAGCCGTCCGCCGTCCGCGGCGGGCGACGCCCCCACCGTCGCGAGCCCGGTCGTGTCGTCGCGCACGACCAGCTGCTCGTCGCGCGCCGGGTCCCAGAAGCCGAGGCGGAACGCGAGCGACATCAGCAGGATCGTGACCACGACCGTCGGCGCCACCACCGCGAATCCGCCGAGCATCATCACGCCCAGCGGCACTCCGAGCAGCCCCGCGAGCGCGACCGCGGCGAAGCCGGGCACCATCATCACGATGCCCGTCTCGAGCCCGACGGCGAAGGTCACGGCGACGATGCCGGTGCCCGCGCGCCCCAGCCGCGGCGCGATCCGGCGGGCGAGCGGGGCCGCGATCACGATCAGCGCGTCGACGAAGATCGTCTGCAGGTAGGTGGCGAAGGAGAGGCCCAGCGCGTAGGGGATCCCGCGGCGGCCGAAGACGCGCAGCAGGCCCTCGACGAGCCGGACGACGGCGCCCATCTCGTTGAGCATCGCGCCGATGAGCACGCCCCAGCCGATCAGGAGGCCCGCCTCCATCATCACCTCGCCGAAGCCGGTGGTCATCGTGGAGACGGTGTCGACGGGGCCGAGCCCGGTGAGCAGGCCGATCGCGGCGGCTCCCACGGCCAGCGCCAGCACCGGGTTGAACCGGAAGCGCACGATCGCGACGACCACCACGACGATCACGAGGGCGACGACGCCCAGGGTGTACCACTCGGGCATGACGTCCTCCTCCGCCCGCGACTGCGCGTGCCGTCACACCCTAGGGGACCGCCGCGCACCCCCTCGCCCCCGCCGGGCACGGGGCCCTAGCGTGGACGCATGGCACTGACGCTCCCCGAGCCCCGACTCCCCTCCCTCCTCGACTCCCCCGTCCTGCGCTGGGGGGTGATCGCGCCCGGCTCGATCGCCGGCTCGTTCGTCGAGGCGCTGCAGAAGCACACGCGGCAGCGCGTGGTCTCGGTGGGCTCCCGCTCGCTGGAGCGCGCGGAGCGGTTCGCGAGCCGGTTCGGGATCGAGCGGGCCTCGGCCGGCTACGAGGCCGTGGTCGAGGATCCGGAGGTCGACGTGGTCTACATCGCCTCCCCGCACTCGGAGCACGCCCGCCAGGCACTGCTCGCCATCGCCGCGGGCAAGCACATCCTGGTCGAGAAGCCGTTCGCGCCGACCCCGGGCGAGGCCGAGATGATCGTGCACGCCGCGCGCGACGCCGGAGTCTTCGCGATGGAGGCGATGTGGATGCGCTACCTGCCGCACATGGACGTCGTGCGGCAGCTGCTCGCCGACGGGGCGGTCGGCGCGCCCGCCGTCGTCTCGGCCGACTTCGGCGCCGCCTTCGACTTCGACCCCTCCAGCCGGATCTTCGACCCGGCGCTCGCGGGCGGCGGCCTGCTGGACGTCGGCGTCTACGCCTCCTCCTTCGTCTCGATGGTGGCGGGCACCCCGCAGAGCACCGTCGTCGCCGGCAGCATGACCTCGACCGGCGTCGACGCGACCGCGACGATCGTCGGCAGCCACGCGCACGGGGTGCAGTCGGTGGCCACCTCGACCGTGCTGGCCGACACCCGCCACGCGGCGAGCGTCGCGGGGCGAGCGGGGCGGATCGACGTGCACCCGTCGTTCTGGACGCCGGGCGGCGTGACGCTCACCCGCGGCTCCGAGAGCGGGTCGTGGATCGACGAGACGCCGCTCCAGGGCGGCGAGGGCCTCGCCTGGGAGGCGCTGCACGTCGCGCAGTACGTGACGGAGGGGCGCACCGAGTCGCCGCTGCACCCGCTCGACGAGGTGGTCGCCGTGGTGCGGACCCTCGACGACGCGCGCCGCCGGCTGGGCGTCTCGGTGTAGGGCGGGCGGCGGGAGACCGCCGTCCCGGCCCTCAGCCCGCCGGCAGCTCGACGCGGAAGCTCGTGCGCCCCGGCTCGGACGCGACGAGGACGCGCCCGCCGTGGGCGTCGACGACCGCCGCCACGATCGCCAGGCCCAGCCCCGTCGATCCGGTGGTGCGCGCTCGGGAGGAGTCGCCGCGTGCGAAGCGCTCGAACAGCACCGGCACGAGCTCCGGCGCGATGCCCGGGCCGGAATCGGTGACCGTCACGACTGCGATCGGCCGCCCCTCCGACACCTCCTCGGCGAGCGCCGCCACGACCCGGGTGCCGGGGGGCGTGTGCACGGTCGCGTTCCGCAGCAGATTGGCGACCACCTGGTGCAGCCGGAAGCCGTCGCCGCGGATCTCGATCGGCTCCTCGGGGAGCTCGAGGTCCCACTCGTGGTCGGGGCCCGCGGCGTGCGCGTCCGACAGCGCCTCGATCACGAGCAGCGTCAGGTCGACGGGCTCCTTCTCGAGGTCGCGGCCCTCGTCGAGGCGGGCGAGCAGGAGGAGGTCCTCGACCAGCGAGGTCATCCGGGTGGCGGCGGACTCGATCCGATCGAGGGAGTAGGCCGCCGACTCCGGCAGCTCGGTCCCGCCGCGCCGGGGCAGCTCCGCGTAGCCGCGGATCGCCGCGAGGGGGGTCCGCAGCTCGTGCGAGGCGTCGGCGACGAACTGCCGCACCTTGTCCTCGCTCGCCTGCCGCGACTCCAGAGCACCGGTGACGTGGTCGAGCATGCGGTTGAAGGCGGCGCCGACGCGGCCGACCTCGGTGCGGGTGTCGGCGTCCTCCTCCGGGACCCGCTCGACCAGCTCGACGGCGCCGCGGTCCAGCGGCAGCTCGGCCACGCGGGTCGCCGTCGCCTCCACCCGCTCCAGGGGCCGCAGTGCCACGCGGATGATCGCGGTGGCGACGAGGGCGACCAGCAGCATCGCCAGCAGCACCACCACGACGACCACCCAGGTGAGGGAGGCGAGCGTCTCGGCGACCTCGCCCAGGGGGACGCCGACGACGACGACGGAGCCCTCGACCGCCGCCGCGCGCACGCGGTAGGTCCCGAGGCTCCCGGGCAGCTCGATGGTCGCCTCCTCGCCCCCCGCGGCGACGGCCGCCGCGAGCACCGAGTCGGCCGGGTCCGAGAACTGCCGGCAGACCCCGTCGGCGTCGACGTAGGCGCCGATGAAGGAGCCGTCCGAGCCCTGGACGGCGGTGATGGTGCTGAGGTTCTGGCTCGGGCCGCCGCCGAAGGATCCGCTGGGGCAGGTCGTGGCCTGCTCGATCGCGCTCGACCCGCCGAAGCGGCTCGGCCCGTCGAAGTCCTGGAGGCGCGTGACCGACTGGCTGAGCGACGCGTCCGTGCTGCCGTAGAGGATCGACCGCGCCGAGAGCACGCTCACCGCTCCCACGACGCCCGCCGTCACCGCGACGAGCGCGACCACGGCGACGACCATCCGCCGCCGCAGAGTCCACGGCGCGCGCCGGCCGCGGCGGGAGCCGCGGAGGGCGGAGCGGGTCGCGAAGTCGCCGAGCGACGGGCGGCCGGTGCGGCTCACTGGTCGGCGGGCTTCAGGAGGTAGCCGGCGCCGCGCACGGTGTGGATCATCGGCGATCGGCCGGCGTCGATCTTCTTGCGCAGGTACGAGATGTAGATCTCGACCACGCTCGACTTGCCGCCGAAGTCGTACGACCAGACCCGGTCGAGGATCTGGGCCTTGCTGAGCACGCGGCGCGGATTGCGCATCAGGAAGCGCAGCAGCTCGAACTCGGTGGCGGTCAGCTCGATCTCGTCGCCGCCCCGGCGGACCTCGTGGCTGTCCTCGTTCAGCACCAGGTCACCCACGACGACCTCGGGGTCGTCCGCGTCGTTGGCGAGCAGGGTGCTGCGGCGGATGAGGCCGCGCATCCGGGCGACCAGCTCCTCGAGGGAGAAGGGCTTGGTGACGTAGTCGTCGCCGCCGGCGGTGAGCCCGGCGATCCGGTCGTCGAGCGCGTCCTTCGCGGTGAGGAAGAGGACCGGGGTCTCGCTGCCGTCCGCGCGGACCCGTTGCAGGACCTGGAGGCCGTCGATGTCGGGGAGCATCACGTCGAGCACGATCACGTCGGGCCGGAACTCGCGGGTGATCGTGATCGCGGCGCGGCCCTCGGCGGCGGTGCGCACCTCCCAGCCCTCGTAGCGCAGAGCCATCTGGAGCAGGTCGGTGAGGGTGCTCTCGTCGTCGACGACGAGGACGCGGATCGGCGTCCCGTCGGCCCGCTTCAGGCGGGTGCGCTGCGCGGGGGCGAGGTGCTTCGAGGGGGCCGGGGTGCTCATGACTCCAGTATCGGGAGTTCCCTATGGATCGGCTATGACCGGCCGATGCCGTCGCTGTGCGCTCCCGATGCGTCCTCCGCGGGATCGGCGTCGAGCTCCTCCGGAGCGATCGCCGCGGTGCGCGCATAGCCGCGGACCCGCCGGTCGATGAAGGTCGCCGCCCAGAGCAGGACGCCGATCACGAGCAGCACCCCCGCGATCCCGTACTGGGCCGTGTCGCGTCCCGAGGTGATCGGCAGCACCAGGTAGACGCAGGCGATCGTGCCCAGCACCGGCAGCACGGTGGGGGTCCGGAAGTGCCGGTGCTCGACCGGCTGCCGCCGCAGCACCAGCACGGAGACGTTGACGACGGCGAAGACCGCCAGCAGGAGGAGCGACGTGGTCCCGCCCAGCAGCACCGCGATGGGGTCGGAGGGGTCGCGCGACACGTAGGCGGTGAGGAGCAGGGCGATCACCGTCGTGAAGAGGATCGCCGCCCACGGCGTGCGCCGTCCGCGCAGCACGTTCTGCAGGAACGGCGGCAGCACGCCCTGGCGGCTCATCCCGTAGAGCAGGCGGCTGGCCATCATCATGTTGATCAGCGCGCTGTTGGCCACGGCGAAGAGCGAGATGAAGGGCAGGAGCGTCGAGATCGGGAAGTCGGGCGCCGCGGCCTCGACGACCGTGACGAGCGGAGTGTCGTTGCCGGCCAGCTCCCCCACGGGGACGATCGCGACGGCGAGCGTGGACACGAGCACGTAGACCACGGCGGTGATGCCGAGACCCGTGAGCATCACGCGCGGGAAGATGCGGCTGGGCTCCTTCGTCTCCTCCGCCATGTTCACGGAGTCCTCGAATCCGACCATCGCGAAGAACGCCAGCGAGGTCGCGGTGCTCACCGCGAGCAGCAGCGACTTGTCCTCCGGCGCCTCGAACGCGACCACCCGCGAGAAGTCGGCCTGCCCGCCGAACACCGCGAAGAAGCACACGAAGATCACCAGCAGCAGGCCCGAGAGCTCGATCAGGGTGAGCACCACGTTCAGCCCGACGCTCTCGGCGACACCGCGCAGGTTCACCAGGGCGATGCAGACCATGAACACCAGCGCGATGCTCAGCCGCGTCCCCGCGCCGTCCCCGAGCCCGAAGCCGATCGCGAAGTTGCTCGCGAAGGCGCCCGAGGCGGCGGAGGCCGAGGTGATCCCGCTCGCCATCACGGTGAAGCAGACGAGGAACGTGACGAAGTGGATCCCGAACGCCTTGTGCGCGTAGAGCGCGGCGCCCGCCGCCTGCGGGTACTTCGTCACCAGCTCCAGGTAGGAGCAGGCGGTGAGCGTGGCGACGACGAACGCGATCACGAAGGGGAGCCACGCGGCCCCGCCCACCTCGGCCGCGACCTGCCCGGTGAGGGCGTAGATCCCGGTCCCGAGGATGTCGCCGACCACGAACAGCAGCAGCAGCTTGGGCCCGAGCACCCGCTTGAGCTCGGGCGGGGCGGACGTCTCTCTCGTGGCGGTCATCGTCGGCCCCTCCCGTTGCGGATGAGCGCGAGCCTACGACCGCGGGCACCGCCCCGGGAAGAGCGGGCGCCCGGGGAGCAGGAGTCGACGTCACCCACGACTCCGCCGTCGCGCCGTGCGCAGCGCAGCCTCCACCCCGCCGGCGGGAGGCTGCGCGAGGCCGGCTGACCGGATGCTGCCACGGCCGGAGCCTGCCCGGACGTCCCGTGGGCCCCCGAACCTCCGCCCCGCGCGGAGCCGGGGGTCCGCCGCATGTCCGGATGCTGCCGTGCCCGGATGCTGATCTGGTGCCGCCGACGGCCCTCCGCGAGGCTCGGAGGACCACGACGAGAGGACGGACCATGACCGCCACTGCACCCGCCGCCACCCCGCACCTCGGCCCCGTCGCCGCCGGAGGCGCCCTCGCCTGGGCCGCGCTGGCCGCGCTGCTCCTGCTCGGGGAGCCGCACCCCGCGGCTGTCCTCGTGCTCGTGCTCGCGGCCGCCGCCGCGACCTCCCTGAGCGTCGTCGCCGTCGCCCGCCGGCAGCCCCCCGCCCGCCGCACCGGCGTCGTGATCGGTCTCCTCGCCCCCCTCCTCGCGAACGCCGGTCTCACTCCGCTCGCCGCGCTGGTCGGCCCGGCCGTGTTCGGAGCGGTGGCGCTGGTCCTCGCCGGTGAGCTCGCCGTCGTCGCGGTTCTCGCGCGGCGGCGCTGAGTGCGCGCCTCCTACACTCGGGAGGGTCGGGAGAACGGGGGGCCGCCGGTGCTGAGCGAGAACGCGATCGCGCTGTACCTGCACGCGTCCGTGCGCGGAGACTGGTCGCTCGAGAGCGCGTCGGACGAGCTCGGCGTCACCGTCGATGGCCTCCGCGAGGCGCGCGACGAGCTGATCGGGCTCCGGCTGCTCGCTCCGCTGCACGCGGGGGCGGAGTCGCTCGCCACGGCCGCACCGGACATCGCCCTGGCCGAGCTGATCGCCGACGACGAGCGGCGCCTCCTCGAGCTGCAGACCGGGATCACCCGCCGCCGCAGCGAGCTGATGGCCCTCGTCCCCGCCTACCGGAGCGCCCGCAGCGCCCTCGCCGCCGCGGAGCAGGTGGAGGTGATCGAGGACCCGGCGACCGTCCTCCGGCTGCTCCTCGACCTGCAGCGCGGAGCCTCGGAGGAGGTGCTGATCGCCGCTCCCGGCACCAGCAGCGTGGAGCGGCACGAGGCGAGCGACGCCGTCGACCGCGAGCTGCTCGGGCGCGGCATCGCGAGGCGGACGCTGTACCACGACCGCCGCCGCGACAACGCGGCCCTCCGGCGCTCGGTCGCGGAGCTCGAGCCGCTGGGCGCGCGGTTCCGGACCCTCCCGACGCTGCCCTTCCGGCTGGTGGTCTTCGACCGCTCTCTCGCGATCGTCGCCCGCTCCCGCGACGAGGACGACCGCGCCGCCCTGGTCGTCCGCTCCCCCGAGCTCGCGGCGACCCTGGCGCGCGTGTTCGACGCGGCGTGGGAGTTCGCAGCGCCCCTGCACGCGGCAGGTGCCGAGGAGGAGCCCTCCCTTTCCGCGGTGCAGCGGTCGATCCTGCAGGGCCTCGCCGCCGGGCTCACCGACGAGGCGCTCGCGGCACGGCTGGACCTCAGCGTGCGCACCTGCCGTCGGCACATCGCCGGTCTCTTCGAGCTGCTCGGCGCCGAGAGCCGCTTCCAGGCGGGCGTGCTCGCGTCTCGGCGGGGCTGGCTGCCGGTCCGGCCGCGCTGACTCAGGCCGTCGGCGAGCTCAGTGCCGCTGTGCCCTGCGCCGTCCGTCGAGGGCCCGCTCAGCCCGCGTGCGCTCCGAGGAACGCGAGCGCCCGCGGCCAGGCGTCGGTCGCCGCCTCGGCCTGGTAGGTCTGCTCGTTCGCGTCGTTGAAGAAGGCGTGGCCCGCTCCCGGGTAGACGACGACCTCGACGTCCTTGCCCTCGGTCGCCTCGCGGATGCGCGGCACCTGCTCGACGAGGGGAGCGTCCTGATCGCCCAGGAACGCCAGCACCGGCACCTGCAGCGTGCCGAGCTCCTCGGCGGACGCGGTGACGTGCCCGTAGAACGGCACGGCCGCCGCCAGCCGCGGCTCGGCCAGCGCGAGCGCCCACGAGAAGGTGCCGCCGTAGCAGAACCCGGTGACGGAGACGCTGGTCGCGCCCTCCTGGCGCAGGAGCCGCTCGACGAGGGCGCGGAGGATCGCGACGGTGCGCGTCGCGTGCTCCGGAGTGAAGACGGGGGCGAAGAAGGTGCGCAGCTCGACCTGGCGCGGCAGGCGCCGCACCGGGTGGTCGTAGTCGGCGCGCTGCTCCTCGTCGAGCTGCTCGAGCAGGCCGCTGTCGGCCAGGAGCTCGGGGGCGACGACGCTGTAGCCCTCGGCCGCGTAGCGGTCGGCGACCGAGCGGATGTGCCCGTCGACCCCCCAGACCTCGTGGATCAGGATCAGCGCGCGGCCGCCCTCACCGCTGCGGTACACCGGTACGTCGTGCTCGGCCAGGGTCCAGGTCTCATCGCTCGTGGGCATGCTCGAACCCTAGCCCCGGACCCCGGGAGCACGCGTCGTCAGAAGTCGTACTCGCAGTTGCGGAGGTTCGCCACGTCCTCGGTGAGCGTCGGCTCCCCGCCGAGCAGGAACGCGTAGTTCTTCGAGTTGGAGGCCAGGAAGCGCAGCGTCGAGTCGTGCACGCAGTCGCGCTCGGTCAGCAGCACGGACGAGCCCAGGGCCGCCGCCGTCGTCGCTCCCGAGAGGGCGTCGGCGAAGGAGGACCCCGCGGCGAGGAAGACGCTGTCCTGCAGCAGCGACTGGGGGTAGGCGCTGTTCAGCTCGACGCTGGTCTCGTAGCGGTCGCGGCCGGCGATCCTCGAGACCGAGGGGGCGAGGCCGCGACGCGCGAAGTCCGCCACGTACGCGTCCCGGATCGAGGGGTCGCCGCCGAGGAACTCCACGTGCTCCGGCGCCAGGTCGCGCACTGCGGTCTCGGTCGCGGAGTCGGCGCCCGAGGTCGCACCGTCGACCAGCAGCACGGGCTGCGCACGCCAGCCGGCGATCGGCGCGGCCGACAGGGCGTCGGGGAAGTTCGTGCCGGTCGCGACGAACATGTTCGAGTAGGGACCGGCGCCGAAGGCGTCCGCGACGATCCGGCGGGAGGTGTCGTAGCGGTCCGTCCCGCCGATGCGCTCGGTGCCGCCGACGATCGAGCGGATCGCGGACAGGACCCCGGGGCTCACGCTCAGCTCGCTGCCGACGACCACGACCCGCTCCGGGCGGAGGCGGCGGATCTCGTCGGAGACGACCCGAGGCAGGCGATCGGGATCGGTGAGCAGGAGCGCGCCTCCGAGTGCGGCGGCGGCCGGGCCGGCGCTCAGCGCATCCGGCCAGTTCGCCCCGCTGGCCACGTAGAGCACCGGGATGCCCGGGGAGAAGTAGCCCGTCGCCTCCACCGAGGTCGCGTAGCGGTCCGATCCGGCGAGGCGGCCGGTGTACTGCTGGTAGTCGCTGCTCAGCGAGAGGTCGATCCCGGCGGCCGATCCGCCGACCGGGACGCGCACGTCGCCCGCGTCGCCCGAGCGGAGGACGTGGTCCCAGTAGCTGTCGTCGATCACGTCGTCGCGGCTCGACGCCCGGACGAGGTAGTCGCCGGGGACGACCTGCTGGAACGAGTACGGGTTGTCGCCGCCCGTGATCAGGTCGAGCTCGCCGGTGCGGAAGTAGCCGTCGGTTCCCGGATCGCGGTACCAGATGTCGACGCGCTGGTCGCCCGCGACGCCGCTCAGGCGTCCCTCGAGCGAGCCCAGCCGTGCGGTGCGCAGCTGCACGCCGGCCGCAGGGGCCTGGAGCGGCTCGGCGCTGCGGGCGACGGCGCTGCCGCCGGACCAGAGGTCGGCGTACAGGTCGGCGTTGTCCTTGATCAGCAGGTAGTAGGTCTGCCCGGCGGTGAGCCCGTCGATGCTGAAGGTGAGGTCGCCGGCGACGGAGTGGTTCCCGAGGAGCCCCGCCTCGCTCGACCAGACCTCGACGTTCAGGAGGGCGCCGCGGGGAGTGGTGGTCGCGATCGAGCCGTCGGCCTCCTCGACCACGACACGGCCGCTGATCGACGCCGCAGCGCTCGCACGGGCGGCGCTCGGCGCCTCGTCCGGCACGGCGGGCAGGGGGGACTCGGCGCTGGGCTGCCAGAGCGGCTGCCCCTCGGGGAGCACGATCGAGCGGGGCGCGTCGGAGGCGGCGCCGAATGCGGCGACGGGGGCGGCCGACGGCGCGGCCGCCGATGCGGCGGAGGCGAGCGGGCTGGAGGTGATCGCCAGGGCGGCGACGAGGACCGCGGAGGCGGCGGACCTCAGAACGAGCGGGGACACGGCGGAGTGCCTGCTTCCAGGAGGAGGTCGCCCTGCGGCCGACCCGGCGGAGGGGATCTCGCTCATGCTAGCGGCGGCCCGCGCCCCGTCGTCCTCCCCGATCAGGGGTCAGGAGACAGGCGGCGCGACGAGGATGTCGTCCCACTCCAGAGCGCGCTCGAACCGGAAGCCGTGCCGCTCGTAGAGGCGGCGGGCGTCGCTGCGCTTCAGCACGTCGAGCCGGAAGGGCAGACCCGGCCGCGCCTCCTCCGCCATCACCCGGCGCAGGACGGCGCCGCCGACTCCGCGTCCCTGTGCGTGCGGCGCCAGGTAGAAGTGCTCGATCCAGACCGCGTCCGGCTCGACCCGCGCGGCGATGCTCCCGGCGAAGGCGCCGTCGAGCTCGATCACCCGGGTGAGCTCGGGCCGGTAGCCGTCGAGGAAGCGGTGCCGCACGCGGTGCTCGTCGTAGCGGTCGAGCGTCTCGAGCGACGGGCGCATGACGACCGCGCGCAGCTCGGCGATCGCCGCGGCGTCCTCCGCGGTGGCGGGGCGGAGCGACCAGCCGGCGTCGTCGGCCACGGTCAGCGGCCGCGGGGCTTGCGGGTGCGCCGCACCGCCGGCGCGGACGCCTTGGCGCGGGCCGGCTTCTTCTTGCCGCCGCCGGCCCTCTCCGCCTTCTCCCGCGCCTCCCGCGCCTTCGCCTTGGCGGCCTTCGCCCGCGACTCGACCTTCGGCGTCGCGGCGGTTCCGCGCGTGGTGTTCGCGCTGCGGCCGCGGACGACTCCGATGAAGTCCTCGACGTCGTCGCCCTTGTCGTCCGTCACCCAGGCGAGGCGGACGGAGGAGGGAGCGACGCCGGTCACCGGCACCGCGGTGACGTCCTTGCGGCTGTGCACGCGCGCCACCGACTGCGGCACGATCAGCACGCCCACGCCGGCCGAGACCTGCTCGACCGCGTCGTCGAGGCCGGCCATGCGCGGCAGCGGGCGCCGCGAGCCGTCCGCGAGCTCCTCGGCGACCGCGGCCCACTCCGGCACGTCCTCCGGATCCTGGAGGAGGTGCTCGCCGGCCAGCTCGGCGACGTCGAGCTCCTCCGCGGCGGCCAGGACGTGCTCGCGGCCGACGACGGCGACGGGCTGCTCGTCGTAGAGGTGGATGGAGCTGAGGGCGGAGGAGGAGACGTCGCCGCGGACGAACGACAGCTGCGCGCGGCCGTCGAGCAGCGCCTGCTCCTGATCGCGCTCGGCGACGACGGTGATGCGCAGCGGGAGATCGGAGCGGCGCTGGCCCCAGACGCGGGTCCACTTGGTGGGGGTGACGCCGGGCACGAGGGCGACGGCGAGCACGGGGCCGGCGGGGACGGCGTCCTCGGCGTCGGAGTCGGCGGCGGCGTCGTCGACATCGCTGTCCCCGGCGTCGCTGTCCTCGGAGTCGAGGTCGTCGGAGTCGCCGTCCTCGGAGGCGCCGTCGGTGTCGTCCGACTCGGTTCCGGCTCCGGCGCCGACCGCGCCCGATCCGGCCGACGCGTCGACAGCCGCCGCGTCCGCCCCGCCCTCCGGACGCCCCTCCGCCTCGGGAGCGGCCTGCGGGTCGACGGTCTCGGGCTGCTCGCTCATCCCCTCAGGGTAGGTGGTCCGCGCCGCGCCGGTAGGGTTGCCGCATGGCCAAGGCGACACAGACGATGAAGGCTGCGACCGCGGCGAAGAAGCTGCAGGTCTACCTGCCCGCGACCCCGGAGGAGTTCCAGGAGTCGGCGATCACGCGCGAGCAGTACGACGAGCTCGCCGCGAATCCGCCCGCCTGGCTCGTGCAGCTGCGCGAGGAGGGGCCGCACCCCCGCTCCGTCATCGCCTCCCGGCTGAACGTCTCCATCTCGGGGCTCGCCCGCGGCGGCGTCACCGAGGCGCTGACCACTCCCGAGATCCAGGCCCTGCTCGACGAGGTCCCCGAGTGGCTGCGCGTCGAGCATAACCGCTACGCGGAGGTCCGCCGCGAGCAGGCCCGCATCAAGTCCGAGCGCGCCGCCAAGGCCGCCGACTGACCCCACCCCCGCCTGCAGGACCCCGATCCGGCGCGGGGGACGTGGCCTGCGGACCGGAGCGGGATCCCGCCGAGGGGAGCCGCGCGGCTACTGGTTCGAGAACGCGGCGTCGAACGACGCGGTCGGGGTCCTCCAGAGCAGCGAGCGGATGAAGCCGACGGCCTCCTTCGCGCCGTGGAGGCGGTCCATCCCGGCGTCCTCCCACTCGATGGAGATCGGGCCGGAGTAGCCGATCGACTCCAGCGCCCGGAACGCGTCCTCCCACGGGACGTCGCCGTGCCCCGTCGAGACGAAGTCCCAGCCGCGGCGCGGGTCGCCCCAGGGCAGGTGCGAGCCGAGCACGCCGGCGCGGCCGTTCTTCGGGCGCAGGCGGGTGTCCTTGCAGTCGACGTGGTAGATCCGGTCCTTGAAGTCGACGATGAAGCCGACCGGGTCGATGTCCTGCCACATCATGTGCGACGGATCCCAGTTGAAGCCGAAGGCCGGGCGGTGCCCGATCGCCTCGAGGGTGCGCACGCTCGACCAGTAGTCGTAGGCGATCTCGGACGGGTGCACCTCGTGCGCGTAGACCACGCCGTTCGCGTCGAACTCGTCGAGGATCGGGTTCCAGCGGGTCGCGAAGTCCTCGTACCCCTCGTCGATGACGGAGGCCGGGACCGGCGGGAACTGCGCCACGTAGGGCCAGATCTTCGAGCCGGTGAAGCCGACGACCACGTCCACGCCGAGCTTGCGGGCGACTCGCGCCGAGCGCTTCATGTCCTCGGCGGCGCGCTGCCGCACCCCCTCCGCGTCGCCGTCGCCCCAGGTGTAGTCGCGCACGAGTGCCTTGTGGCGGAAGTCGATCGGGTCGTCGCAGACGGCCTGGCCGGTGAGGTGGTTCGAGATGGCGAAGACCTCGAGGCCGTAGCGGTCGAGGATCTCCAAGCGCGAAGCGGCGTAGGCGTCGTCCTCATCCGCGCGCTTGAGGTCGAGATGGTCGCCCGAGGCCGCGATCTCGAGTCCGTCGTAGCCCCACTCGGCGGCGAGTCGGGCGACCTCCTCGAAGGGCAGATCGGCCCACTGGCCGGTGAACAGCGTCACGGGGTGGGTGGCGGGGTAGGTCTTCTCGTCGCTCATGCGGCGATCTCCGTCCGGTCGTCGGCGGCGGGCACGATCACCCAGGCGCCTGTCTCGGCCGCGTCGAGCACGGCCTCGGTGATGCGCGCCGCGCGGAGGCCGTCGGCGAAGGTCGGCAGACCCTGCACGTCGGCGCCCGCCACGGCGGCGTAGGTGTCGCGGGCGAACGCCGTGAAGGCGTCCTGGTAGCCCATCGGATGACCGCTCGGCACGATCGAGAGCCGGGCCGCATCGGGCGCGAGGATCGAGGCGTCGCGCGGCACCAGCAGGGCGCTGTCGCGCCGGCCGACCCACAGTGTCTCGGGGAGCTCCTGCTCGAAGCGCAGCGACTCCTCCAGCCCGGACACCTCGAGCACCAGCTCGTTGCGGTGGCCCGCGGTGACCTGCGAGACGAGGAGCGTGCCGACGGCGCCGCCCTCGAGCCGGACGATCAGGCCGGCCACGTCCTCGGTGCTCACCGGGCGGCCGCCGCGCTCGGCGTGGACGGTGCTCGTGATCGCGGCGAGCGAGTCGATCCGGTCGCCGGTGACGAACTCCAGCAGGTCGACCAGGTGCGAGCCGATGTCGCCGAAGGCGCGCGAGCGGCCGCCGGCGGCCGGGTCGACGCGCCAGTTGTCGTCGGAGGCGCCCAGCAGCCAGTCCTGGAGGTAGCTCCCGCGGACCGTGACCAGACGGCCGGTCTCGCCGGAGGCGACGCGGGCACGGGCCTCGCGCACCATCGGGTGGAAGCGGTAGGCGAACGGGACGGTCGCCACCACGCCGGCGGAGGACGCGGCCGCAGCGAGCGACTCCGCCTCCCGCAGCGTCGCGGCGAGCGGCTTCTCGCAGACCACGTGCTTGCCCGCCTCGATCGCCGCGAGCGCGAGTGCGGCGTGCGTGGCGTTCGGGGTGCAGACGTGCACGAGGTCGATGCTCTCGTCCTCGATCAGGGCCCGGGCGTCCGGGTAGGCGCGCTCGACGCCGAGCTCGGCCGCCGCCCGCTCGCCCTTCTCCGGGGTGGAGGAGGCGACTCCGGCGAGCACCGCTCCGGCGCTGCGGGCCGCGCGGCTGTGCACGGCCGCCATGAAGCCGCCGCCGAGCACGCCGACGCGCAGGGGCGCGGGCATCAGGAGAGGGTCGCTTCGGTCGGGTCCCAGCTCTCGGGCAGTGCGGGGCGGGGCGTCACGGAGCTGGTGACGAGGACCTTCTCGCCGGTCTCGGCGGCCTCGAGGAGCGAGAGCATCACGTCGGTGACGTGGTACGCGAGGTCTCCGGAGGCGGCCTCGGGGCGGTCGGCCCGGATCGCGCGGGCGAGCTCGAGCACGCCGGTGCCGCGGGAGGCGGTCGAGCCGGTCGCCGCGATGACCTCCGGCTCGGCGGACCCGCGGCGGTGGAGGGTGATCTCGCCGTCGTGCTGGTTCGGGTCGGGGAGGACGAGGGTGCCCTCGGAGCCGTTGATCTCGACGAAGCCGGTGCGCGGCAGGCTCGACTCGAAGCTCCACACGCCCTGGGCCGAGGCCCCGGACTCGAAGCGGAGCAGCCCGCCGATGTGCGTCGGGATGGTCACCGGGAACTCGGTGCCCTCCTTCGGGCCGGAGCCCACGACGCGGGTGGCGCGGGCCTGGGACGAGACGGCGGTGACGCTCTCGACGGGGCCGAGGTTCTGCACGAGCGTGGTGATGTAGTACGGGCCCATGTCGAGCAGCGGTCCGCCGCCCTCGGCGAAGAAGAACTCCGGGTTCGGGTGCCACGACTCGGGGCCGGGGCCCTGGAAGAGGGTGAGGGCCGAGAGCGGCGTGCCGATGGCTCCGCTCTCGATCACGCGCTGCGCCGTCTGGAGGCCCGCGCCCAGGAAGGTGTCGGGAGCGGTCGCGACGCGCAGCCCCTTCTCCTTCGCCAGCGCGAGCAGCTCGATCCCGCTGTCGCGGTCGAGCGAGAAGGGCTTCTCGGTCCACACGTGCTTGCCCGCCTCGACCGCGCGGCGCGCGACCTCGACGTGCGCGGCCGGGATCGTGAGGTTCACGACGATCTCGACGCCCTCGTGCGCGAGGAGCTCCTCGACGGTGCCGGAGGCGGGGACGCCGAAGGCCTCGGCCTGGGTCCTCGCCCGCTCGAGGTCGATGTCGGCGACGAAGAGCATCTCGAGGTCGGGGAAGACGGTGAGGTTGGTCAGGTACTGGGTGCTGATGTTGCCGGCGCCGATGACGCCGACGCCCACGCGGCCGGTGCCGCTCATGCGCCGAGCCCCGAGACGTAGCGGTGGGCCGACTCCAGGCCCTCGAAGATGTCGCCGGCGTAGGCGTCGAACTCCAGCACGGGCAGGGCCTGCGGAGCGGCGGCGAGGATCGCCGGGACGTCCATCGCGCCCTCGCCCGCGGGCAGCTGCTCCTGGGTGTCGGTCGAGATCGGGCCGTCCTTCACGTGCAGGAAGCGCACCTGGTCGCCGAGGCGTCCGAGCACCTCGACCGGGTCGTCGCCGCCGACGGCCGCCCAGTAGGTGTCGAGCTCGAGGACCATGCGCGGGTCGAGCAGGCCCGCGAGGTGCTCGAAGGCGCTGCGGCCGTCGACGCGGTTCTCGAACTCGAAGGCGTGGTTGTGGTAGCCGAGCACCAGGCCGCGGGCGGCGGCGGAGTCGACCAGCGCGTTCAGCTCGTCGGCGATGCGTGCGACGTCGTCCGCGGTGGTCCAGCGGGTCGGGTCGACGAAGGGGTCGATCACGGTCTCGACGCCGAGCGAGGCGGCCGTGTCGAGGATCTCGTCGACGGTGGCGTCGCCCTGCGGGCCGAGGAGGCGCGCGTGGGCGCTGGGAGCGCGCAGTCCGCTGGCCGGGAGCGCCGCGCGGTAGGCGTCGGCCAGGTCGACGAACCCGAAGAGCTCGACCGTGGTGAAGCCGATCGCCGCGAGGCGGTCGAGGGTGGCGGGAAGATCGGCCGCGAGCGGCTCGCGCACCGAGTACAGCTGGACAGAGAGGTCTGGGGGTGTGGCCACCGGTGGGGCTCCTGATCGCATCGGAAGGTGTGCCTCGAACCCTACGCGGACTTTTGCTCGCGGACAAGCAAAACTAGCCCTGCGCGCCCGCCAAGTCGGGCGCCCGCCGCACAGAAGCACGGGCGCTGTGGTTGACTCTGGCCATGTCCCCGCGCCGCCGCATCACCGTCAGCGCGGTCGGCGAGCTGCTGCTCCTGCTGGCCGACGGGGCTCCCCGGACGCGGGCCGACGTGGTCGCCGAGACGGGCCTGCCGCGCGCGGCCGTCTCCGCCCAGCTCGACGTCCTCACCGCCTCGGGCCTGGTCGCCCGGCAGGACGACGCCCCCTCCTCCGGCGGCCGTCCCGCCGCCCGCGTGGCCTTCGACCCCCGGGCGCGCAGCCTCCTCGCCGTCGACCTGGGAGCCGCGCACGCCGTCGTCGCCCTGACCGACCTCGACGGCACGGTCCTCGCCCGCCGCCGCGAGAGCATCGCCATCGCCGACGGCCCCCTCGCCGTCCTCGGCCACGCCCTCGACGTCGCCGCGGCCCTGCTCGGCCGGACTCCGGCGGCCGGCCCGCTCGCAGGAGTCGGCGTCGGCGTCCCCGGACCCGTCGAGCACGCGACGGGCCGCCCGGTGAAGCCGCCGATCATGCCCGGCTGGGACCGCTTCGACATCCCGGAGTTCGTCGGCCGCCGCCTCCCCGTGCCCGTCCTCGTCGACAACGACGTGAACCTGCTGGCGCTCGGCGAGCACGCCGACCACTACGCCGACGTCGACGACCTCCTCTACGTGAAGGTCTCCACCGGCATCGGAGCCGGGATCGTCAGCGGCGGCGCCCTGCAGCGCGGAGCCCTCGGAGCCGCGGGCGACCTGGGCCACGTGCAGGTCCCCGGCGACCGCGGCGAGGCCGACCTCGAGGCGATCGCGAGCGGCTCGGCGATCGCCCGCCGGCTGACCGAGTCCGGGATCGACGCCGCCAGCACCTCCGACGTCGTCACCCTGCTGACCGGCGGGGACCCCACCACCGTCGAGCTCACGCGCGCCGCGGGCCGCGACATCGGCGAGGTGCTCGCCACCTGCGTGAACCTCCTGAACCCGTCCGTCATCGTCGTCGGCGGCAGCATCGCCCAGGCCAGCCACGAGGTCCTCGCCGGGGTCCGCGAGGTCGTCTACCGCCGCTCCCTCCCCCTGGCGACCCGCGCGCTCGACATCGTGCAGGCCGCGGCCCAGGGCGGAGGCGTCCGCGGTGCCGCCCTGATGGTCCGGCGCCATCTCCTCTCCCCCGCGCACGTCGACGCCTTCCTCGACGCCTGAGCCGCCGGCTCGGGCCGTCGCGCCCCGGTGAGAGGCCGCGGGTCGGCGTGCCGATTCGACCGGGCGCCGCAGGGGGCAGAGAATGAATCGGTGCCCGACCTGCAGCTCTCCTTCCCCTGGGAGACGCAGCCCGTCTTCACGGACGCCGAGCCCCCGCACCTCCGGAGGGTCGTCGCCGACTCCTCGGACCGCGTCGCCTGGCTCCGCGCCCGCTCGCGCGGCATCACGGCGACCGACGTCGCCCGCCTCTCCTCCCCCGCCGCGATCGGCAGGGCCGCGCTCGACAAGCTCTACGGCACCGGCTTCGGCGGCAACGCCTTCACCGACCACGGCCGCGCCCGCGAGCCCGAGATCGCCGCCTGGGTGCGGAGCGAGCACGCGATCGAGCCCAGCAGCACCCTCTTCCACGCGAGCCAGGAGCGGCGCCACCTCGCCACGCCCGACGGCATCGGCCTCCGCGAGGACGGCCGGCTCGAGCTCTGCGAGATCAAGACCACGACGAAGCCGTGGCGGAGCATCCCGCGCCACTACCTGCGGCAGGTCTTCTGGCAGCAGTACGTCCTCGGCGCCGAGCGCACGCTCGTCGTCTGGGAGCAGCACCGCGACTTCGTGCCGATCGAGGGCGAGCCGAACTCCCGCTGGGTCGACCGCGACGAGGACGAGATCCACATCCTCGTGCGGCTGGCGGGGATGCTGATGGCCGAGCTGCACGAGCGGACGCGCGCCCGGTGACGGTCCTCCTCCTGCACGGCCTGGGCGGCGACCGCTCCCAGCCCCTGGGGCTGCTGCGCTCCGCCCTCCCCGCCGGCAGCGAGGTCATCGCTCCGGACGTCCGCGCCCACGGCGCCTCCGAGCTGCTCGGCGCGCCCGGCGACTTCGCCCTCGAGGCGCTGGCCGACGAGGTGACGGAGGAGGTCGTGCGGGCCGGAGCCGCGCACAAGCCGCTCACGGTGCTCGGCATCTCGATGGGCGCGGCGATCGCCCTGCGCCTCGCCGTCCGACGCGTGCTGCCGATCGACCGCGCCGTCTTCGTGCGTCCCGCCTTCACCGCCGAGCCGCTGCCCGAGAACCTCACCGTGTTCCCCGTCATCGCGCAGCTGCTGCACGACCACGGAGCGAAGCGCGGCGAGCGGATGTTCCGCGCCTCGGGCCCGTTCGCGCGCGCCGCCGAGGTGTCCCCCGCGTCGGCGGAGGCGCTGACGCTGCAGTTCCGCTCCCCGCGGGCGGCCGAGCGCGCCGTTCGGCTCGCCCAGATCCCGCGGAACGCCGCCTACCGAGACTCCGGAGAGCTGGGCGAGGTCATCGCGCGCACCCTGGTGATCGCGGCCGAGCGCGACCCCGTGCACCCGGTCGAGGTCGCGGAGGCGTGGGCTAGGGCTCTTCCGGATGCGGACTGCGAGCGGGTGCCGTCGCGGGACGAGGGCTTCGCCGCTCAGCAGGACCGGATCCGCGGGCACGTCCGCGGCTGGCTCGCTCGGCGCTGAGGTCCTCGAGCGCGAGCACCAGGCCGACGAACGCGAGCCAGAGCACTGCGATCGCCGTCGCCACGAACTCGAGCGTGCCGCCGAGCCGCAGCCACACGCGCAGGAGCGACAGGATCCCGCCCGTCCCGGCGACGACCGCCACCGAGATCCCCGCGGCGAGCGAGAGCCGCGCGACCGCAGGGCGCCCCCGCACGGTCGCCAGCTGGAGCATCGCGGCGCAGGCGGCCCCGAAGCCGAGCACGGCGGCCGAGGTGTGGATGAGGTCCTGCCAGCGGAAGGCCGGCCCGACCGGCAGCGGGCAGCCCGCCGTGCAGGTCACCTGCGAGGCGAGCGCGAAGCAGGCGGCCGCCAGGAGGATCGCGCCCGCCGGGCGGAGGGCGGGGAGCAGGCGGGCGCGCACCGGCCAGGCGCCCGCGGCGATCAGCGCGCCGCCGGCCGCCACGAGCAGAAGGGCGGCCTCGAAGGCGCCCGCCGTCGGCAGGTCCGGCGCGCCCATCTCGCTGACGTAGACCCAGCGGCTGGTGCCGATGCTGATCCGGGCGGCCAGGAGGACCACGAGCCCGGCCAGGACAAGGAGGGCACCGCCGACCAGCAGGGTACGTCGGCGTCGCATCCCCTCATCGTGCCAGACCGGGCGCCCGCGGCTCCGCGCGCCAATCTTCTCCCGAGGGTGACACCCCCGTAACAGCGCCGACTCATTGCCTCGATTGACTGGTCGCGGCGTCGGATGCGGGGATCGGGGGCGACGTCCTCGGCACGCTCCACCCGCACGCCTCAGCGACAGGAAAGGCGACGATGCACACCAGCGCGCTCGGGCACGGCCTCGCGATCGGCGAGATCCCGGAGGAGGTCGTCCTCCCCGACACGATGACGGCGGCGGTGATCGACGCGCCGGGCGACGCCTCCGCCCTGCACCTGGCGACCGTGCCGACACCCTCCGCCATCAACGCCGAGTTCACCGTGAAGGTGGTCGCGGCCGGCGTGAACCCGCTCGACGCGAAGACGCGCGCGGGCCAGGGGGTCGCCTCGCAGATCGCCTCCTACCCGGCGGTCCTCGGCCACGACTTCTCGGGCGTCGTCGTCTCGAGCCCCTACCCGGCGCATCCGCTGCGGCCGGGCGACGAGGTCTACGGCTTCGTCATGGTGCCGCGCTACTCGGGCTCCTACGCGGAGTACGTCAGCGTGCCGAGCGTCTCCATCGCGCGGAAGCCGTCGACGCTCTCCCACGTCGAAGCGGCCGGCGTCCCGCTCGCGGCGCTCACCGCCTGGGGCATGGTCGTCGAGCTCGCCAAGGCGCACGAGGGTCAGCGGATCCTCATTCACGCCGGGTCGGGCGGAGTCGGCCACTTCGCGGTGCAGTTCGCCGCCTACTTCGGCGCCTCGGTGATCGCGACCGGCTCGACCCGCAACCTGCAGTGGCTGCACGAGCTCGGCGCCGCGCAGGTGATCGACCACACGGCCGAGCGCTTCGACGAGCTGCTGTCCGGCGTCGACGTGGTCATCGATCTGGTCGGCAACGTCCACGACGACACGGGCTCGCGCTCGCTGAGGGTCCTCCGCCCCGGGGGCCTGATCGTGAACGCGCCCACCGGGAGCTGGCCCGGGTTCTTCGAGGAGGCGGCCGCTGCGGGCGTGCGCGCCTCCACCTACCGCGTCGCTCCCGACGGGGCGACCCTCGGCGTGGTCTCGCGCCTTCTCGAGTCGGGCGACGTCCGCGTCTTCATCGACGGCATCTTCCCTCTCGCCCGCGCCTGCGAGGCGCACGAGCAGCTCGAGACGGGCCACACCCGCGGCAAGATCGTCCTCACCGTCTCCGAGGGCTGATCTCCGCGAGGGGCCGCTCCGGTACGCGACGCGGAGCGCGTCGCGTGCCCGGGTGGCGTCTCGCGGGGAGGGTCAGGTGAGAGAGCGCTCGAGGACGAAGTCGTCCTCCCAGCGGTCGCCGACGAGGAAGCGCTTGCGGCCGACGACCGCGAAGCCGTGCTTGGAGTAGAAGCGCTGAGCACGCGCGTTCTCCTCGTTGACGCCGAGCCAGACGCCCGCGGCATCGTGAGCCCGCGCCTCCTCGAGGGTCGCGGCCATCAGCGCGGCCGCCGCTCCGGAGCCGTGCCGGCCGGGCAGGAGGTAGAACTTGCTGAGCTCGACGGTCGGACGCAGCCGGATCGCCGCGACGACGTCGGCGTCGGCGGGCTCCCCGCGCACGAGCATCGCGTAGCCGGTCAGCGCGCCGGAGTCGTCGTCGACCAGGAGCGAGCGGAGCGGATCGGCGAGGTGGTCGCGGAAGCGCTCGACCGAGAGCACGATGCGGACGAACTCGGCCTTCGCCTCCGCGGTGGTGTGCGGCGGGCAGGCCAGCGGGAAGGTCGCGGCGGCCAGCTCGGCAACGGCCTCGGCGTCGGCGGCCGACGCGCGGCGGACGGTCACGGGAGGCGCGGCGGAGTGGAGCGGCGGATCACCGGTCCAGTATGCCGGGACGACGAAGGAGGGGGCCCGCCGAAGCGGACCCCCTCCTCACGTCAGTGCGTGCCCGGCTCAGGCCAGGACGTTGACGTCCAGCGGGATGCCGGGGCCGAAGGTCGTCGAGACGGCGGCCTTCTGGATGTAGCGGCCCTTCGAGGAGGACGGCTTGAGGCGGAGGATCTCGTCGAGCGCGGTCTTGAAGTTCTCCTGGAGCTGCTCCTCGGTGAACGCGGCCTTGCCCACGACGAGGTGCACGTTGGCGTGCTTGTCGACGCGGAACTCGATCTTTCCGCCCTTGATCTCGGTCACGGCCTTCGCCACGTCCGGGGTCACGGTGCCGGTCTTCGGGTTGGGCATGAGGCCGCGGGGGCCGAGCACCTTTCCGAGACGGCCGACCTGGCCCATGAGCTCCGGGGTCGAGACGGCGGAGTCGAACGAGGTGTACCCGCCCGCTACCTTCTCGATGAGCTCGGCGCCGCCGACCTCGTCGGCACCGGCGGCAAGCGCGGCCTCGGCGGCCGGACCGGTAGCGAACACGATGACGCGGGCGGTCTTGCCCGTGCCGTGGGGCAGGATGACCGTGCCGCGGACCATCTGGTCGGCCTTGCGGGGGTCGACACCGAGCTTGAGGGCGACCTCGACGGTGCTGTTGAACTTGGCGGAACCGGTCTCGCGGGCGAGCGCGACGGCCTCGTCGGCCGTGTAGAACTTGCCCTCTTCGAGCTTGGCCGCGGCGGCCCGGTAGGCCTTCGACTTCTGTGCCATGTTGTTTCTCCTTGAAACGAGAATGTGGTTCTAGAGCCTGGCGGGCTCTCCCACGGGGGTGATGGAGTTCTGGTGGTGCCGCGATCGCGGCCGTGACTGCTGCTCGCGGGAGGCGGAGAGGTCCTGCGGAGGCGCTTCCGGACCGGGCGCGACCCCGCTGAGGGGCCGCCGTCGGGTTCTCGAGGCTTCCGCGGTGGGTCCGCGCCGGTGGGCGCGTCGCTCCCGCCGTCGAGCAGCCGTCGCGCTACTCGACCGTGATGCCCATCGAGCGGGCGGTGCCGGCGATGATCTTCGCGGCGGCGTCGATGTCGTTGGCGTTCAGGTCGACCTGCTTCGCCTCGGCGATCTCGCGGACCTGCGCCTGGGTGAGCTTCGCGACCTTCACGGTGTGCGGGGTCGAGGAGCCCTTGGCGACGCCGGCGGCCTTCTTGATGAGCTCCGCCGCGGGCGGGGTCTTCAGCACGAAGGTGAACGAGCGGTCCTCGTAGACGGTGATCTCGACGGGGATGACGTTGCCGCGCTGCGACTCGGTCTGCGCGTTGTACGCCTTGCAGAACTCCATGATGTTGACGCCGTGCTGACCGAGCGCCGGACCGATCGGGGGCGCGGGGTTGGCCGCGCCGGCCTTGATCTGGAGCTTGATCAGGCCGGTGACCTTCTTCTTGGGGGCCATTCTGATTCCTTTTCTCAGGGTTCGAGCGGTCGGGGGCTCCCGGCCGCTCTCCCGCGCATCCGACGGTGCCGGATCGCGGTGGAGGAGGGTCGTCCGGCGCGCACAGAGGCGGGCGCCGACACGAAAACCCGTACGAGCTTACACGAGCGGGGCCACCCCCGACAGGGCGGAGGAGGGGCCGACGCCCGGGTGCGCGTGGGGCGGTGCCGGAGGGAGCGCCGCCCGGAACGGCGAACGCCCCCTCCGACGTGCGGAGGGGGCGTTCACGCGGCGCGGAGGCGACGCGTCAGAGCTTGGTGACCTGGTCGAACGACAGCTCGACCGGGGTCTCGCGCTCGAAGAGCGAGACGAGCACGGTGAGCTTGCCGCTCTCGGGCTTGATCTCGCTGATCGAGCCGGGAAGACCCGCGAACGAGCCCTCCTTGATGGTGATGGTCTCGCCGATCTCGAAGTCGACCTCGGCGGGCAGCACGCGCTGGGCCTGCTTCTGGCCCTTGGCACCGGAGGTCTTCGAGGGGGCGACGTCCTTGATCTCGACGAGGCTCTTCAGCATCGTGAAGGCCTCCTCGAAGCGCAGCGGGGTCGGGTTGTGGGCGTTGCCCACGAAGCCGGTGACGCCCGGCGTGTGGCGGACGACCGACCACGAGTCCTCGTTGAGGTCCATGCGCACCAGCACGTAGCCGGGGATGCGCACGCGGGTGACCATCTTGCGCTGGCCGTTCTTGATCTCGACCACGTCCTCCATCGGGACCTGGACCTCGAAGATGTAGTCCTCGGCCTCGAGCGAGACCTTGCGGTTCTCGATGTTGGACTTCACGCGCTTCTCGAAGCCGGCGTAGGAGTGGATGACGTACCACTTGCCCGGCTTGCCGCGCAGCTCGGTGCGGAAGGCCTCGTACGGGTCGATGTCGGCGAGGTCCTCACCGGCGGACTCGGCGTCCTCGGCGGCGACCTCGGCCTCGTCCTCGACGGCCTCGAGGGCCGCTTCGGCCTCCTCGACGGTGTCGATGTGCGCGGCCTCGTCGACCGCGGAGTCGGCCTCGGGGTCGTCGACGGAGCCGATGGCGTCCAGCGCGGCCTCGAGGTCGGAGGCGAGGTCGTCCTCGGACTCGTTCTCGTCGATGATGCTCAGCGCACCCTGCTCGGCGGGCTCGACGGCGTCCTCAGCCTGCGACTGGACGTCGCCCTCCTGCTCCTCCTCGACCTCCGACGACTGCTCGGCAGCCGTCGCCCAGTCGACGTCGTCGCGGTTTCTGTCAGACACTCGTCACAACTCTCTCTCGATCGATCGGTCGCGCCCCTCGGGGCGCGTCCCGCTGTCGCCGGCACCCTCCGCTCGCGCGGCCCGGATGCTCTCGGGTCAGGCGGCGGGTGTGCCGAACACGTACGTCACGGCCAGGGCGAAGACCCAGTCGAGGAAGGACACCAGCGCCATCATGATGACGACGAAGATCAGCACGACCACGACGTAGTTGCCCAGCTCCTTGCGGGTGGGCGTCACGACCTTCTTCAGCTCGGCGATGACCTGCCGGATGAAGAGGGCGATGCGCGCGAACGGGTTGCGCCGCGCGGCTCGCTGCTGATTGGCGATCGCGACGACGTCCTCGCTCGGCTCGTCGACTGCTTTCCCGGCCACCTGCACGCACCTTTCCCGCACCGGAACCTCCGGTGTGGCCGACCGCCCGTCATGGGCGGCCCTGGACCGATGACCGCAGCGTCGCGGGGACCGCGTGCGACGGGCATCGATGTGCAGGGCGGACAGGGCTCGAACCTGCAACCTGCGGTTTTGGAGACCGCTGCTCTACCAATTGAGCCACCGCCCTATGGATGCCGTTGCGAGCATCCGAGGAGGAGACCGACCCGCCGCCCGTCCGCCGCGACCCTCGCGGGCGCTGTGGATGAGGGCAGAGATCGACTACCTCGGACGAGTGTACGTGGACCCGCAGGGCGTGTCCAGCCGAGCGGCGGGGGGCCTCGGAGCCCCGTGCGCGCGCAGGATACGCTGGCCGTCGTGTCCTCCACCACGCGCATCTCCGCCCGCATCGCCGCCATCGCCGAGTCCGCCACTCTGAAGGTCGACGCCAAGGCGAAGGCCCTCCAGGCCCAGGGCCGACCGGTCGTGTCCTACGCCGCCGGCGAGCCCGACTTCCTCACTCCCGAGCACATCGTCGAGGCCGCCTCGGCCGCCGTGCTCGACCCGGGGAACTACCGCTACACCCCCGCGGCGGGCCTCCCCGACCTCCGCGCGGCCATCGCGGAGAAGACGGCGCGCGACTCCGGATGGGCCGTCGACCCCTCGCAGGTCGTGGTCACCAACGGCGGCAAGCAGGCCGTCTACCAGGCCTTCCAGACCCTCCTCGACGACGGCGACGAGGTGCTGGTGCCGACCCCGTACTGGACCACCTACCCCGAGGCGATCAAGCTCGCCGGCGGCGTGCAGGTGGACGTGTTCGCGGGCGCCGACCAGGGCTACCTGGTCACGGTCGAGCAGCTGGAGGCAGCGCGCACCGAGCGCACCAAGGTGCTCCTGTTCGTCTCCCCCTCCAACCCCACCGGCGCCGTCTACTCGGCCGAGCAGACCCGCGAGATCGGCGAGTGGGCCGAGGAGCACGGCCTCTGGATCATCGCCGACGAGATCTACCAGAACCTCGTCTACTCCACCGGCGACCAGGACGACGCGAGCCCGCTCGAGCACGCGACCTCGATCGTCGAGGCGGTGCCGGCCCTGCGCGACCGGACGATCCTCGTCAACGGCGTCGCGAAGACCTACGCGATGACCGGCTGGCGCGTCGGATGGATGGTCGGCCCGGCCGACGCGATCAAGGGCGCCTCGAACCTCCAGTCGCACCTCTCGAGCAACGTCTCGAACATCTCGCAGCGCGCCGCGATCGCCGCCCTCACCGGCCCGCAGGAGCCGGCCGAGGAGATGCGCCTGGCCTTCGACCGCCGCCGCCGCACCATCGTCGCCGAGCTGAACTCGATCGACGGGATCGAGTGCCCGACCCCCGGCGGCGCGTTCTACGTCTACCCCGACGTGAACGGGCTGCTGAACCGAGAGTGGAACGGCACCACCCCGACGACCTCCCTCGAGCTCGCCGACCTCATCCTCGAGCAGGCCGAGGTCGCCACCGTCCCCGGCGAGGCCTTCGGACCGAGCGGCTACCTCCGCCTGTCCTACGCCCTCGGCGACGACGCGCTCCTCGAGGGCGTGCGCCGCTTGCAGCGGCTCTTCGGCACCGTTTAGCCTCTCTCCTCCTGCGTCGTCGATCGGCCGCGGTCGGCTCGACGTCGGGGTGCGTTGCAGAGAGCGGGACGCGTCCCGCGGACGATCCGCTGACACGCGGATCGCCGCTTGGCCGTGCCGCACGGTGACGGCGGGTACTGCGACGGGCCTGTCCGACAGGTGAGGGGTGCGTGGCATCTCGGGGCGGGGAGGGCAAGAGGGAGGCGGAAATCGGGGATCACTGTCGCCGGAGGGGTGCGACAGGGCACGCTGTGACGATGAGCGAAGACCACGCCGTCCGAGTCCGCGACCTGCGGAAGGACTACGGGGGCGCTCCGGCGGTCGCGGGAGTCTCCTTCGACATCCACCGGGGCGAGACCTTCGCGCTCCTCGGCCCCAACGGCGCCGGGAAGTCGACGACCATCGAGATCCTCGAGGGCTACCGCGACCGCTCCGGCGGCGAGGTGTCGGTGCTCGGGGTCGACCCGCGCCACGGCGACCTGGCGTGGAAGGCGCGTCTGGGGATCGTCCTGCAGTCCAGCGGCGAGTCCGGCAACGCGACGGTGCGCGAGCAGATCGCGCACTTCGCCAGCCTCTATCCGCGACCGCGCGACGTCGACGAGACCATCGAGGCCGTCGGGCTGACGTCCAAGGCCCGCTCGCGCATCGGGCGCCTCTCCGGCGGCCAGCGCCGCCGTGTCGACGTCGCCCTCGGCATCATCGGCCGTCCCGAGCTGGTGTTCCTCGACGAGCCCACCACGGGCTTCGACCCCGAGGCCCGCCACTCCTTCTGGGACCTGATCGCTCTGCTCAAGAGCGAGGGCACGACCATCCTGCTCACCACCCACTACCTCGACGAGGCCGCCCGCCTGGGCGACCGCGCCGCCGTGATCTCCGGCGGGCGGCTCCTGGCCATCGGCCCGATGAGCGCGATCGGAGGGGACGAGGCGCGCGTCCCGATCGTGCAGTGGCGCGAGGACGGCGTGCTGCACCGGCTGCGCACCACCGAGCCCGCCCGGACCGTCGCCGAGCTGCACTCCCGGATCGGGGAGCCGACGGCCCTCGAGGTCGTCCGCCCCAGCCTCGAGGACATCTACCTCGACCTCATCCGCGAGGACCGCGACGCGGTCGACCTGATCGGAGAGCCCGCGTGACCGCCGTCGCCACCCGCCCCCGCACCCTCTCCACCGGCCCGGGACGCACCGTCCGCCTCGGACTCGCCCGCGCCCGCTACGAGATCCGCTCGTACTTCCGCGCTCCGGACCAGGTGTTCTTCACCTTCCTCTTCCCGGTGCTGCTCCTGACGATCTTCTCGGTCGCGTTCGGCGACACCGCGGTGATGCAGGCGAACCCGCAGGACCCGGGCATCCCGATGGCGGAGTACTACGTGCCGGGCCTGGCCGCGGCCGGGATCCTGCTCTCGGGCGTGCAGAACCTGGGGGTCGACATCGCGGTCGAGCGCGGCGACGGCACGCTCAAGCGGCTCGCGGGAGCCCCGCTGCCGGTCTTCAGCTACTTCATCGGCAAGTTCGGCCAGGTGCTCGTGACGAGCCTCGCGCAGACGGCCCTGCTGCTCCTGGTCGCGGCGACGGTGTTCTCGGTCGAGCTGCCCACCGACAGCGGGCGCTGGGCGACCTTCGCCTGGGTCTACCTGGCAGGAGTCGCGACGTCGGCCATCCTCGGCATCGCCGTCTCCGCGCTGCCCCGCTCGGGCAAGAGCGCGACCGCCGTGATCGTGCCGCCGCTGCTCGTGCTGCAGTTCATCTCGGGGTCGTACCTGTCGTTCACGACGCTGCCTGACTGGCTGCAGAACACGGCGAGCGTCTTCCCGCTCAAGTGGATCGCGCAGGGCATGCGCGCCGTGTTCCTGCCGAGCGGGTTCGAGGAGGCGGAGGTGAACGGGTCGTGGGACCTCGGCGGCGTCGCGCTGGTGCTCGGGATCTGGCTCGTCGTGGGGCTCGTCGCCTGCCGCTTCGGCTTCCGCTGGATCCGCCGCGACAGCTGAGCCGGAGGAGGCCGCGGCCGGAGGGCGCTCGTCCCCGGGAGCGCGGCGCCTGCGGGCGCAGACCGCGCGGACTCAGACCGCGGTGCCGACCACCACGGGCTCGGGGTGCAGCAGCACGCCGAACTCCGCCAGGACGCGGCCCTGGACGTACCGGGCGAGCTCGGCGACCTGCTCAGCCGTCGCTCCTCCGCGGTTGGTCAGGGCGAGGGTGTGCTTGCTCGACACGGCGGCCCGCGAGCCGGGCAGGGCGAAACCGCGCGAGACGCCGGCGTGCTCGATCAGCCACGCGGCGCTGAGCTTCACCAGGCCGTCGGCGCGGAGAGGCACGGGCAGCCCGACGGGCGCTCCTGCCTCGACCGCGGCGAGCGGAGTGATGACGGGCGCCTCCGCCGTCGGCTCGACCGGCCAGCGCGGCGCCTCGGGCGGCAGGGAGTCGGCGAACGCGCTCGTGACGAGGGGGTTGGTGAAGAAGGAGCCGGCGCTCGCGGTGTCCGGGTCCTCCGGATCGAGGACCATGCCCTTGCCCGCACGCAGCGCCAGCACGGTCTCGCGCACCCGCGCGAGCGGCACGCGGTCGCCGAGCGCGACTCCGAGCGCCGACGCCAGCTGACCGTAGGCGACGGGAGTGCCGTCGCCCTCGGCGCCGACCTCCTCGAGCGCGAACTCGACGGCCAGCACCGCGCCCCGGCGGCCCTGCTTGATCACGGAGGTGCGGTAGGCGAACTGCAGCTCCTCCGCCGTCAGCCGGACGGGCTCGCGGGCGCCCTCGTCGAGGAAGTCGACCGCGACCAGCGTGTCCGAGAGCTCCTGGCCGTAGGCGCCGATGTTCTGCACCGGCGACGCACCGACCGTGCCGGGGATGCCGCTGAGGGCTTCGAGGCCCGCCCAGCCGCGCTCCACGGTCGTCGCGACGAGGCCGTCCCACGACTCGCCCGCCTGGACCCGCAGGAGCACGCGCCCCGGCTCGTCGGAGGGGAGCCGCTCGACGCCGGTGGTGCGCACGCGCACGACCGTGCCCTCGACCCCGTCGTCGCCCACGAGGAGGTTGGAGCCGCCGCCGAGCAGCAGCCACGGCTCGTCGTCCGACCACAGGCCGACGAGCGTCTCGACCAGCTCCGCCTCGGTGGCGGGCTCGACGAGGCGCTCGGCGGGTCCGCCGACGCGGAGGGTGGTCAGGGCGGAGAGCAGCGGCGCGGAGGTCACGCGAGTCGGACCCGCGCCTGGGACTTGCCGAGGACGGACTGGCCATCGACCGAGACGGCGAGGTCGACGCGGACCCAGCCCTCCTCGGCGTTCACAGCGCCGATCCTGGCGACCACGTCGATCGCGGCGCCGTCGCGCGGGTCCACCACGACGGGGCGGGTGAAGCGCACCTGGTAGTCGACCACGCGTCCGGGGTCCCCGACCCAGTCGACGACGACCTGCACCGCGGTGCCCATCGTGAGCATGCCGTGCGCGAGCACGCCGGGCAGGCCGACCTCGGCGGCGACGTCGTCGCGGTAGTGGATGGGGTTGAAGTCGCCCGAGGCGCCCGCGTAGCGCACCAGGGTGCCGCGGTCGATCGGGAAGCGGCTCTCGGCGACGACCTGGCCGACGCTCAGCTCGGCGAGAGCGGGCAGTGCGGTGCTCATTCGTCTCCCCTGACCACGAGGGTCGAGATCGCGGTGACGACGTGCTCGCCGCTCGCGTCGACCATGCGGGACTCGGTGGTGACCATCGAGTGGGCGCCGAGCTTCTTGATGGCGGCGACCGAGAGGGTCGCGGTCAGCTCGTCGCCGGCGACGACCGGACGGGACAGCACGAAGCGCTGGTCTCCGTGCACGACGCGGCTGAAGTCGATCCCGCCGTCGGGCTCGGCGAGCAGCTGCTGGAGCGTGAACTCCTGCACGACGACGGCGAAGGTGGGCGGAGCGACGAGGTCGGGGTGCCCGGCGGCGCGGGCGGCCTCGACGTCGTGGTGCAGGGGGGAGGTCGCGGAGACGGCGCGGGCGAACTCGCGCACCTTCTCGCGCCCCACCTGATAGGGCTCCGTGGGCGCGAAGACGCGCCCGACGAGTTCGGGGTTCACTGGCACCCGGCCATACTAGGCGCTGCCGTCGCGGGGCCCTCGGGGCTCCGGAGGCGCCACCGGTGGCCACCCGGGTATGACCACCGGCAATTTCCCATCCGTGTATGGCTGACCCGCGGCCGAACTTCTCCGAAGCTGGCGGGCATGTCGACACCCACTCCCGAGCGCGACTGGGCGACCTACGCCCGCGAGCTCGGCACCAACATGCACCGGGCCCGCATCGCCAAGGGCGCCAGCCAGGAGCGGATCGCCCACGCGGCCGGGCTCGCGGGCTACACCTACCAGAAGTTCGAGAAGGGCGAGTCGAAGCCCGGCTCGCCCGCGAACCCCACGCTGCACACCCTCCTCGCGCTCTGCGAGGCGCTCGAGATCGAGCTGACGGACCTCCTGCCGCCCGACCCGCCGCGCACCTCACGCGGCGCCGAGTAGCCGGAGCACCGCGCCGGCCAGCCGCGACCCCGAGCTGAGATCGAGGTCGACCTCGCCGAGCCCGTCGGCCTCCAGGCGGAGCCTGTCCTCCCCCGACTCCCCCGGGCGGCACAGGGAGACGTGCACCGTCGCGCCCGCGGCCCCGTCTCGGCCCGCCCAGAGCACCACCGGGAGCGAGCTCGCCGCGGAGCGGTGCAGCCGCTCCCCCGCCGCGACCAGCTCGTCGTGCTCGCCCGCGCACCAGCGCGGGCACCCCTCGTCGTTCCTGCCGTCCATCCGCTCCTCCACGTTCCGCACCCCTCGGTCGAGGAGACCAGCCCACCAGGCGGTACCGACACCGAGGGCCCGCCGCGCCCCGATCCCGACCGGGGTGTGGACAGGAGACGGTCGTCCGCCCGTTGTGGAGGAGCGAGGACCAGGGTCCCATACGCAGGTGGTGCCGCCAGGGGTCCGGCACGAAGCACCGGCGCGGTGTCAGCGGTGGACGATCAGCCAGGTCGCGATCGCCGTGGTCGAGCCCGTGTTGACCATGCGGTGCGGCCGCTCGCACGGGAACGTGATGGCGTCGCCCGGCCCGAGGACGACCGACTCGTCCTCGAACTCGACCGTCAGCTCTCCGAGCGTCACCGTCCCCATCTCGAACCCGTCGTGGCGGAGCAGCTGCCGGTACGCCGTCGAGGTCGAGCCCGGCGGGTAGGTCGACTCGAAGAAGTCGACGGCGTCCAGCGGACGCGGCGCCAGACGGCGGAACAGCACTCCGCCCTCGAGCGCCACGGGCGCCGACTCGCGCGCCCGGACGACCGCGGTCTCGACCGGCGCCGACGCGCCCTGGTCGAACACGGCGGACAGCGGGACCCCCAGCGCGTCCACGAGGGCGATCAGCCGGCCGACCGAGGGCTGCATCGCTCCGCGCTCGATCTGCGAGACGGCGCTCACGGAGATGCCGAGTCGCCCGGCGAGTGCCTTCAGCGACAGGCCCGCCGAGAGCCGCAGCTCCCGCAGCCGGGCGCCGAGCCCGGCCCCGTCCGCGATCGCCCGGGCGGCCGCCTCGTCGGGCGCGGTGTCGTCGGAGGGCATGGCCCGTCCCCTCTCGCGGATCGTCACACAGCCGTAACGGAGCCGAAACGAGCGGCGGCCTCCCGACTCGTAGCGTGGCCCGCGTGAAGTGATCACTTCACTCAAGACGCTCTCCGCGACGCCCCGCCTCCTCGGCCGGACGTCCCGACCACCCTGACACATCCGCTCCGTGCCGCTCTGCGCACGACCGCCCGAGAGGTGGATCCACCCATGTCCGACCGCGCCACCGCACCCCGAGTCACCGCTCCCCCCGTCGATCCGGATCCCGCCGCCGCGGCGAGCGCCGGCTACGACGACCGCCTCTCCAACGAGGACCTCGCCCCGCTCCGGAAGCAGCGCTGGTCGAGCTACAACATCTTCGCGTTCTGGATGTCGGACGTGCACAGCGTCGGCGGGTACGTGACCGCGGGCTCGCTCTTCGCGCTGGGCCTGGCCGGCTGGCAGGTCCTCGTCGCCCTGGTGGTGGGCATCGTGATCGTGCAGGTCTTCTGCAACCTCGTCGCCAAGCCCAGCCAGGTCACCGGCGTGCCCTACCCCGTCATCAACCGCGCGATCTTCGGCATCCGCGGCGCGAACATCCCGGCGATCATCCGCGGACTGATCGCGATCGCCTGGTACGGCGTGCAGACCTACCTGGCGGCGCAGTCGCTGAACATCGTCTTCCTCAAGTTCTTCCCGGGCATGGCCGCCCTGAACACGCCCGAGGCGTCGTTCCTCGGCCTCTCGGCTCTGGGCTACCTCTCCTACGCGATCCTCTGGGTCGCGCAGGCCGCGCTGTTCTGGCGGGGCATGGAGTCGATCCGCCGCTTCATCGACTGGGCGGGACCGGCGGTCTACGTGGTGATGCTCGTGCTGGCCGTCTACCTGGTGTCGCAGGCGGGCTGGGAGAACATCTCGCTCACCCTCGGCTCCGGCGAGCCGCTCGACCTCGCCGCCGCGGTGCCGGTGATGATCTCGGCCGTCGCCCTGGTCGTCTCCTACTTCTCGGGCCCGATGCTCAACTTCGGCGACTTCTCCCGGTACGCCCGCAGCTACGGCGCCGTGAAGCGCGGCAACCTGCTCGGCCTCCCGATCAACTTCCTCTTCTTCTCCCTCCTCACCGTGATCACCGCCTCGGCGACCGTGCCGGTCTTCGGCGAGCTGATCACCGACCCGATCGAGACCGTCGAGCGGATCGACACCTGGTTCGCCGTGCTCCTCGGCGGCCTCACCTTCGTCATCGCGACGATCGGCATCAACATCGTCGCCAACTTCATCTCCCCCGCGTTCGACTTCTCCAACGTCAACCCGAAGAAGATCAGCTGGCGGATGGGCGGCATGATCGCCGCCGTCGGCTCGGTGCTGCTCACCCCGTGGAACTGGTACTCGAACGACACCGCCATCCACTACACGCTCGGCATCCTCGGCGCGCTGATCGGACCGCTGTTCGGCGTCCTCATCGCGGGCTACTACCTGATCAGCCGCCAGCGCGTCTGGGTGGACGACCTCTACACGATGAGCGAGAAGGGCCGCTACTGGTTCTCGCGCGGCTTCAACCCCAACGCCGTCTGGGCGACCGTGATCGGCGGAGTCCCCTCCGTCGCCTCGGTGCTCGTGCCGCGCTGGATCGCGGAGGCGGGAGGCGCGGAGTTCACCTGGCTCGGCGACTACAGCTGGTTCCTCGGCTGCGGGCTCGGATTCGTCGCGATGGCCGTGCTCGAGCGGCGCGCGCCGCGGATCGGGCGCCTCGACGAGGACCTCGAGCACGTCAGCGACGGCTCGACCGTCTGATCCGGCCGGCTCGGAGGAGGGATCCGCCCCGGCCGCTCCGCATCCCGCGGACCGGCGGCCGGGCGGGTCCCTCCCCCTCCCGGCACCCGAACCGAGGAACCACCATGCGCATCACCGTCGTCAACCCGAACACCAGCACTGCGATGACCGCGGCGATCGGCCGGGCCGCCCGCTCCGCCGCCTCGCTCGGCACCGAGATCACGGCCGTCACCCCGCCGATGGGTCCGGCGTCGATCGAGAGCCACTACGACGAGGCGCTCGCCGTGCCCGGCGTCCTGCACGAGATCGCCCGGGCGGAGGCGGCCGGCAGCGACGGCGCGGTCATCGCGTGCTTCGGCGACCCGGGCGTCGACGCCGCGCGCGAGATCGCGAGCGGCCCGGTCGCGGGGATCGCCGAGGCCGCCATGCACATGGCCGCGCTCGTCGGCCGGGGCTTCAGCGTGGTCACCACGCTCTCGCGCACCAGCGGCCGCGCCTGGGACATCGCCCGCCGCGCCGGGTTCGGCGACGCCTGCCGCCAGGTGCGCGCCTGCGACATCCCGGTGCTCGAGCTCGACGACCCCCGCTCCGACGCCCGCCGCGCGATCCTGGCGGAGTGCGCCGCAGCGCTGGCCGTCGACGGGTCCGACTCGATCGTGCTGGGCTGCGCGGGCATGGCCGACCTGTGCCGCGACCTCTCACGGGAGCTGGGCGTGCCCGTGATCGACGGCGTCGCCTCGGCGGTGCGCCTGGTGGAGGGGCTCGTCGCGATGGGCGTCAGCACCTCGCGGCGCGACGAGTACGCCGCGCCGCGGACGAAGGCGATGGCGGGGCTGCTCGCTCCGTTCGAGCGGGTCTGAGGTTCCACGTCCCGTGCAGTCGGGCGTTCTGCCGGACCCCCGACCCGGACCCACCTGCGAGGATCGGGGGATGAGCGTCCTCCGCGATCTCGGCCTCGGTGCCCGGCTCTTCCTCCGCGGCTTCCGCACCTGGGTCCGCTCGCCGCGGGCGATGCTCCTCGGCGCGATCCCGCCCCTGATCGTCGGCCTGGTCTTCGTCGGCGTGCTGGTCCTGGTGCTCACGCGGGTGCAGGACGCGGTGACCGCGCTCACCCCGTTCGCCGGCGGCTGGGACGAGGGCACGGCCGCCACCGTCCGCCTGGTGCTCTCGATCGCGGTGGTCGGCGCCGTGCTCGCCCTCGGCGTGGTCCTCTTCGCCGCGGTGACCCTGCTGGTCGGCGACCCCTTCTACGAGCGGATCTGGCGGCGGGTCGAGGACGACCTCGGCGGCGTGCCCGACGAGCGCGAGACCACCTTCTGGCAGGGGGTCGGCCGCGGCCTCCGCGACTCCGCCGTGCTGGTCGCCACCTCCCTCGGGATCGGCGTGGTCCTGGTGCTGCTGGGCCTGGTGCCGCTGGTCGGCTCGATCGTCGGCCTCGTCGCGGGCGCCCTGGTCGGCGGGAGGGCCCTCGCGCTCGAGCTGACCGGGTTCGCGGGCGACGCCCGGGGGCTCTCCCTCCGCGACCGCCGCCGCCTCCTCGGCGAGCACCGCGCGGTCTCGCTCGGCTTCGGCATCGCCGTCTACCTGGCGTTCCTCGTCCCCGGGGGCGCGGTCGTCGCCACCCCCGCCGCGACGGCCGGCGCGACCCTTCTGCTCCGGACCCTGCGGGGCGAGTCGACCGAGCGGCCGGCCGCCTGACACCGCTTGGCCGCCGCCCGGCTCTCCCCTAGACTCGCCGCGTGCGCACGTCGATCCGAAGCCCCTGGTGGCCCGCCTCCTAGGCGGACCGACGCGCAGACCCCTCGCACGCGACCGCCTCCTCCGGGCGGTCGTTCTGCATGTCAGGGCCCGGGTGGGGCACGACCCGATACAAGGACCACGATGACCTCGCTCCTCTCCCGCATCCTCGCCTCCGACGGGACGCTGCCGTTCGCGGTGGTCCTCCGCCAGGGCCGCGACGCCGTCGACGTGTTCACGGGCGACGTGCTCGACGTCGAGGGCCTGGCCGACATCCCGCTCGACGGCGACGACGTGCTGACCCTCGTGCCCTACCGGCAGGTGCGCGAGCGCGGCTTCGCGGCGAAGGACGACGGAGCCCCGCTGCGCAACCTCGTGGTGCGCGAGCGCGAGAGCGTCCCCCTGGCCGAGGTGCTGCGGCTCCTGCCCGAGCGGGAGATCCCGGTCGAGGAGCGCGGCTTCGACGTGCCGGACGACGAGTACGCCGACATCGTCCGCCGGGTGATCGAGGACGAGATCGGCCGCGGCGAGGGCGCCAACTTCGTCATCAACCGCGCCTTCGTCGCGCAGACCGACGCGCCGCCCGTCGAGGCGGTCCTGGCCTGGTTCCGCCGCCTGCTCACCGACGAGTCCGGCGCGTACTGGACCTTCGCGATCCACACCCCCGGCGTCGACGGCGCGCAGACGGTCACCGCCGTCGGCGCGACCCCCGAGCGCCACGTCTCGGTGCGCGACGGCGTCGCGATGATGAACCCGATCAGCGGCACCTTCCGCCACCCCGCGGCCGGACCCACCGGGGAGGAGGTGCTCGCGTTCCTCGCCGACGTCAAGGAGAGCGAGGAGCTCTTCATGGTCGTGGACGAGGAGATGAAGATGATGAGCGCGGTCTGCCCGGACGGCGGCCGCATCCTCGGGCCGTTCCTCAAGCAGATGTCGCGGCTCAGCCACACCGAGTACCTGCTCGAGGGCCGCACCGGACTCGACGTGCGCGAGGTCCTGCGGCTGACGATGTTCGCGCCCACGGTCACCGGCTCGCCGATGGAGAACGCGTGCGCCGTGATCGCCGAGTACGAGAAGGAGCCCCGCGGCTACTACTCCGGCGTGCTCGCCCTCTTCGAGCCGGAGGAGCACGGCTACACGGTCGACGCCCCCATCCTCATCCGCACCGCCTACCTCCGCGCGGACGGCCGCCTCACCGTGCCGGCCGGCGCGACGCTCGTGCGCCACTCCACCCCCGAGGGCGAGGTCGCCGAGACGCGGGCGAAGGCGTCGGGCGTCCTCTCCGCCCTCGGCCTGCTGCCGCACCGCGAGGTGCCGCCGGCCATCGACCTGAACGCGCAGCCGGGCGTGCAGGAGGCGCTCGAGGCGCGCAACGAGCGGCTCGCCTCGTTCTGGCTCCGGCCCCAGGCGCCCGAGCACATCGCCGGCCTCGCCGGGCACACCGCGCTGATCGTCGACAACGAGGACCAGTTCACGACGATGCTCGCCCACCAGCTGCGCCACCTCGGGATGGACGCCCGGGTCGAGCGCTGGTCGGAGGTCGCCGACGTGCTGAGCGACGACCTCGTCGTCTTCGGCCCCGGCCCGGGCGACCCCCGCGACGACTCCGACCCGCGGATCGCGCACCTGCGCTCGCTGATGACCACGCGCCTCGAGGCGGAGCGGCCGATGCTCGCCGTCTGCCTCAGCCACCAGATGCTGTCGCTGCTGGCGGGCCTCCCTGTCGAGCCGCTGCCCGCGCCCCGCCAGGGCGTGCGCCTGGCGGTGGACGTGTTCGGCGAGGACGCCGCGATCGGCTTCTACAACACCTTCTCCTCCGTCGCCCCCGGCGTCGCGCGCACGCCCCGGCTGGGGCTCGAGGTGTCGGTCGACCCGGAGACGGGAGTGGTCAACGCCCTGCGCGGCGAGCACGTCGCGTCGGTGCAGGGGCACCTGGAGTCGGTGCTCTCCTCCGACGGACTGCGCACCCTGGAGCGGCTGGTCCGCACCGCGACCGCCCAGCCCGCGCGCGCATGAGCGGCCTGCGGCTGATCGCGTCGCCCGCCTACCCGGCCGAGCTGCAGGAGGCGGTGGCCGCCGCCGTGCGCGCGGCGGCAGAGGCGGCGCGCGGCTGGTACGGGCGCGGCGACAAGGTCGCGGCGGACGAGGCGTCGGTCGCGGCGATGCGCGCCGTGCTGGCCGACGCTCCGTTCGACGGCGTCGTCGTGATCGGCGAGGGCGAGAAGGACGAGGCCCCGATGCTCGCGAACGGCGAGCGCCTCGGCCGCGCCTCCGCTCCCTCCTGCGACGTGGCGGTCGATCCGCTCGACGGCACCCGGCTGACGGCGGAGGGGCTCACCGGCTCGGTGAGCGTGATCGCGCTGGCCCCGCGAGGCACGCTGTTCGACCCGCGCGACGTGTTCTACATGGACAAGCTGGTCTGCTCCGGAGCGGGCCGGGGCGCCGTCTCGCTCGACCTCCCTCCCGCCGAGAACGCCGCACGGCTGGCGGCGGCGCTCGGGAAGCCCGTCGCGGAGCTGGTCGTCGTCGTGCTCGACAAGCCGCGTCACTCCGGGCTCATCGCGGCTCTGCGCGCGGCCGGGGTCGCGCTCGAGCTGCGCGGCGAGGGCGACGTGTCGGTCGCGATCGAGGCGGCCGATCCCGCGGGCCGCGTCGACCTCGTCCTCGGCATCGGCGGCACCCCGGAGGGAGTGGTCGCCGCGTGCGCCGTCCGCGCCCTCGGCGGGGTGATGGAGGGGCGCCTCGCCCCCCAGACCGCTCCGGAGCGCGCCAACGCCCTGGCCGCCGGCCACGACCTCGACCGCCTGCTGACCCTGGAGGACCTGGTCTCCTCGGACGACGTGCTCTTCGCGGGCTGCGCGGTCTGAGACCTCTCCCGCGGGCAGGACCTCGCCCGGGAACGCCGAAGGCCCCGGTTCGACGCGCGAACCGGGGCCTTCTCGCTGTAGCGGGAGCGGGACTTGAACCCGCGACACCACGATTATGAGCCGTGTGCTCTAACCACCTGAGCTACCCCGCCGCGCGTTCTTCGCAGGTCTGGCCTGCGGGGAACGGAGCCCCCTGTGGGAATCGGACCCACTACCTCTTCCTTACCAAGGAAGTGCTCTACCAATGAGCTAAGGGGGCGCACCTGCGGGTCTGACAGCCCCTCTCGGGGCGTGCCCGCGATTTGGCACCGTTAGACGATAGCACCTCCGCGGAGCGTCGATGACCGCGGGGGACGCGCCCCCGCGGCCGCCCGTCTGCGGCTACGCCCGGCTCGCCTCGTCGAGTGCGGCGAGCTCCTCGGCGCTCAGCTCGAGGGAGGCCGAGGCGATCAGCGCCGGCAGCTGCTCCATCACGCGGGCGCTGGCGATCGGCGCGACCACTCCGGGCTGCGAGCGGAGCCACGCGAGCGCCACCGTCGCCACCTCGGCGCCGTGCGCCTCCGCCGCCGCGTCGAGCGCCGCCAGCACCCGGCGGCCGCGGCCGTCGAGGTAGCGGGAGGCGCCGTCGGCGCGCGGACCCTCGGGCGTCGATCCGTCGCGGTACTTGCCGGTCAGGAATCCTGACGCCAGGGCGGAGTAGGGGACGACGGCCAGCCCCGCCTCGCGGGCGAGGGGCAGCAGGTCGGCCTCGATCCCGCGCTCCACGAGGTTGTAGTGCGGCTGCAGCGCGACGGGCGCGTGCAGGCCCTCCTCGCCCGCGATGCGCAGCCACTCCGCGACGCGCTCGGCGCTGAAGTTCGACACTCCGATCGCGCGGACGAGGCCCTGGTCCACGAGCTCGGAGAACACGGCGGCGATGTCGGCCATCGGCACGGCCTCGTCGTCGAAGTGGGCGTAGTAGAGGTCGATCCGGTCGGTCGCGAGGCGCTCGAGGGAGGCGCGGGCGGCCGCGCGCACGGTGTCGGGCGCGAGGCCGGTGAACTGCGGGTGGCGGCCCGCCTTCGTCGCGATCACCACGTCGTCCCGGTCCCCCGAGCGCTGCGCGAGCCACTCGCCGATGATCGTCTCGGACTCGCCGCCCGTGTTGCCCGGGACCCAGGCGGAGTAGGCGTCGGCGGTGTCGATGAAGTCGCCGCCCGCGGCCGTGTAGCCGTCGAGGACGTCGAAGGAGGTCTGCCGGCCCGCGGTCCAGCCGAAGACGTTGCCGCCGAGCGAGAGCGGGAAGACGTCGATGCCGGAGTCGCCGAGCGGCGAGCGGGTGACGGAGGAGGATGCTGCGCTGTCGATGCTCATCCCCCGATTCAAGACCCGCTCCCCGCCGTGATCGATCCCCCTCCCGCGCATGCGCGGCAAGGACTCAGGCTCTCAGCGCCGCGGGTAGTCGGCGTAGGCGAAGCGAGTCGAGTCCGGCGCCCAGCCGGAGACGTTGATCGTCCCCTGCCCGCCGTGGAGGCGCTCCAGCACACGGCCGGGCTCGAGCGTCGAGCGCCCGGGGAGGTCGAGCAGCCGCAGCTCGACGTCGACGTTCTCGGGGTGCCCGGCCGTCCCCTCCGGATAGGCGAGATAGAGCAGGTGAGCGCCGTCGGGCGACTCGTGCGGGAACCAGTCGACCGTGTCCGACTCGACCAGGCGGGAGAGCGCGGAGCCGTCGAGGCCGATCCGGAACAGCTGCGCACCTCCTCCGGCCCGCTCGGAGTTGAAGACGAGGGTGCGGCCGTCGGCCGAGACGTCGACGCCGTCGTCCGCCGGCTCGTCGTCGGTCAGGGCGGTGAGCGCGCCTCCCCCGGCCGGCATCGTGTACACGTCGGTCCGCCACCGCCCGGAGGCGTCGCCGCCGCCGATCAGCGCGAGGGTCGCGCCGTCGGGTGAGACGCCGTGCAGGTAGTGCTTGAAGCGCGCGCCCTCGCGCTCGGCGGTCAGGCGGCGGGCGGGGGCGGAGCCGTCGAGCTCGACCGCGTACAGGTGCCCGTCGCGCGCCGAGACGTAGGCGAGCCCGCCGGACGGGGCGAGCACGTGGTCGTTGTTGAGCTCGGCCGGCACACCGTCGAGCGGGATCGGCTCGAGCACGGGCGTCCCCTCGAGCGGCAGTCGGAAGAGGCCGCCGTCGCCGTTCACGATCAGGGCGGAGCCGTCCGGAGTCCAGTTCGGCGCCTCCACGAGGAGGGAGTCGGACTCGAAGACGGTCGTCGACTCCCCCGTCGCGAGGTCGTGGACGCGGAGTCGGCAGAGCTGGTCGGGGAGGAGCGAGCGGGCCATGCTCCCCACGGTAGGGCCCTGGCGGATCACGACGGGGCCGTCAAGCCTCCGCGCACTCAGGTTCCGCGGGAGGGCGCTCCGATATTCTTGATCGACTTATGCGCTGGGTACACCTTGGGAGGAACATGTGATGCTCCTCATCCTCGTGATCTCGTTCGCGATCGCCGTGGTGACCCCCTGGCTGGTGGACCGGTTCGGGCCGAAGACGTTCTACGCGCTGGCGCTGATCCCGGCCGCGAGCTTCGTCGCCACCGCGACCGCCCTGCCGACGATCCTCGACGGCGGCGAGATCCGCGAGTCGGTGCCGTGGATCCCCGCGCTCGACATCGCCCTCTCCTTCCGCCTGGACGCGCTCTCGATCGTCCTCGCCCTCGTGGTCAGCGGAGTCGGCGCCCTGGTCCTCGCCTACTGCGCGACGTACTTCAGCCGCGACGAGCCCTCGCTGGGCCGGTTCGCAGCGCTCCTGTCCGCGTTCGCCGGAGTGATGTACGGGCTGGTCACGGCCGACGACGTGATCATCCTCTTCGTCTTCTGGGAGGCGACGAGCGTCCTCTCCTACCTCCTCATCGGCCACTACAGCGGGCGCAAGGAGAGCCGGGGTGCCGGGCTCCAGGCGCTCCTGGTCACGACTCTCGGCGGGCTGGCGATGCTGGTCGGGATCATCGTCCTGATCGTGCAGGCCGGTACCACCAGCCTCTCCGGGATCGTCGCCGCCGCCCCCTCCGGCCCGATCGTGTCGACGGCCCTGGTGCTCGTGCTGCTCGGCGCGTTCTCGAAGTCGGCCCTGGTGCCGTTCCACTTCTGGCTGCCGGCCGCGATGGCCGCTCCCACGCCGGTCAGCGCCTACCTGCACGCCGCCGCGATGGTGAAGGCCGGCATCTACCTCGTCGCGCGCCTCGCGCCGGGCTTCGCCGACGACTCCGTCTGGCTGCCCGTGGTGGTGAGCGTCGGAGTCTGGACCATGCTCGTCGGCGGCTGGCGCTCGCTCCGGCAGTACGACCTCAAGCTCGTGCTGGCCTACGGCACCGTCAGCCAGCTCGGCTTCCTGACCGTCGCCGTCGGCTTCGGCTCGCGCGACGCCGCGCTGGCCGGACTGACCCTGCTCGTCGCCCACGCCCTCTTCAAGGCGCTGCTCTTCCTCACCGTCGGCATCGTCGACCACCGCGCCGGCACGCGCGACCTCCGCAAGCTCAGCGGCCTGGGACGGCAGGCGCCGGTGCTCGCGGGCGCCGCCCTCGTCGGCGTGCTGTCGATGGCGGGCATCCCGCCGCTGCTGGGCTTCGTCGCCAAGGAGGCCGTGTTCGCGAGCCTGATCTCGGCGATCGAGCAGGGCTCGTTCTGGGCCTGGGTCGCGCTGGTCGGCCTCGTCCTCGGCTCGATCCTCACCGTGGCCTACTCCGCGCGCTTCTTCTGGGGCGCCTTCGCCCGGAAGAAGGGGCTCGAGGACACGCACCTGCACGCCGAGCCGTGGACCTTCACCGCCGCCCCGGTGCTGCTGGCCGCCGCCAGCATGATCGGCGGGATCGCCGCCTCCATGCTCGACCCGCTCGTCGCCGTCTACGCGGACACCCTCCCCTACGCCGCCCCGGACGCCGACCCGGAGCTCGCCGCCGCCGCGGAGGCCTCCGACCACGGCGGCTACCACCTCGCGCTCTGGCACGGCTTCGAGCCCGCGCTGGCACTCAGCGCCCTCGTGATCGCCGTGGGACTCCTGCTCTTCGCCAAGCGCGTCGCCGTCGCGCGCGCCCAGTCGATGCTGCCCAACCGGATCGACTCCGCCGAGGGCTACTGGGCCACCGTCCGCTGGCTCGACCGCGTCGCCAGCACGGTCACCGAGTCCGTCCAGCGCGGCTCGCTCCCCCGCTACCTGACGGTGATCTTCGCGGTCTTCGTCCTCGGCGTCGGCGGTGCGGCCGCCCTCAACCGCACCTGGCCGGGCGATCTCGTCTTCTGGGACAGCCCGGGCCAGCTCGCGGTCGCCGCCGTGATGATCCTCGCGGCGGTGCTGTGCGCGATCGCCCGCAACCGCGTCGCCGCCGTGCTGCTGGCCGGCGCCACCGGCTACGGGATGGTGGCCCTCTTCGCCCTGCAGGGCGCACCGGACCTCGCCCTCACCCAGGCGCTGATCGAGACGGTGACCCTCGTGGTCTTCGTCCTGGTGCTGCGCCGCCTCCCGACCCGCATCGCCGCGAAGCACCAGCCGATGCGCAAGCGCCTGCGCGCCGTCATCGGCATCGCGGTCGGAGCGGTCATGGCCCTCGCCGCCACCATCGCCCTCGGCGCCCGGACCGCGACGCCGATCTCGGCCGAGCTGCCCCGCCTCGCCTACGAGGAGGGCAAGGGCCGCAACATCGTCAACGTCCTGCTCGTCGACATCCGCGCCTGGGACACGATGGGCGAGATCTCGGTCCTCGTCGTGGTCGCCACCGGCGTCGCGAGCCTGATCTTCCTCTCCAGCCGGGCCGGAGGCGCTCCCCGCCTCGAGTCGCAGAGCGCCGACGACCGCCGCGAGCGCGCGATGGACCTGACCGCCTCCTCCGCCGACGCCGAGCGCGACGGCGACCGCGGCTCCTGGCTCGTCGCCGGGCGCACGCTCCGGCCGGAGAACCGCTCGATCGTGCTCGAGGTGCTGGTGCGCCTGCTCTTCCACCCCGCGATGATCGTGTCGGTCTACCTGCTCTTCACCGGACACAACACCCCGGGCGGAGGCTTCGCGGGCGGCCTGCTCGCCGGTCTCGCCCTCGTCGCGCGCTACCTCGCCGGCGGCCGCTTCGAGCTCGGCGAGGCCGCGCCGATCGACGCGGGCAAGGTCCTCGGACTCGGCCTCTTCTTCGCCGTCGGCACCGCCGTCTCCTCCCTCGCCTTCGGCCTCGAGGTCCTCGAGTCGAGCTGGCTCGACCTCGAGGTGCCGGTGCTGGGCGAGCTCCACCTGGGCACGTCCACCCTCTTCGACATCGGGGTGTACCTGATCGTGATCGGCCTCGCCCTCGACATCCTCCGCAGCCTCGGCGGCGAGGTCGACCGCCACGGCGAGGAGGCCGAGCAGGGCTCCCCCTCGGGCGACGGCGTCACGCACTCGACGGACAGCACCCCCGGCCCCGGCCAGGGCACGGTCGACGGGCTCGAGACCTCGCTGCCCACCGGCTCCACGGTCGTCGGCGGACCGGGCAGGGGGGACGGCGCATGAGCATCACCCTCGTCCTCGTCGTCGTGATGGCGGTGATGTACGCGGCGGGCGTCTACCAGATGCTCGAGCGCAGCCTCACCCGCATCCTGATCGGGTTCCTGCTCGTCGGGAACGCGACCAACATCCTCATCCTGCTGATGGCCGGCCGCTCGGGCATCGCGCCGTTCGTCACCGACGACGGGCGCTCCTACGAGCAGATCGCCGCCGAGATGGCCGACCCGCTGCCGCAGGCGCTGATCCTCACCGCGATCGTGATCACCTTCGGGGTGTCCGCCTTCCTCCTCGCGATGATCTACCGGCGCTGGCGCCTCGCCAACGCCGACCAGGTGGAGGACGACGAGACCGACGCCTCCGTCCGCGAGGACGCGGCGGGCATCTCGGCCCAGACCACCGCCGACGACCGGGCGCTCGACGTCCTGCTCGAGTCCAGCGACGAGGGCACCGCCGCCAAGCACGGGGAGAGCGCCATGACCGACGACAGGAAGGAGGACCGATGAATGCCCTGATCCCGCTCGTCGTCACCCTCCCCCTCCTGGGAGCGGCCGTCGCGCTGATCCTCGGACGCCACCGGCGCGCGCAGATCACCGTGAACATCGTGACGCTCTCGAGCGTTCTGGTGATCTCCTCGGTGATGCTCGTGCTGGTCCTCACCGGCGACGGAGGCGGCAGCGCCGTCTACGTGGGCGGCTGGGAGCCGCCGTGGGGCATCGTGCTGGTCGTCGATCCGCTCGCCGCGCTGATGCTCGTCATCACCTCGATCACCCTGCTGGGCGTCCTGCTGTTCTCGGTCGGCCAGGGCCTCGTCGACGGCAACCGCGAGACGCCGGTCACGATCTTCCACCCGACCTACCTGATCCTCTCGGCGGGCATCCTCAACGCCTTCGTCGCGGGCGACCTGTTCAACCTCTACGTCGGCTTCGAGATCCTGCTGGCCGCAAGCTACGTGCTGATCACCCTGGGCGGCACCGCGCCGCGGATCCGCGCCGGCACGACCTACGTGGTCGTCAGCCTGGTCTCGAGCGTGTTCTTCCTCTCGGCCATCGGCCTGCTCTACGGCGCCACCGGCACGGTCAACATGGCGCAGCTCTCGATCCGCATCGCCGAGCTCCCCGCCGACGTGCAGCTGGTGCTCCACGTGGTGCTGCTGCTCGGCTTCGGGATCAAGGCGGCCGTGTTCCCCCTGTCGTTCTGGCTCCCGGACTCGTACCCCACGGCTCCGGCGCCGGTCACCGCCGTCTTCGCCGGACTCCTCACCAAGGTCGGCGTGTACGCGCTGATCCGCACCGAGACCCTGCTCTTCCCGGGAGGGAGGCTGAGCGAAGTGCTGCTGGTGGTGGCGCTGCTGACGCTGATCGTCGGCATCCTCGGTGCGGTCGCGCAGGCCGACATCAAGCGGATGCTGTCCTTCACGCTGGTCTCGCACATCGGCTACATGGTCTTCGGGATCGCCGTGGGCACCCCGGCCGGCTACGCGGCGACGATCTTCTACGTCATCCACCACATCACGGTGCAGACGACGCTGTTCCTCGCGACCGGCCTGATCGAGCGCGTCGGCGGCACCACCTCGATCCTGCGCCTCGGCGGGCTGCTCAAGGCCTCGCCGCTGCTGGCGCTGCTCTACTTCATCCCCGCGATGAACCTCGGCGGGATCCCGCCGTTCACCGGCTTCCTCGGCAAGGTGGGGCTCTTCGTCGCCGGCACGGAGTCGGCCGTCGACCAGCCCTCGTGGCTGATCTGGGCCGTCATCGCCGCCGGAGCCGTGACCTCGCTCCTGACCCTCTACGCCGTCGCGCGCGTCTGGAACATGGTGTTCTGGCGCCGCCAGGAGGAGGTGCCCGGCTACGAGTCGCCCCTGATCGACCAGCTGCAGGAGGACCCCCACGACACGGGCAGCATCCGCACCCGCCACTCGCCGCCGATGATGGTGCTCGCCACCGCGGGGATGGTCGTCGTCGGCGTCGTGCTGACCGTCGGCGCCGGTCCCCTCTACGACGCGAGCGAGCGAGCGGCGAGCGCGGTCGCCGACCCCGCGACCTACATCGCGACCGTCTACCGCGACTCGTCCTTCGGAGAGGAGGGGCCGCGATGAGCCCCCGCCGCCGCGTCGACATCTGGAACCGCGTCGCGATGTTCGTGACCCTCGTCGGGATCTGGGTGCTGCTCTGGGACGACGTCTCGGTGCTGTCGATCGTCACCGGCTTCCTGGTCGCCCTGCTGATCACCCGGGTGTTCTACCTGCCGCCGGTCGAGTTCTCGAACCGCATCAACCCGTGGTTCGTGCTCCTCTTCCTCCTGCGCCTGCTGGCCGACATCGCGGTGGCCTCGGTGCGGGTGTCCTGGCAGATCCTGACCCTGCCCGTCCCGGTGCACAACGCCATCGTCGCCGTGCACCTGCGCAGCCGCTCCGAGGGGATGCTCGTCTGGACGACGGAGGCCGTCTCGCTCGTCCCCGGCTCCCTGGTGATCGACGTGGACCCGCAGCTGAACGTCCTCTACCTGCACGTGCTCGGCGTGACCCACGACGAGGGCGAGCGGATCGACGAGGTGCGCCGGACGGTCCTCCGGACGGAAGCGCGCATCGTCCGGGCCATCGGCTCCCGCGAGGACGTGCAGCGCGTGAATCGGCCGATCGAGGCCGGATCGGGGGTGGTCCGGTGATCGACTGGCTGATCTGGATCCTGGTGCCGGTCTTCGGCGCCGCCTGCCTGCTCGCGCTCGTGCGGATCCTCCGCGGTCCGTCCGTGCTCGACCGGGTCGTCGCGGCCGACGTGCTCGTCGCGACGATCATCTGCGGGATCGGCGCCGAGATGGCGGTCAATCACCACGCGCGGACCCTGCCCGTCGCGCTCGGGCTCGCGCTGTTCGCCGTCTTCGGGTCGATCAGCGTCGCCAAGTTCATGGCCAACCGCGAGGAGGACTGACGTGGACCTGTTCTTCGACGTGCTCACCGCTGTGCTGCTGCTGGTCGGCGCCCTGCTCTCGCTGCTGGCCGCGATCGGCCTGATGCGGTTCGACGACCTGCTCTCCCGGATGCACGCGGGCACGAAGCCGCAGGTGCTCGGACTGATCTGCGTGATGCTCGCGGTCGCCATCCGGAACCCCGGCTTCGCCGCCGCGGGGACCATCGTGCTGGTGATCGGCTTCCAGCTGCTGACCGTGCCCGTCTCGGCGCACATGGTCGGCCGGGCGGCCTACCGGGCCGAGGCCGTCTCTCCCGGGTACCTCGTCGCCGACGAGCTCGCGGAGGCGGTCACCCGCGCCGACGAGCAAACCCGCGCGACCGGGCCCGAGACCGCGCACGCGTCCGAGGAGCGGGCGCGCACCTCCTCCGCGCCCCCGCCCGAGGACGAGGACAGCCCGGCCGCGACCGCCTAGGCGACGAGGACGAGCTGCACGGCGGAGGCGCCGGTCATGCTGCGCAGCGCGAATCCGCCGATCGCGAGGGTGACGGCGACCAGGCCGCCGACCAGCAGCACCAGCAGCGGCACCACCCACAGCAGCGCCCGTCGGCGTCGGGCTCGGGCCTCGTCCGGCGTCTCATCGATCACCCGTCGACTGTACGGGACGGCGGAGGGCGTGCCCCCGGCGCCCCTGAGCCGCCCGATAAACTCGACCCCATGACCCTGGACTCCGCTCTCTCCGGCGCGCCCGAGAACTCCCCCGGCCCCGACTCCGAGGCCGAGCACCGCCGGGGAGCCGAGTGGTGGCGCACCGCCGTCATCTACCAGATCTACCCGCGCTCCTTCGCGGACGCGGACGGCGACGGCATCGGCGACCTGCCCGGCATCGCCTCGCGCCTCGAGAGCCTCGCCGAGCTCGGCGTCGACGCGATCTGGCTCTCGCCCTTCATGACCTCGCCGCAGAAGGACGCGGGCTACGACGTCGCCGACTACTGCGACGTCGATCCGCTCTTCGGCACCCTCGCCGACTTCGACGCGATGCTCGCCCGCGCTCACGCCCTGGGCATCCGGATCATCGTCGACCTCGTCCCCAACCACTCCTCCAGCGCCCACCGCTGGTTCCAGGAGGCGCTCGCCGCTCCCGCGGGCAGCGCCGAGCGGGCGCGCTACCTGTTCCGCGACGGCCGGGGCGAGTCGGGCGAGCTGCCCCCGAACAACTGGGAGTCGGTCTTCGGCGGCCCCGCGTGGACCCGCGTCATGGAGCCCGACGGCTCGGCCGGCCAGTGGTACCTGCACCTCTTCGACACCTCGCAGCCCGACTTCGACTGGACGAACGAGTGGGTGCGCGAGCGCTTCCGGGAGGTCCTCCGATTCTGGCTCGACCGCGGCGTCGACGGCTTCCGCGTCGACGTGGCGCACGGGATGATCAAGGCTGAGGGGCTGCCCGACTACACGCCGCCCGCCGACAGCGGGTCGATGGGCGGAGTCGCTCCCGCCGACGGCGAGGAGCCCGCCACCGCCCCCTACTGGGCGCAGGACGGCGTCCACGAGATCTACCGCGACTGGCACTCCCTGCTCGCCGAGTACCCGGACGACCGCGTGCTCTGCGCCGAGGCGTGGGTGCAGCCGCTCTCCAAGCTCGCCCGCTGGGTCCGCCCCGACGAGATGCACCAGGCCTTCAACTTCGCCTACCTCGAGACCCCGTGGAGCGCACCCGCCCTCCGCGACATCATCGACTCCTCCGTCGAGGCCTTCGCCGCCGTCGGCGCCCCGTCGACCTGGGTGCTGTCGAACCACGACGTCGTGCGCCACGCGAGCCGCCTGGCCCTGACGTCCGACAACCCGCAGGGCTACGGCATCGGCCCGCGCACGCAGGGACTCCCCGACCCCGTCCTGGGGCTGCGCCGCGCTCGTGCCGCGACCGCCCTCATGCTCGCGCTCCCCGGCTCCGCCTACGTCTACCAGGGCGAGGAGCTCGGGCTCCCCGAGGCGATCGACCTGCCGGACTCGGCGCGTCAGGACCCGACCTGGTTCCGCACCGGCGGCGAGCGCTACGGCCGCGACGGCTGCCGGGTGCCGATCCCGTGGGAGGCGGACGCGCCCGCGTACGGCTTCAGCGGCTCCGGCGACTCCTGGCTGCCGCAGCCCGGCGACTGGGCGCCGCTCGCCCGCGACCGCCAGCGCGGTGTCGAGGGCTCGACGCTCGAGCTGTACCGGTCCCTGCTCGCGGTGCGCCGCGCCGAGGACCTGGGCTCCGGCGCCGTCGAGTGGCTCGAGGGCTACCCGGAGGACGTCGTGGCGTTCCGCAACGGAGCCGTCACGGTGATCGCGAACCTCGGCGAGGCTCCGGTCGAGCTGCCCGTCGGCTCCGTGGTGCTGTCCTCGGAGGAGCTGCACGAGCCGGCGCTGCCCGCCGACACCACGGTCTGGCTGCGCGCGGAGTAGCGGGCCGCGGGGTCCGCCCGGCGGCTCCCGCGTCCCGCCGCCGGGTCAGCGCCCGGCGTTGGCCTTGAGCCAGAGGTAGGAGTCGACCTTCGTCACGCCGTCGAGGCGGATCTCGAAGTGCAGGTGCGGGCCGGTCGACATGCCGGTCGTGCCCACCAGGCCGAGGAGCTGACCGACCTTCACCGGGTCGCCCTCGGACACGGCCGCCGAGCCGTGCTGCATGTGCGCGTACACGCTCGAGACGAGCTGCCCGTCGATCTCGTGGTCGACGATCACGTGCACGCCGAGCGAGCCCTCGCCGTCGATGACCGTGCGCACGACGCCGTCGGCGATCGCCTGGATGGGCGAGCCGTCGCCCGGGTTGAAGTCGGTGCCGCCGTGGTTCACCGAGCAGCCCGCGCAGTTGCGGTAGCCGAAGCGGTCGCCCACCGGCACGCCGACGGCGAAGGGCCACTGGATGGACGCGTTCGGGTCGTTGGTGAAGCCGGTGTCGGAGGTGCGGACGATGTCGGCGACGTTGGTCTGCGTCTTGCGCTCCTGCACGCCGAAGCCGTCGCGGGCGACCGTCTCGGCGCTGACCTCGCCGGCGACGAACGACTGCGCGCCGCGGCGGGCGTCGGCGCCGAAGGGGGTCGAGAGGCTCTGCGCCTGCACGTCCTCCGCGGTCAGGAGCGATGTGGCCGGCAGAGAGGTCGCCGCCACGATGGCCGCGACGAAGGAGAGGGCGACGAGTCCGCCGACCCGGGCCCGGCGCACGGGCCGGAGCGGCGTCGCGCGCGGTGCGGGGACGGGGGCCGGGGCCGGGGCGCTGCGGACCGAGGCGACGCGGCGCTCCGCTTCGCGCAGCTGCTCCGCCGTGGGAGCCGCGAGGAGGTCGTCGGAGCCGCTCGCCAGCGAGACGTCGGAGGCGAGGGCCAGAGCCCGCTCGCGCTCGCGGAGCTCGCGACGGGAGAGGGGTGGAGTCGATTCGCCGGGGGTCGATGCAGGGGCAGCGGGGGCGGGCGAATCGGGGCTCACGAAATCGATGTCTTCCGTCGGGGGCAGGGGACGAGCGGGCCTCCAGGGAGAGGCACCGCTCGGCTCCGTGAGCGCAGCCTGTGCGAACATCACGAATTCATAAAGGATAACCACGGCCGGCGGGGTCCGGCCAGAGGCCGCCGCGCACAGGCGCGATCGGGGCACGACGCGCGGCGAGCCCCGGCGGGATCCTGCGCCGATCCGCCTCTCGGCGCACGGAATCCTTGTCGGCTCGGCCCGGGAGAGCGGTTACACCTCGTCCGCACGCAGGCGGCGCAGCAGATCCTCCAGCTCGGCGAAGAGAGGATCCGGTGCCGCGATGAGCAGGCCGGAGCCGAAGGGCGCGCCGTCGAGTCCCGCGACCCGCGCGCCCGCCTCCTCGGCGATGAGGGCGCCCGCAGCGAGGTCCCACGGGTTCAGGCCCCGCTCGTAGTACGCGTTCAGCTGCCCGGTGGCCACCGAGCACAGGTCGAGCGCCGCCGAGCCGATGCGGCGGATGTCGCGGACCGAGCCCAGGAGCTCCTGCACCACGGCGCCCTGACGCATCCGGCGGCCCGCGTCGTAGCCGAAGCCGGTGCCCACCAGCGCGAGCGAGAGGGAGGAGGGAGCCGAGACCTGCAGCACGACTCCGTCCCGCTCGGCTCCCCCGCCTCGGCTGGCCGTGGTCACCTCGCCCGTCGCCCCGTTCACGACCGCGCCGGCGAGCGCGGTCCAGGTCGCGGGATCCGGCTCCCCCTCCACCACAGCGATGCTGACCGCGTAGGAGGGGATGCCGTAGAGGTAGTTGACGGTCCCGTCGATCGGATCGACGACCCAGGTCAGCCCGCTCGTGCCGCCCCCCGACCCCGACTCCTCGCCGAGGAAGCCGTCGTCCGGACGCGCCTCGGCCAGGCGCCGGCGGATCAGCTCCTCGACCTCCCGGTCCGCGGCCGTCACCACGTCCTCGGGGGACGACTTCGACGCGGCGATCTCGACACCGTCCTGCCGCCGCTGGTGGGCGAGGTGCGCCGCCTCGACGGCGATCGAGCGGGCGATGGCGAGGAGGGGGGCGTTGTCGCTCATGGCCCCAGCCTAGGGATCGGGCCCATCATGGGGGGATGAGCACCCCTATCGCCCTCACGGGAGCCACCGGAGCCGTGGGCGGTCGCGTCGCGCGCGAGCTCGCCGACGCCGGTCACGCCCTCCGCCTGCTGGTCCGCGACCCGTCCCGCGCGCCCGAGCTCCCCGGGGCCGAGGTGGTGCGCTCCTCCTTCGCCGACGCGGGCGACTCGCTCGAGGGCGTGCGCCTCCTCCTGATGGTCTCCGCCTCCGAGAACGAGGAGCGCCGCGCCGAGCACCTCGCGTTCGTCGACGCAGCCGCCGCCGCGGGTGTCGAGCACGTCGTCTACACCTCCTTCGCCGGAGCCGCACCCGACGCGGTCTTCACCCTCGCCCGAGACCACGCGGCCACCGAGGACGCGATCCGCCGCTCCGGCATGGGCTGGACGTTCCTCCGCGACAACCTCTACCTCGACTTCCTGCCCGCGATGCTCGGCGACGACGGCGCGATCCGCGGACCCGCGGGATCGGGCCGTGCCGCCGTCGTCGCGCGCGAGGACGTGGCCCGCGCCGCCGCCGCGGTCCTCCGCTCCCCCTCCGAGCACCGCGGAGCCGCCTACGAGCTGACCGGGCCCGAGGCCCTCACCCTCGACGAGGTCGCGGCGACCCTGACGGCGGCGGGCCGCCCCGCCGTGTACGTCGACGAGACCCTCGAGGAGGCGTACGCGTCACGCCGCCGCTGGAACGCACCGGACTGGCAGCTGGACGCCTGGGTCAGCACCTACTCCGCGATCGCCGCCGGCCAGCTGGAGCACGTCTCGGGCGACGTCGAGCGGCTGACCGGACGGCCGCCGCTCTCTCTCGCAGCGTTCCTGGAGCAGGAGGCGCGGGGCTGAGGCGACGGCGCGGGCCGGACCGGTCCTCCCCCGGAAAGGCGCTCCGCCGGAAGGGCGATCCCCCGACATGCGGAACGCCCCGCGCATCTCGTGATGCCGGGGCGTCTGCCGGGTGTTCCTGCTCGGTGGCGAGTGAGGGATTCGAACCCCCGAAGGCTACGCCGTCTGATTTACAGTCAGATCCCTTTGGCCGCTAGGGTAACTCGCCGTGGCGCACCCGACCGCGTGTTCACAACCGGAGGCGCTCAGCAAGGATACCCACGCGACCGGCGGATCGGAAATCGGTGCCGCGAGGCCTCAGTCCGCCTCCGCCGCGTAGCGGGACGCCGCCTCCGCGACCTTCCCCGCGTAGCTCCCGGCCGGGTTGTAGGCCGCGATCGCCGCCCGCCATCCCGACTCGGTCGAGAGGTCGCCGCCGGCGTCGCAGAGGTACCGGGCGGCGGTCACCGCCTGCTGGTCCACGTTCTGCGGATCCCATCCGCTCGACGCCCACGCCATCCACGTCGCCGGGATGATCTGCAGCGGACCCATCGCCCGGTCGACCTCGGCGTCGCCGTCCAGAGCCCCGCCGTCGTTGTCGGGGACCCGGTCGAAGCGCGCTCCGTCCAGGCGCGGACCGTAGATCGGCTCCGTCGGCCGCCCGTCCTCGCCCAGCTCGCCGCCGTCGATCGTGCCGTGCCTGCTCTCGACGTAGCCGATGCCGGCCAGGGTCGCCCAGTCCAACCGGCAGTCGGGGTCGACCGACGCCGTGAGGAGGGCCGTGCCCGCGTAGGCGGTGAGCGCACGCAGCGGGATGCCGCTCCCCTCGGACGCCGTGCCCAGCCACGCCTCGTCGGCGAGCAGTCGCACCGGCGTCGCCGCGGCCTGCTCGGGATCCTCCAGCACGACGGGGTCGGCCGCGACGGGAGCGGTCGCCGCGGGAGGGACGGTGGACAGGCCCTCCTCGACCGTCAGCGCGGGCGGCCGCTGGCCGCAGCCGGCCAGGAGGAGGCCGGCGAGCGGGACGAGGACGAGAACGGGGAGGCGGCGCACCCCTCAGAGGTACCAGCCGCGCCTGGGGCCGGGCTCCGCCACGCCTGAAAGCTAAACTCGGAGCCATGGCAGATTCAACGTTCGACGTCGTCAGCAAGATCGACAAGATGGAGGCGGACAACGCCCTGAACCAGGCCCACAAGGAGGTCGAGCAGCGCTACGACTTCAAGAACGTCGGCGCCTCGATCGCCTGGAGCGGCGAGAAGATCCTGATCAAGGCCAACACCGAGGAGCGGGCGAACGCCATCCTCGACGTCTTCCAGTCGAAGCTGATCAAGCGCGGCATCAGCCTCAAGAGCCTCGACGCGGGCGAGCCTTTCGCGTCCGGCAAGGAGTACCGGATCGAGGCCACCCTCAAGGAGGGCATCGACCAGGAGCACGCGAAGAAGATCAACAAGCTCATCCGCGACGAGGCGCCGAAGTCGGTCAAGTCGCAGATCCAGGGCGACGAGCTCCGCGTCTCCTCGAAGAGCCGCGACGACCTCCAGGCGACCATGGCGCTCCTGCGCGGGGCCGACCTCGAGCTCGACCTCCAGTTCGTCAACTTCCGCTGAGGAATGACGCACACGGGAGCACGCGCGTGACCGCCGGAATCGACGAGCCCGACCGGCGGGGCCGCACCGGACTCGACAGGGACGGGCTCGACCTCGTCGGGAACCCCGACGTGGTCGTGAAGGAGGTCACCCTCCTCTCGAGCGACTGGTACGTCCTCCGCACCACCCGCTTCGACTACCGGCACCGCGACGGCAGCTGGACGAGCGAGCAGCGCGAGACCTACGACCGGGGTAACGGCGCGGCGGTCCTGCTCTACGACGCCGAAGCGCGCACCGTCGTCCTGATCCGGCAGTTCCGCTACCCCGCGTACGTGAACGGCGACCTCGACGGGATGCTCCTCGAAGTGCCCGCCGGTCTCCTGGACGAGGACGGGCCCGAGGAGGGCGCCCGCCGCGAGGCGTCCGAGGAGACCGGACTCGAGGTCGGCCGGCTCGAGCACGTGTTCGACGCGTTCATGAGCCCCGGCTCGGTCACCGAGAAGCTGCACTTCTACGCCGGGCGCTACCGCGCGGGCACCCGCAGCGGAGCGTTCGCGGGACTCGCCGACGAGGGCGAGGACATCGAGGTCCTCGAGCTCTCGTTCGACGAGGCGCTGACCCAGATCGGCGTGCAGATCGTCGACGCGAAGACGATCATGCTCCTGCAGTGGGCGGCCCTGTCCGGCCCGTTCTCGCGCTGACGCGCGAGCGTCGCGGCTGCGGACGCGTCAGCGCGCGTACTCGGCGAGGGCGCGTCCGGTCAGCGTGTCCGCCGCCGCGAGCCCGACCGGAGTCCCCTCGAAGACGATCGTCCCTCCGTCGTGCCCGGCTCCGGGCCCCACGTCGATGATCCAGTCCGCGTGCGCCATCAGGGCGCGGTGGTGCTCGATCACCACGACCGAGTTCCCGGAGTCGACCAGCCGGTCGAGCAGTCCGAGCAGCGTGTCGACGTCCGCGAGGTGCAGGCCCGTGGTCGGCTCGTCGAGCAGGTAGACGGATCCGGACGAGGCCATGTTGATCGCGAGCTTGAGGCGCTGGCGCTCGCCCCCGGACAGCGTGTTCAACGGCTGTCCGAGCGTGAGGTAGCCGAGACCGACGTCGACGAGACGGGCGAGCACCGTGTGCGCCGGTCCGCTCGCGAAGAACTCCGCGGCGTCGACGATGGGCATCGAGAGCACCTCGTGGATGTTCCTCCCGCGGAGGCGGTACTCGAGCACCTCAGCGGTGAACCGCTTGCCGTCGCACTCCTCGCAGACCGACGAGACCGTCGCGGCGGGGCCCAGCTCGGTGAAGATCATCCCGGCCCCCTTGCAGACGGGGCAGGCGCCTGCCGAGTTCGCGCTGAAGAGCGCCGGTCTCACACCGTTCGCCTTCGCGAAGGCCGCCCGGATCGCGTCGAGGACCCCGGTGTAGGTCGCCGGATTGCTGCGCCGCGACCCGCGGATCGGCGACTGGTCGGCCACCACCACACCCGGCCGACCCGCGAGCGAGCCGTGCAGGAGCGACGACTTGCCCGAGCCGGCGACTCCGGTGACGACGGTCAGCACGCCCAGCGGGACGTCCACGTCGACGCCGCGGAGGTTGTGCGTGGAGGCCCCGCGGATCTCCACCGCCCCGGTCGGACGGCGCACGGCCTCCTTCAGCGGGACGCGGTGACCGAGATGACGGCCCGTCAGGGTGTCCGACGTGCGCAGCTGCGCCACCGTCCCCTCGAACCGCAGCTCGCCGCCGTGCGCGCCGGCCCTCGGACCGAGGTCGACCACGTGATCGGCGATCTCGATGATCTCCGGCTTGTGCTCGACCACCAGGACGGTGTTGCCCTTGTCCCGCAGGCGCCGCAGCAGCTCGATCATCCGCGAGACGTCGTGCGGATGCAGACCCGCCGTCGGCTCGTCGAAGACGTACGTGACGTCCGTGAGGCTCGACCCCAGATGCCGCACCATCTTGACCCGCTGCGCCTCACCGCCCGAGAGGGTGCCCGACTCCCGATCGAGCGACAGGTAGCCGAGGCCGACCTGGACGAGGGCGTCGAGCGTCCCGAGGAGGGTCTCGACGATCGGAGCGACGGACGGCGCCTGCAGTCCGCGGAGCCACGCGGCGAGGTCGGTCGCCTGCAGCGCGGCGCACTCGGCGATGTTCCGGCCCCCGATGCGCGACTCCAGCGCCACCCGGGTGAGCCGGCCGCCTCCGCACTCGGGACAGGCGGCGAAGGTCGCCACCCGCTCGGCGAAGGCGCGGATGTGCGGCTGCGCCGCCTCCTTCGCCAGGTAGAGGCGGGTGACCTTCACCAGGAGGCCCTCGTAGGTCATCGTCATCCCGGCGATGGCCATCTTCGTGGCCGGACGGTGGAGGAACGCGTCCATCTGCTCGGGCGTGAAGTCGGCGATCGGCACATCGGCCGGATAGAGGCCGGACTCGGCGAGGCCCTTCCAGTACCAGCCGCCGACGACGAAGTTGGGGATCGCGTCGAGAGCGCCGCCCTCGAGCGACTTCGAGCGGTCGATCAGCGCGTCGAGGTCGATGCTCGACACCCGGCCCGTCCCCTCGCACCGCGGGCACATCCCCTCCGGCAGGTTGAAGGAGAACGCACCGCTCGTGCCCGCGTGCGGATCGCCGATCCGGCTGAAGAGGATCCGCAGCATCGTGTACGCGTCGGTCGCCGTGCCGACCGTGGACCGGCCGTTCGACCCCATCCGCTCCTGGTCGACGACGATCGTGGCCGACAGTCCGTCGAGCGACTCCACGTCCGGGCGGGCCGGCGACCCCATGAACTGCTGCACGAAGGCGGAGTAGGTCTCGTTGATGAGGCGCTGGGACTCGGCCGCGATGGTGCCGAAGACGAGCGACGACTTGCCGGAGCCCGAGACCCCGGTGAACACGGTGATCCTCCGCTTCGGAATGTCGACGTCGATCCCCCGGAGGTTGTTCTGGCGCGCACCGCGCACCCGGATGAGGTCGTGGGGCGCGGCCGTGGTCATGCTGTCTCCGTCCAGAGCGGTGCCCGAATCCTAGAGGAGGTGCGCGGCGTCCGCGCCGGAACGACGAACGGCCCTCCGGACTGCACCGGAGGGCCGTTCGGAGACCACGCGTCAGAGCGCGGCCGGCTCCGCCCGCGAGATCGCGATCATGTCCTCGCGGGGAACGACCTTCACCCGCGCACGGCCCTCGGGCTCGCCGAGCGCCATCTCGTGCTCGTCCAGCCGGTGCCAGCCGTCGAGATCCGTGTAGGCGATCTCCCGCTCCTCGAGCAGGGCGACCACGGCCGCCTCCTCGGGGTGCTCGGGCGTCCACCAGGACGCCTGGTCGTTGAGCACGTGCGCGACGGTCTCCATGGCGTCGGACTTGGTGTGCCCGATGAGGCCCACCGGTCCGCGCTTGATCCAGCCGGTCGCGTAGACGCCGTGGACCTGCTGGTCCTCGTCGTCCAGGACCTGGCCCTCGCGGTTCGGGATCACGCCGCGCATCTCGTCGAACGGGAGGCCGTCGAGCGGCGAGCCGAAGTAGCCGACCGCGCGGTACACGGCCTGCACCGGGACCTCGCGGATCTCACCCGTGCCGCGCACTCCGCCCTCGCCGTCCGGCTCGGTGCGCTCGTACCGGATCGCGCCGACCCGACCGGATCCGTCGTCCACGAACTCGAGCGGCTTCGCCCAGAAGTGCAGGTGGAGACGACGCGAGGCGCTCCCGACCTCACGGGTGCGCCACTGGTTGAGCACCCGGTTGATGACCATGACCTGCTTGTTGGTCGCGATGGCGGCCTCCGAAGCGGGATCGAGGTCGAAGTCCTCGTCGGCGACGATCATGTCGACGTCGCGCAGCTCGCCCAGCTCGCGCAGCTCCAGCGGCGTGAACTTCACCTGAGCGGGACCGCGGCGCCCGAAGACGTGCACGTCGGTGACAGGAGACGCCTTCAGCCCCTCGTAGACGTTCGGCGGGACCTCGGTGGGCAGGAGGTCCTCGGCGTGCTTCGCCAGCATCCGCGAGACGTCGAGCGCCACGTTGCCGTTGCCGATGACGGCGACGGAGGACGCCTCCAGCGGCCAGGTGCGCGACACGTCGGGGTGGCCGTCGAACCAGCTGACGAAGTCGGCCGCACCGTAGGAGCCCTCGAGCTCGACACCCGGGACGTCGAGCGGAGCGTCCCGGACGGCGCCGGTCGCGAAGATCACGGCGTGGTAGTGCCGCTTGAGATCCTCGAGCGTGATGTCGGTCCCGAAGTGCACGTTGCCGAAGATGCGGATGTCGCCCCGGTCGAGCACCTCCCGCAGCGCGGTGATGATCCCCTTGATGCGCGGGTGATCGGGCGCCACGCCGTAGCGGACCAGGCCGTAGGGCGCGGGCAGGTGCTCGAACAGATCGATCGAGACGTCGTACTTCTTCTCGGCCTTGATCATGAGGTCGGCGGCGTAGATGCCCGCGGGACCCGCGCCGACGATGGCCAGCCTGAGCTTGGTCATTGCGTTCCTCCTGCCGGGGCGCCGCAGCGCACAACCGGTCTCATTCCTGCGGCGCAGGGCGCGCCGCGACGATCGGGGTCAGCCGTTGCGCTCGACGACGGTGTCGGCGAAGCGCGTCAGCGCCTTGCGGACGGAGCCGTCGGGCAGCGGAGCGAGGGCGGCGACGGCCTCGTCGGCCCACCGGTGGGCCTCGGCGAGGGTCTGCGCGGTGACGTCGTGATCGCGCAGCTGAGCGATGGCGTCCGAGATGTCGGCGCTCTGCTCCTCCGTGTGCGCGATGGCGTCGTTCGAGCGGCTCACATAGCTCTCGATGCGGGCGAGGAGAGCCGCGGCGTCCCTGTCCGAGGAGGCGCGCTCGCGCAGGCGCAGGATCGGCAGCGTCGACACGCCGGCGCGGATGTCCGTGCCGGGGTTCTTGCCGGTCTCCTCCGGCTGGGGAGAGAGGTCGATGACGTCGTCGACGATCTGGAAGGCGACGCCGATCTTCTCGCCGAAGACGCGCATGGCCTCCTCGTACTCCTCCGGAGCCTCCGAGAACGCGACTCCCGTGCGGCCCGCCGCGGCGATCAGGGACCCGGTCTTGTCGGCCAGGACGGACAGGTAGTGCTCGACCGGGTCCTCGCCGTCGGTCGGGCCGACCGTCTCGTGCAGCTGCCCGAGGACGAGCCGCTCGAACGTGTCGGCCTGGAGCCGGATCGCCTTGTCGCCGAGCTCGACCATCAGCTGGTTCGCGCGGGCGAAGAGCAGATCGCCCGTCAGGATGGCCACGTTGTTGCCCCACACGGTCTGCGCCGACGGGACGCCGCGGCGCTTCTCCGCCTCGTCCATGACGTCGTCGTGGTAGAGCGATGCGAGATGGGTGATCTCGATCGCCTGCGCGCCCAGCAGGACCTGCGGCGTGTTGCCACGGCCCAGCGACGCGGCCAGGAGGGTGAGCATCGGGCGCACGCGCTTGCCGCCCGCCTCGAGGAGGTACCGGGTGGAGACGTCGGCCACGGCGTCCGCGAAGGACAGCTGCCGGACGAGACCCTCCTCGACCTGCTCCAGACCCGCGTCGATCGTGCGGGCGAGAGCGCGGTCCGACGAGGAGGAGAAGATGCGCTCGGAGAGGCCGAGCTGCGCCGTCAGAGACGGGCTGCGACGGGCGACGGGCGCAGTGGCGTTCACAGGGAAACCCTAACGTCTCGGCCTGTGCGGACCCCGGTCGTCATCGGGTCGCCGCGATCGGCTTGACGCCGCGGTGCAGCGCCACGATGCCCGCGGTCAGATCGCGGTAGGCCACACGCTCGAAGCCCGCCGCGCGGAGCCAGGCGGCGACGACGCTCTGCTCCGGCCAGGCCCGGATGGAATCGCCGAGATAGTCGTACGCAGGATTGTTCGACGACGCGAGGCGCACGACGGCGGGCATGACCCTCGACAGGTAGAAGTCGTACGCGGCGGCCAGCGGAGCGATCGGCGGAGTCGAGAACTCGCAGATCACGATCCGGCCGCCGGGCTTCAGCACACGCAGGAACTCGGCGAGCGCCGTCCTCGGCTCGGCCACGTTGCGCAGACCGAACGAGATGGTCACGGCGTCGAACGACTCGTCCTCGAACGGGAGGTCCATCGCGTCGGCCTGGACGAACTCGATCCGGTCGTTGCCCGCCTGACGGCGACGGCCGACGGCGATCATCCCCGGGGAGAAGTCGGCTGCGACGACCTGGGCGCCCGACCGCGCCAGCGACGCGCTCGACGTTCCGGTGCCGGCCGCGATGTCGAGAATGCGCTCACCGGGAGCAGGGTTGACGGCGCGAGTCGTCGCGATCCGCCAGAGCCGGTCGTTCCCCACCGAGAGGAGTCCGTTCACCAGGTCGTAGGCGGGAGCCACGGTGTCGAACATCGAGGCGACCTCGTCGGGCCGTTTGGTGAGGTCTGCCTTCGTCACGATCCGCAAGTCTACGGCGAGACGAGGGACGGCGGCTGTGCATCCGCCGCCCCGCGCCCGGTCGGCGCGCTCCCCCCTGGGGAAGCGCCGGGACCGCCCCGCTCCGCCTCGCGCGGCGGCCCCGGACCGGATCACGGTAGCAACGGAGCCCTGCGCCCCGAGCCCCGCGGCATGGGACGTCCCACCTTCTGGCGCGGGCGTACCCTGCTGAGGTGACGCTCATCGGCGCTGGAACCCCCCTGCTGCGTGCGGAGACGACTCCACTGGACTCTCCGCCGTCGCTCCTCTCCCACTCCGACCCGAGGCGGCCCCTCCTCTGGCAGCGCGACGGCGCCGGGCTCAGCGGACGCGGCGAGGCCCTGCGCCTCGAGTTCTCGGGCCCGGAACGGCTGCGGGAGGCGGCGGCAACCTGGCGTCGGCTCTGCGACGCGGCGACGGTGGAGGACCGGGTCGGACTGCCCGGGACGGGGCTGGTCGCGTTCGGGACCTTCGCTTTCTCGAGCCGATCCGAGGCGACGAGCGTGCTGATCGTGCCGCGCACCGTGATCGGGACGCGCGACGGCCGGTCATGGCTGACGCGGATCACGATCGGCGAGGCGGAGAGACCGTATACGCCGAGCGAGGAGCCGCTGGGGGCGGAGTACCACGTGCCGCTCTCGCCCGGTGCGCTGCCGCCGGACGGGTACCGCGCGGCGGTCGCTGCCGCGGTGGAGACGATCCGGGCGGGTGAGCTGTCCAAGGTCGTGATCGCGCGCGATCTGCAGGGGCGGCTCCCGCCGGGGGCGGACCTGCGTCGGATGCTGGGTGCGCTCACCGAGCGGTACCCGGACTGCTGGGGCTTCGCCGTGGACGGATTCCTCGGCGCCAGTCCGGAGACGCTGGTCGCGGTCGATCGGGGCGAGATCTCGGCGAGGGTGTTGGCCGGCACGGCCGCACGAGGCGAGGATCCCCTCGCCGACGCGGACGTGGAGGCCGCTCTGCTCGAGAGTCCGAAGGACCGCTCGGAGCACGCTTTCGCTCTCGCCAGTCTGGTCCGGGAACTCGAGCCCCACACACGGGAGCTGACGGCGGGCGCCGCCCCGTTCACGCTCCGCCTGCCGAATCTCTGGCACCTCGCGACGGACGTCCGAGGAATTCTGGACGACTCCTCCAGCGCGCTCGATCTCGTCGATGCTCTTCACCCGACCGCTGCAGTGGCCGGCACTCCGACCGCCGATGCCCTTGCGCTCATCGAGCACCTGGAGCCCTTCGACCGCGGTCGGTACGCAGGACCCGTCGGCTGGATCGACGGCAACGGCGACGGCGAGTGGGCTGTCGGACTCCGCAGCGCCGAGGTCACGGCCGAGGGCGCGGTCACGGCCTGGGCGGGCGCCGGCATCGTGGCCGACAGCGTTCCCGAGTCCGAGCTCGCCGAGACCCGCATGAAGTTCCGCCCGATCACCGACGCGCTGGCATGACGCACGTCGGGAGTCGCTGAAGCCGTCGGCTACCCCGCCGGGTCCCCGTCGAGCCGGGGAGCACCCGGCCGTCGTCCTGCACCCACCGGCGGACGCCCGGGCAGTGCCGGCGGCCGGGTCGTCACGCGACGGCCGGTCGGTGTGGTCCAGTCCGCTGTGCCGTCCGGATGGAGCAGATACGTCCAGCGGTCGCCGTGGCGCACGTGGTGGTGGGCGACGCACAGGGAGGCGAGGTTGTCGGGAGTCGTCTCTCCCCCGTTCCGCCATTCGACGCTGTGGTCGGTCTCCGTCGAGGACGCCGGCCGGGTGCAGCCCGGGAAGCGGCAGGTCTGGTCGCGGAGGCGGACCAGCAGCCTCATCCTCGGCGGCGGGAGGCGGTGGCGGCGCCCGACGGAGACGACCGCGCCGGTCTCCTCGTCGGTCAGCACGGGAGTGAAGGCGGCGTCGTCGTCGATGAGCGCTCGCACCGCCTCGGCGGGGATCGGCCCGTAGCCGTCGAGCTCGGCGGCCGCCTCGTCGTCACCTGCGGCGGTGCTCGCCGCCACGGTGACTCTCACCTCGGCCCGCAGCCCGGTCGAGGGCGCCGCGGCTCCCTCCGGAGTGGTCCCCGCCACGTCCCCGTGGCAGAGCAGGTCGGCCCACGCATCGGCGCGGAGCTGCGCCAGCGTCCGCAGATCGCGGTCCCCTTCGGCGCCGTCCCGCAGATCCCTCGCGATGCGGTCGAGCCGGGCGAGCGCTCCGACGGCCTCGGGCGCGGGGACGTGCGCGCAGACCGTCGCCATGCCGTCGATCCCGGCTGTCATCCACACCCGGCGGTCCTCGCGGGCGCGAGCGTGCCGCTCAACGAGGGGCTCGTCGTGCAGCTCCTCCCGCACCCGCGCGAGGGCGTGGCGCAGCTGCCCCGGGGTCAGCGTCTCCGCGAGGTCGACGGCCCGGTCGTCGTAGGCCGCGCGCGCCGCTGCGGGGAGGGTCGCCGCGACGGAGCAGATGAGCTGGCCGGCCTCCCAGCGCATCCTGGCGTCGGCGAGCGCGGAGCGGGTCCGCGGCAGCTCCTCCATCAGGAGCGAGGCGTGCAGCAGCTCCCTGGCGGCGGTGCGCTCGGAGACCCCGAGGGCGACGGCGAACTCCGCTCGGATCGACCGTTCGACGAGGTCCGTCGCATCCTTGCTGTCCGTCGAGGAGCCTCGGGCGAACGCGTCGGGACAGGTCAGCGCCGCGCGGTGTCCCGCGTGCAGCGCCTCCGCCGCGGTCAGGAGCACCGGGGAGGCGCTCCTCGCGAGCGCCGCCGCCCGGTCGCCGAGGGCGAGGACCTCTCCTCGCACCGTCTCCGCATCAGCCATGCCTCCAGCGAAGCAGCAGCAGACGAGCTGCGGAGCTCGAACGAGGCGTCCCCGGGAGAACAGCGTCCGACGACGACCTGTGGAGGACCGTCCGACCGGACCCGCGCGGACTCAGCGCTCGAGCCGGATCTCCACGATGCCCGGCCCGTCACCCGGCGAGGTCAGCGCCTGCTCCAGCTCGCCGCGCGTCGCCGCACGACGGTGGCCCCACCCGTAGGCGCGCGCGAGAGCCTCCAGATCGGCGTTCTGCGGGGTGAACTGCACGCGGTCGAACGCATCGGGATGCGAGCTCGACGCGACCTCGAGTCCGTCGAAGATCGTGCCGCCCCCGTCGTTCACGACGACGAGCTGCACGCGCGGGCGTCGCTCTCCGGGCGGGAGGAGGAGGCCGCCGGCCTCGTGGAGCAGAGTGAGATCGCCGAGGACCGCCCGGGTGACTCCGCCGGCTCCCTGCTCGGTCGCCTGCGAAGCCACCGCGATCCCGAGAGCCGTCGAGATCGTGCCGTCGATGCCGGCGAGGCCGCGGTTCGCCAGGACGGATATCCGCTTGCCCGGCAGGGTCCCGTCGGCGACGCGGATCAGCCGCGACGCTCCGAACAGCAGCCGGTCGTGCGGCCAGGTGACCTTCCAGACCGCGGCGACGACGAAGTCGCGGGTGAGCGGTGCCCTGATCGCGGCGAGGGCGTTGCGCGCGTAGCCGCGGCGGTCCTCGACCGACATCGACCCGGCGTCGGGGACCTCGTCCAGCTCGTCGGGGTCGACCGTCAGGGCGCGGCTCGCGGACACCCAGGATCCGGCCCAGGCGCGCTCGCCGCGCTCGGGACGCGGCGACCCCTCGGGGCGGACCACGTCGACGCCTCCGACGCGGCGGGCGCGCCGGCCGGGGTTGTAGAACTGCTCGCGCACGGCGTCCACGACGATCACCTCGACGTCCTCGCGCCGCAGCAGCTCGGGGACCTCGCGGGAGAGCGTCGGGTGTCCGAGCACGATCGCCCGGCGGATGCGTCCGCCGAAGTCGGGCTCGCCGAGCAGGCCCCGCCAGGCGACGACGAGCTGCGGTCCGAAGCGGGCGCCGGAGGAGACCTCGGCCAGCAGCGGCCAGTCTCCGGCGCGAGCGATCTCCTCGGCCGCGGCGCCCGCCTTGTCCCCGGCGATGACGACCGTGAGCGGCTCACCAGGACCGGCGGTCACGACGGCACGCGGGATCCCGGATCCGGCGGCGGGCGACGAGACCGGTTCGACCCGCTCCATGTGGGGCAGAGCGGAGGAGAGCGGATCGCGGAAGGAGAGGTTCAGGTGGACCGGCCCGCGGCGCGCCGCGGTGACGGCACGATCGGCGAGCGCCCGCGCGTCCTCGGGCAGGGAGGCGTCGTCCGGAGCAGCGACGTCCTCGAACAGCCGCGCGGCTCGCCCGTACAGCTCGCGCTGCTCGGCCGTCTGGTTCGAGCGGATGCCGCGCAGCTCGTCGGGCCGGTCGGCGGTCAGGACGATCATCGGCACGTCCGAGGCGTCCGCCTCGAGCACGGCCGGGTGCAGGTTCGCGGTCGCCGTGCCGGAGGTCGTGATCACGAGCGCCGGCATCCGGGATTCGAGGGCGAGGCCCAGCGCCAGGAACCCCGCGGAGCGCTCGTCGATCCGCACGTGCAGCCGGATGTCGCCGCGGGTCTCGAGCTCGGCCGCCACCAGGGCGAGCGCCTGCGAGCGGGAGCCCGGAGCGACGACGACGTCGCGGACGCCGAGCGCGACGAAGCGGATGAGGAGGTCGACCGCGAATCGGGTGGAGGGGGCGACCGGCCGGTGCTCAGGCATCCCGGCGGCCGGGGCCGTCGGCCTCGCCCTGCTCGTCCATGTCGGCGAGGTCGCGCTCGAGCTGGGCGATGCGCTCGGCCTGCAGGCGCTCCTCCTCGGGGTCGCGCTCGGTGCGGAGGGTGCCGAGGAAGTCGGGGTCGTCGTCCGGAGCGGTGTAGCGGCGGCCGGCGGCGCGCTGCTTGCGGGGGCGGCCGATCCAGAACCACAGTCCCGCACCGATGACCGGGAGGATCAGCACCACCAGGAGCCAGGACCACTTCGGGATCGCCCGCACGGCGTGACGGTTGCTCATCGCGACGTCGATCACGGTGTAGACCGTGAAGACGGCGAGGGCCACGAGCAGGCCGATGACGAGGCGGATCATGGACACGAGTCTACGTCCGGCACCCCCGTCGGGGAGGGTCCGCACGGACGCTGGACAGGAGGCTCCCACGGTGCTCACGGAAGCGCGTGCAGGGGCCGACGTACACTGTCCCGGTGAAACTGAGCCGCGCGGTCGTCGTCTACTCGCTCCTGCGCCTGGCGATGTTCGCCGGCGTCTTCGTGCTGGTGTACCTGCCGGCGCGCACCTTCGTCGACTCGGAGCTGACGGCAGCGGTCACCGCGGGCTTCGTCGCCGCGATCGCGAGCCTGTCCCTCTCCTACATCCTGCTGAGGAAGCCCCGCGAGCGCATCGCGGAGGCGATCTACGAGCGCCGCAAGGACGTCCCGCGCGCCCCGACCGACGACGACGTCGAGGACGCCGCGGTCGACGCGACCCGCGACGACCGCTGAGCCGGGCGCTCCCGCCGGCGAGGCCTCCCCTCGGACGCGCTGACCCCGCTCGCACCAGGCCCGGCGCGCAACAGCCGATCTCACCCGATCCGGCCCACCCGAGCCCGCCTCGTGCGAGCCGCCGCTCTAGAACGCCAGCGCCGCCCCGAGGATGACCGCGTAGGCGAGCCCGCCCAGGCTGGTCAGCTGCAGCGCCAGGATGAGCTCCTTCGCCGTCTTCGCCGTCAGGGTGATCAGGATGGCCGGCAGGATCATCAGAAGCACGAAGAGCGTCAGCCACGCCAGCGGGTAGAACAGCGCGAGGATCACCGCGATGCCGAACGGGATCAGCACGAAGCCCGTGTAGATCGCCCGGGACACGGCCGGTCCCGCGAGGACCGCGAGGGTCCGCTTGCCCGAGAGGCGGTCGGTCGGGATGTCGCGGATGTTGTTGACCATGAGCACGGCGCAGGCGAACAGGCCCGCCGCCACGGCGCCGAGCCACGACTCCTGGTTGGTGCGGCCGATCTGCACGAACGTGGTGCCGACGGTGGCGACCAGGCCGAAGAACACGAAGACGAAGAGCTCGCCGAGCCCGAGGTAGCCGTAGGGGCGGCGTCCGCCGGTGTAGAACCAGCCGGCCGCGATCGCCGCCGCGCCGACGATCAGGAACCACCACTGCCCCGAGAGGGCGGTGAGCACGAGGCCGGCGACGGCCGCGATCCCGAAGAAGACCAGGGCGACGGTGAGCACCTGGCGGGGCTTCGCCGCTCCGGAGCCGGTCAGCCGCGAGGGTCCGACGCGGTTGGCGTCGGTGCCGCGCACGCCGTCGGAGTAGTCGTTGGCGTAGTTGACGGCGATCTGCAGGGCGAGCGAGACGGCCAGGCAGAGCAGGGCGCGCACCCAGTGCCAGCCCTCGTCGACGACCTGGGTCGCTCCGGTGCCGATGAGCACGGGGGCGACGGCCAGCGGGAGGGTGCGGAGGCGGGCGCCGGCGATCCACTCGCGGGGACCGGCGGGCTTCACGACGACCGCTCGCGGGCTGCCCCCGGGGCGGCCGCTGGAGGACTTCTTCTTGCGACTCGTACTCGACACGGAGGGAATCCTACCCATCGGCCCGTCGACGCTCGGAGCCGGTCAGGCCTGCTCGGCGAGCGCCTCGAGGGCGCGGCGGTCGGGCTTCCCGGAGGCGAGGAGGGGGATGCGGCCGACCGGCAGCACGGCCGCGGGAGCGGCGGCGCGCCCGAGGCGGTCGGCGATCAGGGCGCGCAGGTCGGTGAGCGCGGGAGCCTCCTCCGCCGTCACGACGACCGGGACCTCGCCCCACTGCTCGTCCACCCGCCGCACGACGACCGCGTCGGGGACGGGCCCCTCGCGGAGCACGGCCTCGACGGCGTCGAGCGAGACCTTCTCCCCGCCCGACACGATCACGCGGTCGAGCCGACCGGTCACCCGGAGGCGCCCGTCGACGATCGAGCCCGCGTCGCCCGTGCGGTACCAGCGCTCCCCGTCGATCTCGAGGAAGGCGGCGGCGCTGCGCTCGTGGTCGATCGCGCCGTCGGCGTCGAGGTAGCCCTCCGCGAGGGTCGGCCCGCCGAGCAGCACCTGCCCGTCCTCGACGCGCATCCGCACGTCGTGGAGCGGGACGCCGTCGTAGACGCAGCCACCGGACGTCTCGCTCGATCCGTAGGTCAGGCGGATGCGCACGCCGAGGGCGGCGGCGCGGTCCCGCAGCGGCTGCGGCGTCGCCTGGCCGCCGATCAGGAGCGCGTCGAACGAGCGGAGCGCCTCGGCCGCGGCCGGATCGCGCTCGGCGAGGTCCAGCAGCCGCGCGAGCTGCACGGGGACCAGCGAGGAGTACCGCCGCTCCTCCGCCGGCATCGTCCGAGCGAGAGCGAGGAAGGCCGCCGCGTCGAAGCCGCCTGCCGGGAGGACGACCGGGTCGGCCTCCGCGGTCAGCGAGCGGACGAGCACCTGCAGTCCCGCGACGTAGTGGGTCGGCAGGCAGAGCAGCCAGCGTCCCGGCCCGCCCAGCTCGGCGAGGGTCGCGGAGGCGCTGGTGAGCAGTGCCGCTGTCGAGAGCGCGACCCGCTTGGGCGGCCCCGACGAGCCCGAGGTCTCGACGACGACGGCGACGCGCTGCGGCACGACGGCATCCTCGGAGGCGGTCGCAGCGCCGGGGGCGGAGACGCGGATCGCCGGGCCGCTGCCGTCCAGGGCCGCGCGCAGAGCGAGGAGGACGGACTCGACCGTCGCGTCGACACCCGCGAGCGGGCGGGTCACCTGCGTGCCCTCCGGCTCAGAACTGCCACGGGAACGGCGACCAGTCGGGCTCGCGCTTCTCGAGGAAGGAGTCTCGTCCCTCGACGGCCTCGTCGGTGCCGTAGGCGAGGCGCGTGGTCTCGCCCGCGAAGAGCTGCTGGCCCACGAGGCCGTCGTCCACGGCGTTGAACGCGTACTTCAGCATCCGGATGGCCGTGGGCGACTTGGTGAGGATCGTCTCGGCCCACTCCACCGCGGTCGTCTCGAGCTCGGCGTGCGGGACGACCGCGTTCACGGCACCCATCTCGTAGGCGCGCTGCGCGGAGTACTCCCGCGCGAGGAAGAACACCTCGCGCGCGGCCTTCTGCCCGATCTGGCGGGCGAAGTACGCCGAGCCGTAGCCCGCGTCGAAGGAGCCGACGTCGGCGTCCGTCTGCTTGAAGCGCCCGTGCTCGGCGGAGGCGAGGGTGAGGTCGCAGACCACGTGCAGCGAGTGCCCGCCTCCCGCGGCCCAGCCGGGGACGGCCGCGATGACGACCTTCGGCATGAAGCGGATGAGGCGCTGCACCTCGAGGATGTGCAGGCGGCCGTTCCGCGCGGAGTCGATGCCCTCGGCGGTCTCGCCGTCGGAGTACCGGTAGCCGTCGCGGCCGCGGATCCGCTGGTCTCCCCCGGAGCAGAACGCCCAGCCTCCGTCGCGCGGGCTCGGGCCGTTGCCGGTGAGGATGACGACGCCGATGCGCGGGTTCGTCCGGGCGTCCTCGAGGGCGCGGAACAGCTCGTCGACCGTGCGCGGCCGGAACGCGTTGCGGACCTCGGGCCGGTCGAACGCGACCCGCGCGATGCGGCCGGAGCGGTCGTGGTGGTAGGTGATGTCCTCGAGTGCGTCGAAGCCGTCGACGGCCGCCCAGCGGTGCGCGTCGAACAGTTCGGAGACCTGCGTGCTCATGTCACGACCCTACTGATCCGGACTGCACGGCGACTCGACACCGCTCGGGCAGACGGAAGGGGACCCCGCTGACGCGGAGTCCCCCTGCCGGTGCTCGCCCCTACTTGGCGGCGGAGGTGGTGCGGTTCTCGGCCGACACCATCCAGGCGTACTGCTCGAGGCTCTGGATGATCGCGTGGAGGAGGTCCGCGCTGGTCGGGTCCTCCTCGTCCACCTGGTCGTGGACCTCGCGCATGGTGGCGGCGGTGTTCTCGAGGCGGATCGTGACCAGGTCGACGGTCTCGGCCGTGTCGATCTCGCCGTGCGGGTACTCGGGGAGGGTGGTGGTCGCGGCGACGGTGTCGCTGCGGCCGTCCGGGATCCCGTGGAGGGCGCGCATGCGCTCGGCGATGTCGTCGCTGAACTCGCGCGCGGCCTCGATGATCTCGTCGAGCTGCAGGTGGAGGTCGCGGAAGTTCTTGCCGACGACGTTCCAGTGGGCCTGCTTGCCCTGGACGTGGAGCTCGATCAGGTCGACGAGGACGATCTGGAGGCTGTCGAGCAGCTCCTTGGAGGCCTTGAAGCCCTTCTCGGCGTTCTGACGGCGGCTGGTCTTGGCACCGGAGCCCGCGGGGGCTTCGACGTGGCGTTCGAGGGTGGTGGTCATGGACCGTTCCTTTCTCTTGCAGTGCCGGGTGCGGTGTCCCGCCCCGAGTCTGGCTTCTTCGGCTGGACGGCGCCCGCACGCGCGGGGTGCGCGCGCTGGGCGGGGCCCGTGGTTGCGGGGATCAGATCGTGGCGACGGATCCGGAGTCGACGCGGTAGTTCGAGCCGTTCACGAACGAGGCGCGGTCGGAGCAGAGGAAGGCGATCACGGCTGCGACCTCCTCGGCCTCGCCCCGGCGCTTCAGCTCCATGTACGGCCGCTCCTCGTCGAGGAAGGACGAGATCGCCTCGTCGACCGAGGTGCCCCTCTGCTCGGCGCGCTTCGACATCATCGCGTCGGTCATCGGAGTGCGGATGAACGCGGGCGAGACCGTGTTCACGAGGAGGCCCTCCTGCGCGTAGGAGCGCGAGAGGCCCTTGGCGAAGGCGAGGACCCCCGCCTTCGCGGCGCAGTAGGGCAGTTCGTCGTCGTAGGGCTGCACGGCGTCCTCGGAGGCGGTGAGCACGAGCCGGCCCCAGCCTCCGGTGCGGAGGTCGGGGAGGAACTCGCGCACGAGCCGCACGGGGCCGAGCAGGTCGACCTCGAGGGTGCTGGTCCAGCCCTCGTCGTCGATCTCGTGGAAGAGGCCCTGCGCCCCCGTGACTCCGGCACACTGCACGAGGATGTCGATCGCGCCGACCGCTCCGGCCACGCGGCGGTGCAGCTCGGCGAGCTGCTCCGTGCTGGTGACGTCGGCGGCGAAGGCGTGCAGGCGGCCCTCCGGAGCGTCGAGCCCGGCCGCCGCCCGGTCGAGCTCCGCCTGGTCCTTGTCGGTGATCACGACGGTCGCGCCCTCGGCGAGGAGGAGCTGCGCCGTGGCCAGGCCGATGCCGGAGTCGCCTCCGGTGACGAGGGCGATGCGGCCGCTGATGCCGAGATCCATGCTGAGGTGCTCCTTGTGGGTGCGGTGCGAGGGGGTGGTACTGGTCTACGCCCCTCGGAGCCGGCCCTCAACGGGTTGCGCGGACGCCGTCGGCGGGGTTACGCGCGGCCGACCTTCTCCGGCGCCAGCTCCTCGATGGTGATGGCCGCGTTGATCAGCGCGAGGTGGCTGAGCCCCTGCGGCAGGTTGCCCCAGAAGGCCAGGTCGTCGACCGCGATCATCTCGGACATGATCCCGACGTCGTTCGGGACCGTGGCGACGAGCTCGTCCATCAGGGCGACCGACTCGTCGTGCCGACCGACGCAGGCCAGGGCGGACGCGAGCCAGAACGAGCAGGCCACGAACGGGTGCTCCTCGCCCTCCATGCCGGAGTAGCGGAACAGCAGCGCACCGCGGCCGAGCTCCTTCACCAGGGCGTCGATGGTGGAGATCATCCGCTCGCCGCGCTCGTAGCCGCTGGGCGCGTGCAGGAGCACCGAGGCGTCCAGCTCCTCGCTGCCCGGGTACATCACGTAGGAGCCGAGCTCCTCGGACCAGCAGTGCTCCTCGATCCACTCGCGGATGCGGTCGCGCTCGAAGCGCCAGCGGTCGGGGCTGCCCGCGACCTGGCCGAGCTCCGCCAGGTGCACGGCCGCGTCGAGCGCCTGCCAGCAGCCCATCTTCGAGGAGGTGTAGTGCTGCTCCTCCTCCAGCTCCCACATGCCCGCATCGCGGTTCCGCCACAGGTCGCAGGTGGTGTCGGCGACGCGGGCGAGGAGCCGACCGGTCTGGATGTCGAGGACGTTGCCCTCGTCGACGTAGATGCGGCAGATGTCGAAGAGGTCGCCGAAGACGCCCAGCTGCAGCTGGCTCTGCGCTGCGTTGCCGGCGACGACAGGGCCGATGCCGGCGTAGCCCGGGACGTCGAACTCCTCCAGGACGGTCGGCATGGAGCCGTCGAGTCCGTAGAAGATGTGCAGGTCCGGCCCGTGCTCCTTGATCGTGCGGAGGAGCCAGGACAGCGCGGCGTGCGTCTCCTCGCGCAGGCCGAAGCGCACCAGCGCGTGCATCGTGTACGCGGCGTCGCGCACCCAGGCGAAGCGGTAGTCCCAGTTCTTGCCGCCGTTGGGCGACTCCGGGAGCGACGTGGTCGCGGCAGCGGCGATGGCTCCTGTGGGCGAGTAGATCAGCAGCTTGAGCGCGAGGGCGCTGCGCTGGACGGCCTCGGACCACGGGCCGTCGTAGGAGAACTCCTCCGACCAGTCCTGCCAGCTGCGGATGGTGCGGTCGATGCCGCGGTCGACGTTCTTCGCGACCGGGAAGTGCAGCGGCTCGTCGTGCGTGGCCGACACGACCAGGACGTGCCGCACGGCGTCCTTGCCCGCGGTCACGACGAAGGAGCCCGTCAGCTCGTCGCCGGCGCCGGAGGGCGCGTCGTCGCCGTCGGGCCCGTGCTCCTGGCCGGTGACGCCGATGGTGATGTCGCCGGCGCGGATGAGCGAGCGGCCGTCGGCGTTCTGGATCCACGGGGAGAACCGGCCGAGTCCCGTTCCGGGACGCACGGCCCACCGCATCCGCACCTCGCCGTCGACACCGTCCACGCGGCGCGCGAGCTCGGCCCACGGGAGGCGGCCGGCGATCCCGGTGACGAGCGCGTCCGTCACGCGGACGGTGCCCGACTCGGTGGTGAAGGTGGTCTCGAGGACGTTCGTGTCGCGGATGTAGGCGCGCGAGACCTCGGCGGGCTCCTCGGGGGCGAGCTCGACGCAGCCGCCGGACTCGGCGTCGATCAGGGCGGCGAAGGCGGGGGTGGAGCCGAGGTCCGGGACGGGCATCCAGTCGACGCTGCCGTCCTTCGCGATCAGGGCGACCGTGCGACCGTCTCCGATCGCGGCGTAGTCGCGCAGGGGCCTGGTCGAGCGGGGTGCAGCCATCCCCTCACCGTAGGGCGCGGGCGGTGCGCCGATTCGGGCTTGCGGGCGGACGAGCTTGCTTGTAGCGCCCGGTCAGGTCGTGGCGACTCCGCCGTACTCCTCGAGGCGGTCGGTGAACTCGCCGCGGTCCTCGTCCTGGAGGACCCCGTTCGCGTACCCCGCCAGGAACGCGCCCTGCGGGTCCGGCGAGAGGCCGACTCCGTCGAGCATGTCGGCGACCAGGCCGGTCATATCGGCGTCGAGGTCGACGAGGCCCAGCTCGATCGCGGGCACGAGGTCGGCGGAGGAGCGGGCGGTGACGATCCAGAGCGCGGCCGAGGCCTCCTCGTCCGAGAGGTCGCCGTCGAGCTCGTAGCCCGCCTCCGACCACTCCTCGGGGGTGTCGGCCACCTCGACGTCGTCGAATCCGAGGGGCGCGAGCGCTGCGGTGAAGCGGTCGACCGCCGCCTGCCTGTCGGCGTCGGTCGAGACGTCGGCGGCGGCGTACTCGGTCGCCGAGATGTAGTCGTACAGAAGGGAGGGCCCGCCGTAGGCGTTCTGCGACTGCTCGTAGTACTCGTCGTCGGCCGAGGTCCACTCCTCGGGGACGGCGCCCTCGACGGCCGCGACGGCCTGCTCGGCACTCGCGCGCACGTCCTCCGCGGACGGCTGGCCGAGTATCGTCGCGGCGTCGCCGTCCTGGTAGCCGGGGTAGTCGTAGAGCGGATCGGACGGGTCCCCGCTGCCGAACGGGTCGTCCGTCGGGTCGCCGAACGGCTCGGACGGAGCGCTCGTCGACGCGCTGCCGGCGGCGGAGTCGAGCGCGCCGCCCACTCCGACGGCGACGAGCGTGCCGAGCACGCCGGTGTAGACGACGCCCACGAGGAGGCTCGTGCCCAGCGCGATCCAGGCGCCCCTGCCGAGCGGGCGGTGGGAGGGTACGGAGCCCTGCGTCGGGCCCGGGGCGGGCGCGGGCGGCGGGCTCATCGGCATCTGGCTCATCGCACTCCTCCGGACTCCAACGGCAGCCTCGTCAGTCTGGCACCTCGGCGGGCGCTCGGAGGAGGGACCCCGGGGGCTTGCGCGCGCGTCGCCGACCTCCTGCGCCCGGGTGGCCGCCGCGTCGCCCCGGCCGGTGGACAATGGCCGGATGGACGACGTCGTGCCCGCCTCCCCGCTCCCCTCCCTCGGCGAGATCGACGCGGGACTCCGCGTCGTCGCTCTGCCGCTCCGCACCCGCTTCCGCGGCGTCGACAACCGCGAGATCGCGCTCGTGCGCGGCCCCGAGGGCTGGACCGAGTTCTCGCCCTTCCTCGAGTACGGCGCGGAGGAGTCGGCGGCGTGGCTCCGGGCGGCGATCGACTACGGCTGGAGCGAGCAGCCGGCACCGCTGCGCGACCGCATCCCGGTGAACGCGACCATCCCGGCCGTCGCACCGCACGAGGTCGCCGCCGTGCTCGCGAGCTACCACGGCTGCCGCACGGCGAAGGTGAAGGTCGCCGAGCGCGGCCAGACGCTGGCCGACGACGTGGCCCGGGTCGTCGAGGTCCGCCGCCTGCTCGGTCCGGAGGGTCGGATCCGCGTGGACGCGAACGGCGGCTGGAACCTCGACGAGGCCGAGCACGCCGTCCACGCCCTCGCGGAGTCCGACCTCGAGTACGTCGAGCAGCCGTGCGCGAGCGTCGACGAGCTGGCGGAGCTGCGCTACCGGGTGAAGTACATGGGCATCCCGATCGCCGCCGACGAGAGCGTCCGCAAGGCCGCCGATCCGCTCGCCGTCGCCCGGTCCGGTGCCGCGGACCTGCTGGTCGTGAAGGCCCAGCCGCTCGGCGGGACGCGCCGGGCGCTGGCGCTCGTCGCCGAGGCGGGGCTGCCGGCGGTGGTCTCGAGCGCGATCGACAGCTCGGTCGGACTCGCCATGGGCGCCGCCCTGGCCGCGGCGCTCCCCGAGCTGCCCTTCGACTGCGGACTCGGCACCGCGTCCCTCCTCGCCGCGGACGTCACGGAGCGGCCGCTGCGGCCGGTCGACGGCAGCATCCCCGTCGGCCGCGTGGAGGTCTCGGAGGAGCTCCTCTCCCGTCACGCCGTGTCGCCGGAGCGGCTCGCCTGGTGGCGGGCGCGGCTCCGCGACTCCTACGCGCTGCTCTGATCGTCGGCGGCGGGCGCCGCGTCCGAGGAGCGGCAGAATGGGAGCGTCGGCCGCCGGTGCCCGACGCGTCCCCCACCCTCGAGCATCGGAGCACCGTGAGCGCATCGACCGTCCCCGTCTTCCTCGACTGCGACACCGGCATCGACGACTCGCTCGCCCTGGCGTACCTCCTCCGCTCGCCCCGGGCCCGCCTCGTCGGGATCAGCACGGTCAGCGGCAACACCGACGCCCGCCGGGCCGCCGTCAACAGCCTCGGCCTGCTCGCGCTGGCCGGCCGCGACGACGTGCCGGTCGCCGTGGGGGCGCACCACTTCCTCGAGGAGGACTACGCCGGCGGATCTCCGCACGTGCACGGCGACGACGGCATCGGCGGGGTCGCGCTGCCCGAGGGCGGCGAGCCGGTCGACGAGGATCCGGCCGACCTCCTCCTCCGTCTCGCTCGTGAGCACGAGGGCGAGCTGCGGCTGGTCGCGATCGGCCCGCTGACGAATCTCGCGCTCGCCCTCCGTGCGCACCCGGAGATCGCGTCCCTCGTCCACTCGGTGACCGTGATGGGCGGAGCCGCGCTGGTCCCCGGCAACGTGACCGCCGTGGCGGAGGCCAACATTTGGCATGACCCTGCGGCCGCCGCCGAGGTCGTCGCGGCCGACTGGGATCTCACGCTCGTGCCCCTGGACGTGACCATGCGGCACCTGCTGACGGAGGAGGACCGCGCCGTCCTGCTCGCGTCGCCCGATCCCCTCGCGCAGGCCATCGGGCAGGCGCTCGACTTCTACTTCGACTTCTACGTCGGCCACTTCGGCGAGCGCACCGCTGCCATGCACGACCCCATGGCCGCCGCGATCGCCGTCGACGCCGTCGCCCTCACCTCCGCCCCGCGCGTCCACGTCACTGTCGACGCCACCCACGGCCCCGGCCGCGGCCAGACCGTCGCCGACCTCCGAGGCATCTACCGCGGCGTCCATCCCTCCGACGCCCGCACCCGCATCGTCCTCGCCCTCGACGCCCCTTTCGCCCCCCACCTCATCGACGTCGTCACCGCCGCCTGACCCGTCCGCCGTCGCCCCCGACGTCCACCACAGCCACTCGACAGGCACGGATCCGCCCGCAGCCCGTCCATGCCCCCTATGCGCGACACGCCCGCTCCGCGCACTACTCGACCAGCAAGCACCGCCCATGCGCGTCGATCTGCGGGAACTCGACCGACTCGCTCCGCGCGTTCGCGCCACAGGATCTCGATACACGCGCTGCTCGCTACTCGATCAGCATGTCCCGTCGGCCGCCGTCCCCCGGCCCTGCCGCGAAGCGCAGCTGATCAGAACCCGACCGCGTAGCGGAGCCCACCCGGACCCGATCGCGAAGCGGAGCCCGGCCAGACCCGACCGCGAAGCGGAGGCCCCCGCGGCGACCGCGAAGCGGAGCCGTCCTCAAAGCGTGTCCTGGTGGGCGGTCGGCGGGGCCTGGTGGGGTCGATCGCAAGGCGGAGGCGTCGGGCGTAGCGGGAGCTACGTTCGTCGCCGACAACGCCGCGAGCGGCCCCGCCAGGCCCCGCCGATCACATGCCGGTGTCGAGGCCGGAGTAGGCGTGGAGTCCCTTGAAGAACACGTTGACGACGCCGAAGTTGAACATGACGGCGGCGAAGCCGACGATGGCGAGCCAGGCGGAGGGGGTGCCGCGCCAGCCGCGGGTGGCGCGGGCGTGGATGTAGCCGGCGTAGATGGTCCAGATGATGAAGGTCCAGACCTCCTTGGTGTCCCAGCCCCAGTAGCGGCCCCAGGCCTTCTCGGCCCAGACGGCGCCGGCGATGAGCGTGAAGGTCCAGAGGATGAAGCCGAGGATCGTGACGCGGTAGGCGAGGTTCTCGAGGGTGAGGGAGCTGGGCAGGGTGCGCAGGAAGCGGAGGACCGAGCGGGGGCTGTCACCGGAGGATTCGCGGCGGGCCTGGAGAAGCTGGGTGACCGAGAGCGCGAAGCCGAGGGCGAAGAACGCGGTGCCGAGGATCGCGACGAGCACGTGGATGACCAGCCAGTAGGACTGGAGTGCCGGCGGGAGCGGGACGACGGCGACGTAGTAGTTGACGGTCGCGATGCCGAGGAGCACCAGGACGAGGCCGGTGATGAACGCTCCGAGGAAGCGGAGGTCCCAGCGCAGCTGGACGGCGAGGAAGACGCCGATGATGATGAGCGTCCCGGTCATCGAGAACTCGTACATGTTCGCCCAGGGGACGCGGCCGGCGGCGACGCCGCGGAGCACGGTCGCGCCGAGGTGGAGCACGAAGCCGAGGAGCGTGAGCGAGAACCCGATGCGCATGGTCTTCGAGCGGGCGGGGGCGCGGTAGACCTCGTCCTCGACGCGGCTGCCGATGCGGGAGAGCGTCGCGGTGCGTCCGGAGCCGGCGGCGGCGACGGTGGCCTTGCCGCTGGCCGCGCGGTCGGCGGCGGCCGCGGAGGCGACGCGCTCCGCCTCCTGGACGACCTCGATCGACTCGCCGTCGGCCAGGGAGGCGCGGCGGGCGAGGTCGATCGCGAAGAAGACGAACGCCATGGCGTAGATGCCCATGGCGGAGGAGAGGCACAGCACCGAGTACTGCGAGAGGGTCGCGATCACCTCCTCAGGGTAATCGCTCGCCGCCCCGCCCGCCCCTTCGCGCTTGCACAGACTCGGCCCCTGCCCAGCCGGGCGACGGCTGTGGAGGGGCGTCCGGGAGGCGGGTCAGTCGAGCGGGGCGTGCCGGTCGGCGATCGTCCGAACGGCGCGCACCAGCTGGGGGTCCTCGCCGCGGGCGAGTCCCGCGTACTCGAGGAGGAGGCCGCCGTCGTCCTGGGCGGTCGCCTTCACCCACACGCGGCGCCGCGGGACGAACAGCGAGGTGAGGAGTCCGGCGAGCACGAGGATCGCGAAGAGCAGCACCCAGCCCTGGGTCGCGTCGTGGTGGATGTCGAACGAGGCGAAGCGCTTGACGCTGTCGGTGCCGATCCGCGTGGGGTCGGCGCCCGTGTTGTCGAAGGTCACGCTGCCGAGCCCGTTCGGGAGCTCGGCCGTGTCGCCGGGCTTGAGGGTGATCGGCGCGACGCCGGTGGTGCCGCCGGTGAGCCGGGTCAGCGAGTCGGTGTTGAGCACGTAGACGGACGTGGGCACTCCCCCGTCGAGGCCGAGGTCGCCCGCGAAGACGTTCAGCGAGAGCACGGGGTACTGCAGGTCGGGGAAGATCGAGGTCGACGCCCCGGAGGCCAGCGTGTCCTGCGTCGGGTAGAAGAAGCCGGTGAGGCCCAGCTGCTCGGAGAGCCCGTCCGGCACCTTCACGACGCCGACGGAGGTCAGATTCGCGTCCTGCGGGAGGAACGGCACCGAGTCGGTGAAGATCGCCCGGCCCGAGGGGTCGCGGACCGTGATCGTCGGGGCGTAGCCGTTGCCGAGGAGGTAGACGTTCGTGCCGCCGATCGCGAGCGGGTCGTTGACCTTGATCGTGCGGTCCTCGGTGCCCCCGCCGCGCTCGGAGGTCGTGACGTTCGCGGTGAAGTCGACGGGCTGGCCGAGCGCCGACTGGTTCTGCTCCTCGTACTTCACGTCGAGGCTGTCGAGGGTCAGCTGGTACGGGTCGAGCTGGCTGCTGTCGAAGAAGCGGCCGGGGTTGAAGGAGTCGTAGGCCGCGAGGTTGTTCGCGAACCCCTGGGAGCCCTCGACCAGCACGCGCTGCCCGCTGTAGCCGAATCCGCCGCCCATTCCGACGGCGACGAGGATGCCGACCAGGGCGGAGTGGAAGACCAGGTTGCCGGTCTCGCGGAGGTAGCCGCGCTCGGCCGAGACGCTCGACCAGCGGCCGCGCGGGTCGTCGTAGCGCTCGACGCGGTAGCCCGCCCGGCGCAGGACGGAGTGGGCGGAGGCGACGGCCTCCTCCTCCGTCGCGCCCTCGACCTCGCGGACGGTGTAGCCGGCGAGGCGCTGCAGGCGCGCGGGGGTGCGCGGCGGGCGCGACCGCATCGCCTGGAAGTGGTGGCGCGTGCGCGGGACGATGCAGCCGATCAGGGAGATGAACAGCAGCAGGTAGATGCTCGAGAACCAGGCGGAGGTGTAGGTGTCGAACGCCTGCACCCTGTCGAGCAGGGGCGCGAGGTCGGGGTTGTCGACGAAGTACTGGGTCACGCCGTTGGGGTCGGAGGAGCGCTGCGGCACGAGCGATCCGGGGACCGCCGCGATCGCCAGCAGCAGCAGGAGGAACAGCGCCGTGCGCATGCTGGTGAGCTGGCGCCACATCCAGCGGAGCCAGCCGGTGAACCCGAGCGCCGGCTGCGTGACGGTGCCGTCGGAGTCGTAGTGGTCGGCGGGGCGGAAGGAGGCGTCCGTCCTCCGCTGTGCGGCCTCGTCGGGGCGGCGCGTGCTCTCCTCGGGCTCAGATCGCCGGCTGGAAGCCATCGATCACCGCCGAGAGGGATCCGTAGACGAGGGTGTTCCAGATGCCCGTGACCATCAGGACTCCGATCAGGACGAGGGCGGCGCCGCCGAGGATGTTGACCACCCGGATGTGGCGCTTCACGAAGGCGAGCGTGCTGGTCACCCAGCTGAAGCCGAAGGCGACGAGGAGGAAGGGGATGCCGAGGCCGAGGCAGTAGACCAGGGCGAGGAGGGCGCCGCGCCAGGGCGAGCCCACGCCGTAGCTGAGGGCGAGGATCGAGCTCAGCGTCGGGCCGAGGCAGGGCGTCCAGCCGACGCCGAAGACGATGCCGAGCAGCGGCGCTCCGATCAGCCCGGTGGCGGGACGGATCCCGGGCCGGAGCGTGCGCTGGAGGAACGAGAACTGGCCGATGAAGACGAGCCCCATCGCGATCACGACGAGCCCGAGGACGCGGGTGATCAGGTCGGTGTACTGGCGCAGCCAGAAGCCGACCGTGCCCGCCGCCGCACCGTAGAGGACGAACACCAGCGAGAATCCGAGCACGAAGAGGAGGACGCCCAGCACGACCCGGCGGCGTCCGCGGGCCGCACGCTCGTCGGCGTCGGTGAATCCGCCGACGTAGGCGAGGTAGCCGGGCACCAGCGGGAGCACGCAGGGCGACGCGAAGGACACGAGCCCGGCCAGGAGCGCGATCGGCACGGCCAGCAGGAGCTGACCGCTGACGACGATGTCGCCCACGCCGCTACTGCCCCTCGGCGAGCGTGTCGCCCACGAGGGTCGAGAGGATCGACGCCTCCTGGAGCTGGCCGAGGATGCGCGACGCGACGCGCCCCTCCCTGTCGAGGACGAGCGTCGTGGGCACGGCGTTCGGCGGAACGGTGCCGGTGAAGGCGAGCTGCACCGACGAGTCGGTGTCGACGATGGAGGGGTAGCCGAGCCCGAAGGTCTCGGCGAAGGCGGCCGCGGTGGGGGCCTGGTCGCGTACGTTGACGCCGACGAACGACACGCCCTTGTCGGCGAACTCCGTGTTCACCGTCTCGAGGTCCGCGGCCTCGGCGCGGCACGGGGCGCAGCTGGCGTACCAGAAGTTGACGACGACGACCTGCCCGGCGAGGTCGGCGGAGTCGATGGTGGCGCCGGTCTCGTCGGTGCCGGAGAAGACGATGGGGTCGTCCCGGTCGGCGGCGGCGATCTCGGTGACGGTGCCGTCCCCCGAGATGTAGCCCTTGTTGCTGCCGTTGCGGTACTGGTCGGCGAGCGGATCCTCGGAGCAGCCCGTCAGCGCGAGCGCGGCGGCCAGCGCGAGGACGCCCGCGGCGCTGAGCCGCCCCGTCCGGCGCATCAGACCGCTCCCACGTCGGTGGCCAGGCCCTGCAGGCCGGCGGCCGGGTCGGAGTAGCCGACCTCGACGAAGCCGTCGCCGCGGCGCTCGAGGGTCGTGATGCTCGAGAGCGCGCAGCGGCGATTGCGCGGATCGTGGAAGAGGCGCTCGCCGGCGAGGGCGCGGTGGACCGTCCAGATGGGGAGCTGGTGGCTGACGATCGCGGCGTCGCCCTCCTCCGTGCTCTCCCACGCCGACTCGATCGCCGCGTACATCCGCGCCGAGATGGAGAGGTACGGCTCGCCCCAGCTGGGCTCGAAGGGGTTGCGGAGCCAGGGCCAGTGCTTGGGGTTCCGCAGGGCGGAGCTGCGCGCGGCAAGGGACTTCCCCTCGAAGCGGTTGCTCGGCTCGATCACCCGCTCATCGGTGCGGATCTCGAGCTCGAACGCCTGCGAGATCGGCTGCGCGGACTCCTGCGTGCGCTGGAGCGGCGAGGCGATCAGCGCGGTGACGTGGCGCTTGCGCTCGAGCAGGTCGTCCGCCGCGGAGCGCGCCATGCGATGGCCCAGGTCCGAGAGCCGGAAGTTCGGGAGTCGCCCGTAGAGGACCCGGTCGGGGTTGAACACCTCGCCGTGCCGCACGAGATGGATCTGATCGGCAACCACGAGCGTCAAGTGTACGGAACGCGGCGTGGGGGAACGCCGGGAAAAGGGTCGCCTGAGCCGGACCTGAGCGGAGCCTCAGCGCCGCGCCGAGACCGCCGCCGACAGCCGCCGCACGAGCGGTCCGGGCAGGTGCCGCACCACGGCCATCGGGACTCCGAAGCGCACCGACGGCACCGAGACGACGGAGCCGCGCGCGACGTCGCGGAGGAACTCCTCCACCACCGCGTCCGCATCGAGCCAGAGGAAGGAGGGGATGGAGGAGGTGTCCATCGCCGCCCGCTCGTGGAACTCGGTGCGCACCCAGCCCGGGCAGAGCGCGGCCGAGCGGACGCCGGTGCCGCGCAGCTCGACGGCCAGCGACTGCGCGAAGGCGGTCGCCCACGCCTTCACCGCGGAGTAGGGGCCGAGGTGCACGAAGCCCGCGACGCTCGACACCGTGAGGATCGCGCCGCGGCCGCGGGTGGCCATCGCCTCGGCCACCGCACCCGAGAGCACGGCGACCGAGCGCACCATCACCTCGAAGGCGTGGTCCTGAGCGGCGACGTCCGGCTCGGCGAAGGTCCCGTCGATCCCGAAGCCGGCGTTGTTGACGAGGACGCGGACGGGCCGGGCCGGATCGACGAGCCGCGCTCGCACCTGCTCGACCTGCTCGCGGTCGCCGAGGTCGGCGGGCAGGACCTCGACCGCCGCGGCGCCGAGGCCGCGCAGTCCGGCCGCCGCCTCCTGGAGGCGCTGCTCGCTGCGGGCGACGAGGACGAGTCTCCAGCCGCGGCGCGCGAACGCCCGGGCGAAGGCGAGGCCGATGCCGGAGGACGCGCCGGTGATCAGTGCGGTGCTCATGCTCCGACGCTACCCGTCGCCGCCCGGCGGCCCCCGAGTAGACTCCCCTACCGTGACCGACGAGACCCGCCTCCCCCGAACCACTGTCAAGAAGCTCGCCGCGCTCGAGGACGGACCCGTCCGCGTGTCCGGCTGGGTCGAGACCGTGCGCGACCAGAAGAAGGTGCAGTTCGTCGTCCTGCGCGACGAGTCGGGTGCCGTGCAGCTGGTGAACCCGGCCGTGCGCGAGGCCGTCGAGGGCGACGACGCGTCGGCTGCGCGCCTCGCTATTACCGAGGAGATCTCCGGCCTCGCCCAGGGCTCCTTCATCACCGTCACCGGCGCGCTCAAGCACGACGAGCGCGTGAAGCTCGGCGGCATCGAGGTCAAGCTCGAGACGCTCGAGGTCGTCGCCGCGTCGATCCCGGAGGCGCCGATCGCGCCCGACTCCGGCATCGACAAGCGCATGGACTGGCGCTTCCTCGACCTGCGCCGTCCCGAGCAGAACCTCATCGCCCGTGTGCAGACCACGTTCGAGCACGCGCTGCGCACGTACTGGATCGAGCACGACTTCATCGAGATCCACACCCCGAAGCTCATGGCGAGCGCCTCGGAGTCGCGGGCCGAGCTCTTCGAGGTCGAGTACTTCGAGACGAAGGCCTATCTGGCGCAGAGCCCCCAGTTCTTCAAGCAGATGGCGCAGCCCGCCGGCTTCGGCAAGGTCTTCGAGGTCGGCCCCGCCTTCCGCGCCGACCCCAGCTTCACCTCGCGTCACGCGACCGAGTTCACGAGCGTCGACGCCGAGGTCTCCTGGATCGACTCGCACGAGGACGTCATGGAGCTGCACGAGCAGCTGATGGTCGCCGGCCTCACCGCCGTCGTCGAGAAGCACGGCGCCGAGGTCAAGGCGCTCTTCGACATCGACCTGACCGTCCCGACCACGCCGTTCCCGCGCATCCCGCTCGCCGAGGCCAAGCGCATCGTCGCCGAGCGCGGCTACGAGGTGCCCCGCGCCGACGACGACATGGACCCCGAGGGCGAGCGCCGCATCGCGGCCTACGTGCAGGAGGAGTTCGGGCACGACTTCGTGTTCCTCACCGACTACGCGTCGAGCATCCGGCCGTTCTACCACATGCGCCGCGAGGGCGACGGGACGATCACCAACAGCTACGACCTCATCTACAACGGCGTCGAGATCTCGACCGGAGCGCAGCGCGAGCACCGCGTCGACGTCCTCGTCGAGCAGGCCCGCGAGAAGGGCCTGGACCCGGAGGAGCTCGAGTTCTACCTCGACTTCTTCCGCTACGGCGTCCCGCCGCACGGCGGCTTCGGCATGGGCCTCTCGCGCGTGATCATGCTGATGCTGAACCAGGCGAACCTCCGCGAGGTCACCTACCTGTTCCGCGGCCCGACCCGCCTGCTGCCCTAGGCGCGCACCACGGTCGAGGGAGCCCCGGACCATCGAGACCGCCGCGGACGGCGGGTCCCCTCGACGGGCCGGGGTTTCCTTGCGCCAGCGGCTAGGGAGCCGGCAGCACCACGAGGTCGAGGTAGTCGGCCAGGCACGCCACCATGTCCACCGCGTCGCGCTCGAGCAGCCACTGCAGCTGCACGCCGTCCCAGAGCGCGATGATCGACGCCGCCACCCGCTCCGGATCGGACCCCTCGCGCAGGCGCCCGGCGGCCTGGAGCTCGCGCAGCTCGGCCGTGTACTCGCTGCGGAGCCGGCGGAACCGCGCGGCGAAGAAGTCGCGCCCCGGGTGCTCCTGCGTCGTCGACTCGCCGCAGAGCACGGCGTACAGCTCGATCACTCCGGGCGCCGTCTCGTTGTAGCGGGTCTGCCGCAGGATGCCGGCGACCAGCCCCTCCTCCGGGTCCGGCGGCGAGGAACCGTCGCCCGTGATCAGGTCGCGGTGCTCGAGGACCGCGAAGAGCAGGTCGGTCTTCGACGGGAAGTAGTGCAGGAGGCTCGTCTGGCTGAGCCCGACGCGGTCGGCGACCTCCTGGAGGGAGCCGCGGGCGTAGCCCCGTGCGGCGAAGACCTGGTGGGCGGCCTCGATGATGGCGCGGCGGCGCTCGGCCGACTTCGCGTACGGGCCACGTCGCCTCGTCGCCTCCGCCATCGACCCCTCCTCCGCACTGGAGGCGCCTCGCCGTGCCCCTCGAACGGCCAGCGTAGCGGCGGCGGAGGAGCAGTGCCGCCAATTTCGAGTACCTACTCGAATTCGTGGTAGCGTCCCGATCATCGCCGGGTGAGACTCCCCGGCTCTCCACCACGACGAAGTGAGGGAAGATGCATCCGTTCACCCGGAGACAGCTCATCGCCGCCGGTCTCGGCACCGCGGCACTCGGGAGCCTGACGGCCTGCGCGACACCGGGCACCGTCTCGGTCAACACGGCGCCGACGATCGCCCCGGCCACCGGCCCGGTCCGCCTGCAGTACTGGGGCTGGCTGAAGGACCTGCAGAAGGTCTGCGACGTCTGGAACGCCTCGCACCCCGAGATCCAGGTCGAGGCCGTCTGGATCCCCGGCGGCAACGCGGGCGGGTACCAGAAGCTCTACTCGGCCCTCGCCGCGGGCGGCGGGCCGGACCTCGGCCAGGTCGAGATCCGCTCCGTCCCCGAGTTCATGCTCGTCAACGGCCTGGTCGACCTCACCCGGTACGGCGTCGAGCAGTACCGCGACCTGTACGACCCCACGCTCTGGGGCCAGGTCAGCTACACCGGCGGCGTCTACGGCATCCCTCAGGACAGCGGCCCGATGGCGCTCTTCTACCAGCCCGAGGTGTTCGGGAAGGTGGGTGCGGAGCCGCCGACGACCTGGGACGACTGGGCTGCGGTGGCGACGGAGCTGCGCGGAGCCGGCTCCTACATCGACTGCTTCCCGCTCGCCGACGCCTCGGTCTTCGCCGCGTTCGCGACGCAGGCCGGCGCGCAGTGGCTGCGCCCGGAGGAGGACGGCTGGGTCATCGACATGACCGACGACGCCACGACGCGCGTCGCCTCCTTCTTCGACACGGCCATCGACCAGGACCTGGTGCAGACCGGCTACGGCGCCTACTCCCCCGCGTGGTTCGCGGCCGCGGCGAAGGGCGGCATCGCCTCCTGCGCCACCGGCAGCTGGGGCGACGCCCTGATCGAGGGGGTCAGCGGAGGCGCGGGCAAGTGGCGCGCGGCTCCCATGCCCGTCTGGGGCGACACCGGCTTCGGCTCGAGCTTCCTCGGCGGATCGACCGCGGCGGTGTTCTCGAGCAGCAAGCACCCGGAGGAGGCGATCGAGTTCGCCGTCTGGATGACCACCACGCAGGAGGGCATCGACGCGATGATCGCCAACAGCGGCATCGGCTGGTCTCCCGCGGTCGGCGAGATCGGCACGGCCCGCAAGGGTCCGAGCGACTTCTTCAGCGGGCAGAACTACAACGAGGACGTCCTCGTGCCCGCATCGAAGGAGCAGAACCCGGACTGGTCCTGGTGGCCCGTCACGCAGCAGTCCTTCAACATCCTCAGCGACGGCTTCCGGAAGAAGGCGTCCGGGCTCTCGCTCGTGGACGCGGTCGCCGAGGCGGAGCAGCAGATCATCACGGTCTTCGAGAACAAGGGCCTGAGCATCAGGAGGGCCTCCGCATGACCACCACGACCTCCCCCGCCGCCGCCGCGGTCGCGGCCACCACGCGGACGCCGGGCGCGCCCCGGCGCAGCCGCGCGGTCGCCCGCGCCCCGTGGATCCTCCTCGGACCCTTCCTGGCCCTGTTCGTCCTCACGTTCATCGTCCCGATCGTCGTCGCCGTCGGCTCCAGCTTCACGAAGGTGACGCGCTCCGGCCTCTTCGGCGAGGCCGGGGTCACCAGCGGGTTCGCGGGCTTCGACAACTACGCGCAGGCCCTCGCCGACGGCAACTTCATCGCCTCCATCGGGCGGATGTTCCTCTTCGGCATCGTCCAGGTGCCGGTGATGATCGCCCTCTGCACCGTCCTCGCGCTGATGCTCGAGTCGGCGTCGGCGAAGTTCCCCGGCTTCTTCCGGGCGGCCTACTTCCTCCCCTACGGAGTGCCCGGAGTGATCGCGACGATCCTGTGGTCGTTCCTCTACGTGCCCGGCCTCAGCCCGCTCATCGACGCGGCGAACGTGGTCGGGCTCCAGCCCGACTTCCTCGGTGCGGACACGGTGCTCTGGTCGATCGCGAACATCTCGCTCTGGAGCTACACCGGCTACAACATGCTGATCATCGTCGCCCAGCTCAAGGCGATCCCGGTCGAGCTCTACGAGGCGGCGAAGGTCGACGGCGCCTCCACCTGGCGCGTCGCCCGCAGCATCCAGCTGCCGCTCATCCGCCCCGCGCTGGTGCTGACGACGATCTTCTCGATCATCGGAACGCTCCAGCTGTTCGCCGAGGCGCAGGTGCTGAAGACGGTCGCTCCGGCGATCGACAGCCAGTACACGCCGAACCTCAGCGCGTACACCACGGCCTTCGCCTACAACGACTACAACGTCGCCGCCGCCCAGGCCGTCCTGATCGCGCTGGTCGCGTTCCTGCTCTCCTTCACGTTCCTCTCGATCTCGAACAGGAGGTCGTCATGAGCCGCACCGAGACCCCGCCGACCACGACCACCGGAGTCGTCACCGCCGACCGCCCCGTGAAGGCCGGACGCGGGCCCGACCGCTCGGCCGGCCGCAACCGCGCCTCGACCATCATCGTCACCGCGATCCTCGTCGTCGTGGCGGTCTACTTCCTCATCCCCGTCTACTGGGTCGTCGTCGCGGCGACCAAGACGACCGAGGACCTCTTCGCCACCTACGGCTTCTGGTTCGCCCCGACGTTCGCGCTCTGGGACAACCTGACGCAGGTGCTGACCTACGGCGACGGCATCTTCGTCCGCTGGTTCCTCAACTCCGTCCTCTACGCCGGAGTGGGCGCCCTGCTCGCGACCTACCTCGCCGCGGCGGGCGGCTACGCGCTGGCCAAGTACGAGTTCCGCGGCAGCAGGCTCGTGTTCGGGACGATCCTCGCGGGCGTCCTGGTGCCGGGCACCGCGACCGCTCTGCCGCTGTTCCTGCTCTTCAGCCAGATGGGCATCGCGAACACCTACTGGAGCGTGCTGATCCCCTCGCTCGTCTCGCCGTTCGGGCTGTTCCTCTGCCGGATCTACGCTCAGGCGACGGTGGACACCGCGATCATCGAGGCGGCGCGCATCGACGGCGCCGGGGAGCTGCGGATCTTCCACACGCTCGGGCTGCGCATCCTGACTCCCGCGCTGGTCACCGTGTTCCTCTTCCAGCTGGTCGGGATCTGGAACAACTACTTCCTGCCCCTGGTGATGCTCTCGGACACGAACCTGTTCCCGATCACACTGGGACTGAACAACTGGCTCGGACAGGTCGACCGCCTGCCCGAGTTCTACGAGCTGACGACCGGCGGCGTCCTGCTGTCGATCATCCCGCTCGCCATCGCCATGATCGTGCTGCAGCGCTTCTGGCGCGGCGGCCTGACGGAAGGCTCCGTGAAGTGACGACTCCCCCGACGACCTCCCACTACCTGACGGACACCGGACCGGGCTCCGGCCGCCGCCGGGCCCCCCGCTCGTGGCTGCACACCGACGCCCCTGCGCTCCCGCTGGACGGGGAGTGGCGCTTCCGCCTGCTCCCCGCCGCTCCGGGGACCCCGGGCGGCGCCGGCGTGCTGCCGGAGGGCGAGGGCGTGGACGCCGTCGGGGACGAGTCGTTCGACGACTCCGGCTGGGATCTGATGCCGGTGCCCTCGCACTGGGTGCTGCAGGGCGACGGGCGCTACGGACTGCCGGCCTACACGAACGTGCAGTTCCCGTTCCCGACCGAGCCGCCGTTCGTTCCGGACGCGAACCCGACGGGCGACTACCGCCGCACCGTCGTGGTCCCGGAGGAGTGGGACTCCGCCAGGGCGGTCGTCCTGCGCTTCGACGGGGTCGAGTCCCGCTACCGCGTCTGGGTCAACGGCGTCGAGATCGGCATCGGGTCCGGCAGCCGGCTCGCGCAGGAGTTCGACGCCACCGGCGTCGTCCGCCCGGGCGAGAACCTCGTCGTGGTCCGCGTGCACCAGTGGTCGGCCTCGAGCTACGTGGAGGACCAGGACCAGTGGTGGCTGCCGGGGATCTTCCGCTCGGTGCACCTGCTCGCGCGCCCCGTCGGCGGGATCGAGGACGTGTGGCTGCGCTCCTCCTTCGCCGGCGGCGCGGGCCGCATCGAGGCGGAGGTGACCGCCGCGGCCGACGCGTTCCCGCTGACGCTGCGCGTGCCCGGGCTCGGGATCGAAACGGTCTGGGCCTCGGCGGAGGAGATCGCCGCGATCGAGGTGCCCGAGGTCGAGCCGTGGTCGGCGGAGGCTCCGCGCCTCTACGACGCGACGCTCGCCTCAGCCGGCGAGACGGTCTCGCTGCGGCTCGGCTTCCGCACGGTCGAGATCCGCGGCGACCGCTTCCTGGTCAACGGCGAGCGCGTCGTCTTCCACGGAGTCAACCGCCACGAGACGCACCCCGACCGCGGTCGAGCGTTCGACGAGGACTCCGCCCGCGAGGACCTCGCGATGATGAAGCGCTTCAACGTGAACGCCATCCGCACCAGCCACTACCCGCCGCATCCCCGTCTGCTCGACCTCGCCGACGAGCTCGGCTTCTGGGTGGTCCTCGAGTGCGATCTCGAGACCCACGGCTTCGAGCGGGTCGGCTGGGCGGGCAACCCCAGCGACGACCCCGCCTGGCGCGAGGCCTACCTCGACCGCATCGAGCGGACCGTCGAGCGCGACAAGAACCACCCCAGCATCGTGCTCTGGTCCCTCGGCAACGAGGCGGGCACCGGCGCGAATCTCGCCGCGATGTCCGCCTGGGTGCACGGCCGCGACCCGGAGCGCCCCGTCCACTACGAGGGCGACTACACCGGCGCCTACACCGACGTGTACTCGCGGATGTACTCCTCGATCCCCGAGACCGAGCGGATCGGCACCGACGGCTCGCTCACTCCGCTCCTCGGCTGCTCCCCCGGCGAGTCCGCTCGGCAGCGCTCCAAGCCCTTCCTGCTCTGCGAGTACGTGCACGCGATGGGCAACGGCCCGGGAGCGATCGACCAGTACGAGGACCTCGTCGACCGCTTCCCGCGGCTGCACGGCGGCTTCGTCTGGGAGTGGCGCGACCACGGCCTGCGGGCGCGCACGCCGGAGGGCGTCGAGTACTACGCGTACGGCGGCGACTTCGGCGAGGTGGTGCACGACGGCAACTTCGTGATGGACGGCATGGTGCTCTCCGACGGCACGCCCAGCCCGGGCCTGTTCGAGTGGAAGCAGATCGTCGCTCCGGTGCGCCTCACGGTCCGCGGCGACGGCGTCGTCATCGAGAACCGCCGGCACGACGCCTCCACCGCCGATCTGCGCTTCGCGTGGCGGGTCGAGCGGGACGGGCGCGTCACCGCGGAGGGAGTGCTCGACGCCCCGGTCATCGCGGCCGGCGACGCCGTGCACGTGGAGCTCCCCCCGCTCGAGGTGCGCCCCGGCGGCGAGACCTGGCTCACCGTCGACGCGGTCCTCGACGCCTCGACCGCCTGGGCGGAGGAGGGCCACGTGCTCTCCACCGGTCAGCACCTCCTCGCCGCGCCGTCGGCGGTGCCCGCGTGGACCCGCGCCGTCCGCGCCGCTCCGCCCCTCGAGGGCGGCGCGCTCGGAGTCGCGCGGTTCCGCGACGGCCGGCTCGCCTCCCTCGCCGGCCTGCCCGTCGACGGACCGCGCGCCGAGCTCTGGCGCGCCCCGACCGACAACGACGAGGGCGCGGGCTTCCCCGGCTACGTCACCGGCGACCCGTACGACGGCGACGGCCGCGGGATGCCGGCCCCCTCCTCCGCCGCCCGCTGGCGCGAGGCCGGACTCGACCGCCTGGTCGGCCGCGTGCAGGAGGTGGACACCTCCGCCGGGCTCCGCCGCGTGACCCGCTTCTCGGCCGCGGACCTCGATGCGGGACTCCTGATGGAGGAGCGCTGGAGCGTCGACGGGGAGAGCACGGTCCTCCGCGTCGACCTCGTGCCGACCCGGGGCTGGGACTCCTTCTGGCCGCGGCTGGGCATCCGGATCGACATGCCCGCGTCGATCGACGGCGCGGAGTGGTTCGGCACCGGCCCGCTCGAGTCCTACCCCGACAGCCTCCGGGCCGCGCGGGTGGGGCGCTTCACGGCGGAGATGGACCGGCTGACGACTCCGTACGCCCGCCCGCAGGAGAGCGGTCACCGCAGCAGCGTGCGCGAGCTGACGCTGACGGAGGCGGGCTCGCCCCGGCTCCGCATCGAAGCCGCGCGCGACCTGCACTGGCGCCTTCCCGGCTTCACCCTGGCGCGGCACACGCCGCAGGAGATCACGGCCGCCGCGCACCCGCACGAGCTGCCGGAGTCGGAGCGCGCGGTCCTCGTGATCGACGCCGCCCAGCACGGCCTGGGCTCCCGCGCGTGCGGTCCGGACGTGTGGCCCGACTTCCAGCTGCGGCCGGAGGCGCGGACGATCCTCCTCCGCTTCACCGCGGCCCGCTGAGCGCCGGGAGAGGACGAGGGAAGGCCCGCGGGATCGCGTCCCGCGGGCCTTCCCTCGTCCTCCGGACGCGTCAGTCGCTCTGCGTGCGCGGCAGCGGTCCGCCGATGAAGAGGTCCGTGTTCATGCGCCGGCGGCGCATCACGACCAGGACGGCCGCGCAGGCGACGAGCGACGCGGCGACCGCGCCGCCGCCGATCATCAGCGCGGTGGTCGGTGTGATGCCGGCCGGTCCCGCCGAGGCGGCCGTGCTGAGGAAGGCGGTGCGCGCGGCGCTGATCGCGGTGCCGCAGACCTGCTGCGCCTCCCACGGTGCGGCCGTGGTGTCGCTGTCACGGTAGGAGACGGTCACGGCTGCCGTGCGGTGCGACTCGCGACCGAAGGCGACGACGCAGTAGACGGAGGGGTCGGGGTCGGCGACGACCGCGTCGCCCAGCGCCAGCTCGGCCCAGCCGATGGAGTCGGACTGCACGGCGACGTCGCCGGCGGCCAGGTCGGCGCGGGCTCCGGAGGTCTCGAAGGCGCCCACGGCGACCTCCTCGTCGGCGTCGAAGCCCCAGACGGCGCCGCGGGGCGCCTCGGTGCTGCCGTCGCCGAGCTCGCGCGGCTCGAGCAGGAGGCCGTTGCCGGTGGAGGGCGCGAGCCGGAAGACGACCTTGGCGGCGGAGCCCTGGTCGCCCGTGAGGTCGACCGTGAAGGCGCCCGACTTGGTGATCAGCGCGGTCGGCACGGTCGCGGTGCCGCTCCCCGCCTCGAGGGTCAGCGGGGTCTTGGTGCCGTTCGGGTCGCGGAGGACCGCGGAGACGGCCTCGCCGCTGGCGAAGCCGGTGTACGAGAAGCCGACGCCGTAGAACCGGGCGAGCTCGACGGTGAGCGCCTCCGGCTGGACGGCGAGCTCGCGGGTGAGGAAGACGTCCGCGGTCGCGGCACCGGCCGCCGGCTTCGCGCCCTCGGTCGAGGTGCCGAGCTCGGTGCGTCCGGGGGCCGACGCCGCCGGAGTGACGGCGCCCGCACCGGAGGAGCCGGCGGTGCCGGACGTGGTGGTGCCGGAGGTGGTGCCGCCGCCGGAGGTGCCGCCGGACGTCCCTCCGCCGGTGGAGGTGCCGCCGCCAGAGGTGCCGCCGCCGGAGCCGGAGCCGCCGGAGGACGATCCGCCGCCGGTGGAGGGCTGGCCGCCGCCGGAGCCGCCCTGCTGGCCGCCGCCGCCGGTCGATCCGCCGCCAGTGGATCCGCCGCCGGTGGAGGGCTGGCTCGGCTGCTGGGGCGCGGGGTCGACCGGTGCCGGATCGACCGGCGCGGGGTCCACGGGGGCGGGGTCGACGGGCGCGGGCTGCTCGGGTTCTGCCGGCTCCTCGGGCACTCCGGGAACGGAGGGCTCCTCGGGGACGCCGGGAACGGGGTCGGAGCCGCCGTCGCCCGGCTGCTCGGGATCCTCCGGTACGCCGGGGATTGTCGTCGCGGCCGGCTGCTCGACCGTGGTCGAGACCGTCGAGGCGGAGGGTGCCGCGACGGCCGCTCCGGGGAGGGCCAGGCCGAGCACGAGCGCCGCGAGAGCGGCGGCGGGCAGGGCGAGTCGGCGGGATGACGGCATGGCGGTTCCTTCCTCCACGGGCGACGATCTGCGTCCGCGCACGGAGGAGCGCACTCCCCCCTCACGAGGGTAAGGGCGAGAGGCGAGCTATCGCGAGCCGTCCCGTCCCCCGTCAGAGGGACGTCGCGGTCGTGCTTCCGTCCGGACGGCCCGGTCGAAGCTCACCCGCGATCGAGGAGGGCCCGCCGGAGCCGCGCGGGATCGACCCGCCAGAAGGTGTGCACGCGCCCGTCGATCAGCACCACCGGGATCTCCTCGACGAAGCGCTCGTGCAGCTCGGGATCGTCGAGGATCGACACCTCCGAGACGGCGACCGACGCCTCGCCGCCCAGATCGGCGACTACCTGCTCGACCACGGTCCGCGCGTCGTCGCAGAGATGACAGCCCGGCTTGCCCACGAGTGTCAGCTCCACGTCCACCATGCGGTCAGTGTACGGCGACCCCGGCGACGGGCGCCGAGACGGCGAGCGCCGCCGGGATCATCTCCTGAACGCAGACGAGCGCCCGACCCCGGAAGGGCGGACGCTCGAGTGGGAAGAGGCGCGAGCCTACTTCTTGTTGCGACGCTGGTGGCGAGTCTTGCGAAGCAGCTTGCGGTGCTTCTTCTTCGCCATACGCTTGCGACGCTTCTTGATGACAGAACCCACGAAGACCTCACAACGTTCAGGGGGTCGACCGCCCGACGGGCGGCCGCTTACGAAAAACTGGCTCCCGCGAGCTTACACGACCCGGGGCTCCACCGTTTCCGGCTCCTCGGCGCCCCTCACTTGCGGATGCGCAGCGCCTCCGCGACCTTCGTCGCTCCCTCGCTGACGCCCCGCTGGATGTCCTGCACCACGGTGCTGACCTGGTGGGTGCGCTCGGCGAGCGCCCGACCCAGCGACTCCGCCCGGGCCGCGGTCGGAGCGTCGAGCAGGGCGCCGGCCGCCTCGTCCTCGGCGAGGAAGGGCAGCAGCCAGTCCTCGACCTCCGCCAGCGGCGCGTACTCGAGCGCGTAGAAGCGGTGCTGTCCGCTCTCGCGCACCGTGACGAGGCCGGTCTCGCGCAGCACCTTGAGGTGCTTGGAGACGGTCGGCTGGCTCAGCTCGAGGCGCGCCACGATCCGCGACACGCTCATGCCCTCGGCCGAGCCGTCCCGCCGCTGCTCGAGCAGCAGGGCGAGGATGTCCCGGCGGGTCCCGTCCGCGATCACCCCGAAGATGTCAGCCATGCGCCCAGGCTAGTCAGCGCCCCGGGGGCCCGGCACCGAGCGGGTAGCATGGCCGCGATCGAGTGGAGGATCCGCCGTGGTGGTTCGGCAGCAGTTCCGCAGCCCCGTGGGCGTCTCGCCCGTCTCCCCCTGGTCGGGGTTCGAGCGGGCCCGCGACCTCGTCGACGACTTCGCCGGACGCTCGCCGTCCCGCTTCGCGATCCTCATCTTCTCGGCGCTCGTGCTCGTGTTCACCCTGCTGTTCTCGCTGCCGGTGTCGAGCACCACGGGCACCGTCACTCCGCTGCACGACGCCTTCTTCACCGCGATGTCGGTGATCTGCGTGACCGGCCTCGCGACGGTCGACATGGCGACGCACTGGTCGGCGTTCGGCCACTCGATCATCTTCGTCGGCGTGAACATCGGCGCTCTGGGAGTGCTGACGCTCGCCTCGATCATGGGCCTGGCGATCTCGCGCCGCCTCGGGCTCCGGGCGAAGCTCATGGTCGCCAGCGACTCGAACCCGCTGCGGATCCACTCCGGCCCCGTCGCCGAGGGCCAGGCCGTGCGCCTGGGCGAGATCGGCGGACTGCTCGCCACCGTCGCGATCAGCGCCGCCGCGATCGAGATCATCGTCGCGCTCCTGCTGTTCCCGCGGATGCTGATCGACGGGATCCCGATCGGCGAGGCCGTCTGGCACTCCTTCTACTACTCCGCGATGGCGTTCACGAACACCGGCTTCGCCCCGAACGCCGCGGGCCTCACCCCGTTCGAGGACGACTACTGGTTCCTCGGCATCCTGATGCTCGGCGTCTTCCTCGGCTCGATCGGCTTCCCCGTCATCTACGCCTTCTCCCGCGGCTGGCGGCGCCCGCGCAAGTGGTCGGTGCACGTGAAGCTGACGCTGGTCACCTCCGTGATCCTGCTCGTCGCCGGGGCCGTCCTCTACATCGTGCTCGAGTTCGACAATCCGAGGACCTTCGGCAGCCTCGATGCGGGAGACACCGTCTTCCAGTCCTTCTTCCTCTCGACGATGACGCGGTCGGGCGGCTTCTCGACGATCTCGATCCCCGACCTCAACGGCTCGAGCCTGCTCGTGACCGACATGCTGATGTTCATCGGCGGAGGATCGGCCTCCACGGCCGGCGGGATCAAGGTCACGACCCTCGCGATCCTGTTCCTGGCCGCCTTCGCCGAGGCCCGAGGCAACAACGACATGGAGGCGTTCGGCCGCCGGATCCCGAACGACGTCCTCCGCCTGGCCGTCTCGGTCGTGCTGTGGGGCGCGACGACGGTCGCCGTGTCGAGCGTCCTGATCCTGCACATCACCAAGGCCTCGCTCGACCACGTGCTCTTCGACGTGATCTCGGCCTTCGCGACCTCCGGGCTCTCGACGGGGCTCACCGCGGAGCTGCCGCCGTCCGGGGTCTACATCCTGGCGCTGACGATGTTCATGGGCCGCGTTGGTACCGTGACTCTCGCCGCCGCGCTCGCCGCGAGCCAGCGGAGGCAGTTGTTCAGACGACCGGAAGAGAGGCCCATCGTTGGTTGACCGCATCAGGTACGACGCCCCGGTGCTGGTGATCGGCCTCGGGCGCTTCGGAGCCGCCACGGCCGGCCAGCTCGACCGCCTCGACCGCGAGGTCCTCGCCATCGACGCCGACGCCGGTCTCGTGCAGAAGTGGTCGGAGCGGGTCACCCACGCGGTGCAGGCCGACGCCCGCTCGCTCGACGCCCTCGCGCAGATCGGCGCGCAGGACTTCCAGGTCGCCGTCGTCGCGGTCGGCTCCTCCATCGAGGCGTCCGTGCTGATCACCGCGAACCTCGTCGACCTCAAGATCCCGCAGATCTGGGCGAAGGCGATCTCGCGCTCGCACGGCAAGATCCTCGAGCGGATCGGCGCGAACCACGTGATCTACCCCGAGGCGGAGGCGGGCGAGCGCGTCGCGCACCTGGTCTCGGGCCGCATGCTCGACTTCATCGAGTTCGACGACGACTTCGTGCTCGCGAAGATGTACCCGCCCAAGCCGATCCGGGGGCTGACGCTCACGGAGTCGGGCGTGCGCCGCAAGCACCGCGTGACCGTCGTCGGCGTCAAGAGCCCGGGCAAGCCCTTCACCTACGCGACCGAGCAGACCGTGGTCTCGAACCACGACCTCATCGTGGTCAGCGGCACCCCCAGTGACATCGAGCGCTTCGCGGCCCTCGGCTCCTGAGCGGCGCCCCCTCCCTCCTCCTCCTCCTCTGCGGGATGCCGCTCCGGTACGCCCGCTCCGGCGTGTCGCGTACCCGAGCGGCGTCTCGCGGAGAGGAGGGCGGAGTCAGGAGGCGGCGAGCTCGCGGGCGCGGGCCAGCGCGGCGTCGGTCGCCCGCGTGAAGAGGGCGGCGAGGTCGGCCTCCTGCAGGACTGCGACGGCCCGCTCGGTGGTGCCCTTCGGGCTCGTGACCCGCCGGCGCAACTCCGCGGGCTCCTCGCCGGAGTGGGCGAGCAGCTCGGCCGCGCCGCGGAACGTGCCGACCACCATCGTCGACGCCTGCTCCGGAGTGAAGCCCTTCGCGACAGCGGCCGCGATGAGCTCCTCGATCAGCAGGAACACGTAGGCGGGCCCCGAGCCGGAGATCGTCGAGAGCGCGTCGAGCTGCGACTCCGGCACCTCGACCACCTCGCCGACCGTCTCGAACAGGCGGCGCACGAGCGCCAGGTCCTCGTCGCCGGACCGCGTGCCCGCGCTGAGGCCGGTGACGGCGCGGCCCACGACCGCGGGAGTGTTCGGCATCGAGCGGAGCACGGCGACGGACGCGGGCAGGTGCCGCTCGAACGTGGCCGCGGTCACGCCGGCGGCGACGGAGACGACGACCGCGCCCGGGGCGAGCGCGTCGGCGATCTCGTCGAGCAGGTCCGGCACCATGTGCGGCTTGACGGCCACGAGCACGATCGCCGCGCCCTCGACCGCACGCCGGTTGGCCTCCGGGTCGTCCGCGGTGGCGAAGGCGGTGACCACCGGGTGGCCGTCCCACGCGGCGGCCTTCGCGGAGTCGCGGTTGGTCACCCGCACGCCCCCCTCGACGCGCACGCCGGGAGCCAGCAGGCCCTGGAGGATCGCGCCCCCCATCGAGCCGAGGCCGAGGACGGCGATGGACGGGAGCAGGACGGGCGCATCGGTCACGTCGCTCATCCTACGAAGAGCCCGCGGCAAGGGGGTCCGGGTGCGGTCCGGCGCCTCGTAGGATGGCCCGACCATCCAGCGGCGAGCCCGAGGAGACCACGTGAGCGCATCCGGAGGCGGCACCGCGATCATCGCGGCGCTCGCGGCCAACCTCGGCATCGCCCTGACGAAGTTCGTCGCCTGGTTCTTCTCCGGATCCGCCTCCATGCTCGCCGAGGGCGTGCACTCGCTCGCCGACTCCGGCAATCAGCTGCTCCTGCTGCTCGGCGGCCGCAAGTCGCGGAAGGCCGCCGACGAGGAGCACCCGTTCGGCTACGGGCGCGAGCGCTACGTCTACGCCTTCGTGGTGTCGATCATCCTGTTCTCCGTCGGCGGCGTCTTCTCCCTCTACGAGGGCATCGAGAAGATCGCCGAGCCGCACGAGCTCGAGAACGCCTGGCTGCCGATCCTGGTCCTCGTGATCTCGATCTGCCTCGAGGGCTACTCGCTGCGCACCGGAGTGAAGGAGTCGAACCGGGTCCGCGGCTCGCAGTCCTGGTTCCAGTTCATCCGCCGGGCGAAGGCGCAGGAGCTGCCGGTCGTGCTCCTCGAGGACGTCGCCGCGCTCACCGGCCTGACGTTCGCGCTGCTCGGAGTCGGGCTGACCGTGATCACCGGCGACTCGGTCTACGACGCGATCGGAACGATCATGATCGGCACCCTGCTGATCGTGGTGGCGATCGTGCTGGGCGTCGAGACGAAGAGCCTGCTGGTCGGCGAGGGGGCGACTCCCGCCGACGCCGCCTCGATCCGCGCCGCGCTCGAGGCCGGGCGCGACGTCGACCGCGTCATCCACATGCGCACCCTCTACCTCGGGCCGGACGAGATCCTCGTGGCCGCGAAGCTCGCCTTCCCGGCCGCCGAGACCCTCGAGCACGTGGCCGCCGGGATCGACGCCGCGGAGAAGCGGATCCGCGAGGCCGTTCCCGCCGCCACCACGATCTACCTCGAGCCCGACGTCGACCGTGGACGCGCAGGATCGGCGGCGACCCGTCCGGCCGTGACGGAGGCGGCCGCTGCCGCCGCTCCGCCCGCCGCCTCCCCGCCGGCCGCGCCGCACGGGAGCGCCTGAGATGCGCCGGGCCCTGGCGATCGTCAACGAGCGCGGTGCCGGGCTCGGCGCGCTCGAGCCGATGCTGACCGAGCGGGGGTTCGCCGTCGACGCCGTCGCAGGGACGGACCTCGACGCGATCGACATCCTCGCCCCCGACCTCGTCGTCACGCTGGGCTCCAGCGCCGGCGTCTACGAGACCTCGCGGCACCCCTTCATCAGCCCCGAGATCGCGCTCCTGCAGGACCGGATGCACCACCGCCGTCCCACGCTCGGCGTCTGCTTCGGAGCGCAGCTGATCGCGGCCGCCCTGGGCGAGTCCGTCCATCCGGGATCGGCCCGCGAGGTCGGCTTCCGCCCGGTCGTGCTCACGGAGGAGGGCGCCGGCTCCCCGCTCCGGCACCTCGCCGGCGTCGACGTGATGCAGTGGCACGGCGACACCTTCGCGCTGCCGAGCGGAGCGGCGCTGCTGGCGTCGTCGCCGGCGGGCGAGGTGCAGGCGTTCGCCGTGGAGGACTGGCTCCTCGGCGTGCAGTTCCACCCCGAGCTGACCGGCACGATGGCTGCGCAGTGGCTCGAGGGCGACGGGGAGTGGGCGGGAGCGGCGGGCTACGACGCCGCCGCGCTCGCCGAGGACGTCGCGGCGGAGCGCTTCGAGCGGATGCACGCGGCGACGCGGCTCGCGCTGAAGGAGTGGCTGGGCGCTCCGAGCTGAGGGGTTCGGCGGCGGTCGGCGTCAGCGGCGGTCGGCGAAGAAGTCGAGCAGGAGCCGCGAGCTCTCCGCGGCGCGGACCCCGGGGTACACCTCGACCACGTGGTTGTGCCGGCGGTCGCGGAGGAGATCGTGCACGGATCCGGAGGCGCCCGCCTTCTCGTCCCACGCGCCGAAGACGACGCGGTCGATACGCGCCGCCAGGATCGCTCCGGCGCAGAGCACGCACGGCTCGAGCGTGACCACCAGCGTGCAGCCCTCGAGATGCCAGTCGCCGCGGGCCTCGGCCGCCGCGCGGATCGCGACCACCTCGGCGTGCGCCGTCGGATCCCGCCGCAGCTCGCGCTCGTTGCGCCCGAGCCCGAGCACCGCACCCTCCGAGTCGAGGACCACCGCGCCCACGGGGACGTCGCCCCAGCCCGCGGCCCGCCGCGCCTCGTCGAGCGCCAGGCCCATCCACTCCTCGGAGCGGCGGGGGACGCGGAGATCGCTGTCGCGCATCGCTCCCCCTCCTGCGGCGGCCCGCTGCGGCCGGTGGGGCGCCGCTCCGGCCAGTAGATTGAGCTTATGCGCGTCCACGTAGCCGACCACCCGCTGATCACCCACAAGCTCACCGTGCTGCGTGACAAGCGCACCCCCTCCCCCACCTTCCGGCAGCTCGCCGAGGAGCTGATGACGCTCCTCGCCTACGAGGCCACCCGCGGCGTCCGCACCCGCACCGTCACCATCGAGACCCCCGTGACGCAGACCACCGGCCTCGCGCTCAGCGACCCGCAGCCGCTGGTCGTCCCGATCCTCCGGGCCGGCCTCGGGATGCTCGAGGGCATGGTCAAGCTCATCCCGACCGCCGAGGTCGGCTTCCTGGGCATGGCGCGCAACGAGGAGACGCTCGAGCCGACCACGTACGCGGAGCGCCTGCCCGACGACCTGTCGAACCGCCAGTGCTTCGTCCTCGACCCGATGCTCGCGACCGGCGGCTCGCTCGTCGCGGCCATCCAGTTCCTCTTCGACCGGGGAGCGGTCGACGTCACCGCCGTCTGCCTGCTCGCCGCCCCCGAGGGCCTGGCCGCCGTCGAGAAGGCCTTCGGCGACCGCGACGTGACCATCGTCCTCGGCTCCCTCGACGAGAAGCTCAACGAGCTCGGCTACATCGTCCCCGGCCTCGGCGACGCGGGCGACCGCCTCTACGGCCTCGCGGGCTGAGCCCGCCGGCCCCCGGACGAGCGGGCCTCGCGTCGCGCGCCGGAACACGGAGCCCCGCTGAGCCGTGCCGGTCGGCCGGCGCAGCGAGGGTCTCGACACCCCACCGCGACCGTCCGGCAAAGCCCGTCCTGCGGATCGAGCAGCCCGCGCAGCGGCCGCATCACGATCCCCCGTCACGGCGCGCGCCTCCTCCCGAGCACCGGAACCACCCCCGACGCGCCGTCCATCCCCACGGAAGTGTTGACGCCGTGCACCGGCCTCCGCTTTACTGACGGACATGACTGACACCCTGCACGCCCTGACCTCCCTCGAGGCCATCGGGAATGCCGGCATGATGATGGCCGGTGGCCCCGTCATGTGCTGTCGAATGTGTGCATGAGGAACTGACCTCGCCGGATCCCCGCACCGCCTCCGCCCGCTGATCGTCACGATCGGCTGAGCGTCCGAGGCGCGGACGATCCCCTGGATGCCCCGCATCCGTCTCTGCCGCCACCGCGCACCGCGGGCCGGCTCGATCGCGCACACCCGGATCCGCTCCCTCGGACACTCGTCCCGGATCCGACCAGCCAAGGACTCGTCATGACCCTCCTCCACACCCGCACCGTCACCGCCGCCACCTCCACCGAGGCGCCCCGCCTCCAGCCGGTCGCCGACGCCGCGCCCGCAGCACCCCGCCTCCGCGCCGTCCCCCAGGGCACCGAGGCCCGCGGCTTCGCCCTCTACGTCGGCATCGACGAGGCCAAAGCTCGCGCCGCCGGAGTCGACCTCGGCCGCCTGGTCGAGGAGCTCAAGCGCGTCACGGCGCAGCTCGCCCCCGACGCCGAGACCTACGCCTCCGTCGCCCTCGCCCCGCAGGGCGCCGGCGGCCGCGACGTGGACGTGGTCCGCCTCGCGCTGCAGGACCCGGCCGCCGTCGCCAAGCGCCGCTCCGACGCCGAGCCCGACCCCGACCGTGCACCTGGCGGCGTCGTCATCGACATCTCCCGCAAGCGCGTCGTCCTCGACGAGGAGACCACCCCCCTCACCTACAAGGAGTTCGAGCTCCTCCAGTACCTCGTGCTCCGCGAGGGCCGCACCATCGAGCGCGCCGAGCTCATCGCCTCGCTCTGGGGCGCCGCGGACGACGACGCGCCGAACGAGCGCACCATCGACGTCCACGTCCGCCGCCTCCGCGCCAAGCTCGGCCGCTACGAGGAGATCGTGCGCACCGTCCGCGGAGTCGGATACCGCTTCGACCGCCACGCCGACGTCGCCATCCGCTACGCGTCGACGCCGTCGCCGGATCTGTTCTGAATTGTAAGGAGAGCGCTTGCGCTCTCCTTACCGCGGTCGGCTTCACCAGTGGTCGCGATTCGGAGAGCGGGTCGCGACCGGCTAGCGGGAAACGCTGACACGCGTTTCCCGCGTTCGCCTCGAGGGCGGAACGTCCTCCCGACCTCCGGGGATGTGCGCGCACCGCCCCTCACATGGGGAGGGCTGCTCGACGGCCCGCTGCGTGGTCGAAGCCGTGGCGGGGCGGGTCGCGCCTCGCGGGGCAGGACAACGGGGCCGGGCCGCGTCGGCGGGGGACGAGGGCAGGAGGTGCTCGTCGTGTCCGTCAACGGTCAGGGATGGGCTGCGGTTCAGTGCGGACGTCGGAGGCAGCAGACGGGGCGTCCTGGGTCAGGAGAGAGTCGTGCGGAGCGCGAGCGGGCGCGGCGACGGGCGGGGCGGGGCGGCTCAGGGAGGATTCAGGAAAGAGAGGGTTGCGTCGTTACCGGGTCGTTATATAGTTCAAGTGCGTTGACCGTTTGCTGTGGCGGGAAGCGCGAGAAGTGATTGCAGGACACTCTTGGTGCAAGGGAATGAAGGCCGGCCGCTCGCCTCAGCGGCCGGCCTTCTGTCGTTCCCCCGGCCCCCTTCCTCCGACTCCCCTCCTCTCAGCACCCCGGCGTAGGCTGTACGGCGTCTGGATGTCAGGGAACCGCTTCCTGAGCGCCGAGAAGGAGGACCAGTGGGGTCGAGAGAGGCCGTCGCCGCCTGGGAGTCGCTCTTCCGCGCCCAGGTCCAGGTGATGCGCACCCTGAGCACCGAGTTCCCCTCGCGGGAGATCTCGATGAACGAGTACGACGTGCTCTTCAACCTCACCCGGCAGCCCGGTCGGCGCGCACGGCTGCGCGACCTGAACCGGCACGTCCTCCTGACGCAGCCCAGCGTCAGCAGGCTGATCGACCGGCTCGCCGCCCGCGGCTGCGTCGAGAAGAGCGAGGATCCGGCGGACGCCCGCGGCACGATCATCGCGATCACCGACGAGGGCTACGCGCTCTTCCGCCGCGTCGCGCTCACCCACATGAGGACCATCTCGGAGCAGGTCGGCGGCGTCCTCGACGAGGACGAGCTGAAGCAGCTGACCGCGCTCTGCGACAAGCTCCGCGACGGCATCGCCTCCGCCTGATCCGTCCCCGCTAGCACGGGCCGCAGCGACCGGCCAGGTCTTCGCCGCGGCGCGGGACTCGCGGATCATGGTGGTCACCATGAGTGACACCTCCCCCACCCTCGTCTGGCTCCGCGACGACCTGCGCCTGGCCGACAACCCCGCTCTGCGCGCCGCGATCGACCGTGGCGGCCCCGTCGCGGTCTGCTACGTGCTCGACGAGGAGTCGGCGGGCATCCGTCCGCTCGGGGGCGCCTCCCGCTGGTGGCTGCACGGCAGCCTCGCAGCCCTCGCCGCCGACCTGCGCGAGCACGGCGCCCCGCTGATCCTGCGCCGCGGGCCGGCCGAGGCCGTCGTCCTCCAGCTCGCCGAGGAGATCGGCGCCGGAGCCGTGCACTGGAACCGCCGCTACGGGAGGGCCGAGCGCACCGTCGACGCGGCGGTGAAGGAATCGCTCCGCAACGGCGGTCTCGAGGCCGAGAGCCACCAGGGCTCGCTGATGTTCGAGCCGTGGACCGTGCAGACCGGCGCCGGCGGCCCCTACTCCGTCTACACGCCCTTCGCCCGCGCCTGCCGCGCCAAGCCGACGCCGCGCGCGCCGCTCCCCCGCCCCCGCTCGCTCGACGGCGTCACGGGAGACATCGCCTCCGACGCCCTCGACGACTGGGAGCTGCTGCCCACGCGTCCCGACTGGGCGGGAGGGCTGCGCGAGCGCTGGGTCCCCGGCGAGAAGGCGGCGGCCGACCGGCTGCGCGCGTTCCTCGCGGAGCAGCTCGACGACTACGCCGACGGCCGCGACCGGCCGGCGGAGGACGCCACCTCGAACCTCTCCCCGCACCTGAGGTGGGGCGAGATCAGCCCCTTCCAGGTGTGGCACGCCCTGGAGGAGGCGCACGCGAAGGGCCTGCACCGCGGCGACGGCAGCGACCGGTTCCTCTCCGAGGTGCTCTGGCGCGAGTTCTGCTACCACCTGCTGTTCCACTGGCCGGATCTGGCGACCGCGAACTTCGACACCCGGTTCGACTCCTTCCCGTGGGGACGCCCCGGCCAGGAGGCGATCGACGCCTGGCACCAGGGGCGCACCGGCTACCCCCTGGTGGACGCCGGCATGCGCGAGCTCTGGAGCACCGGCTACATGCACAACCGGGTCCGGATGGTGACCGCGTCGTTCCTGATCAAGAACCTGCTGGTCGACTGGCGGGTGGGCGAGGAGTGGTTCTGGGACACCCTGGTCGACGCGGACCAGGCGAGCAACGCCGCGAACTGGCAGTGGGTCGCGGGCTCGGGAGCCGATGCGTCGCCGTTCTTCCGGGTCTTCAACCCGGTCACGCAGTCGAGGAAGTTCGACCCGGCCGGCGAGTACATCCGCCACAACGTGCCGGAGCTGGACGGAGTCGAGGGCGCCGCCGTGCACGAGCCGTGGACGCTCGAGGACACGCTGACCGGAGGCGCGGACGGCTACCCGGCGCCCCTCGTCGACCTCAAGGAGACGCGGGCGCACGCACTCGACGCCTTCGCGCAGATCAAGAGCGCCCCGCGCGACATCTCGCCGAGGGGCGACGACTGAGCGTCGCCGGCTAGACGCGTCCCGCCGGGCCGGTGGAGCGGCCGGACCCGGCGAGCGGGTCCTCCTCCCCGCCCTGATCGCGCAGATCGCGGGCCGGGATGCCGACGAGCACCGCCCCGTCGGGCGCATCCTTCACCACGACGGCGTTCGCGCCCACGCTGACGTCGGATCCGAGCACGAGCGGGCCCAGGACGACCGCGCCGGCGCCGACGACCACCCGGTCGCCGAGCGTGGGGTGCCGACGCTCGCGCCGGGCCGACCTCCCGCCCAGCGTGACGGAGTGGTAGAGCATGCAGTCATCGCCGATCCGCGCGGTCTCGCCGATGACGACGCCCATGCCGTGGTCGATGAACAGGCGCCGGCCGATGGTCGCACCGGGGTGGATCTCCACTCCGGTCGCCGCGCGCGCCGCCTGGCTGAGCAGCCGGGCGGGCAGGCGGAGGCCCCGCCGCCACCAGGCGTGCGCGACGCGGTGCACCCAGACCGCGTGCACTCCCGGGTAGGAGAGGACGACCTCCACCGCGCTCCGGGCGGCGGGGTCGCGCTCCCGGGCGGTGCGGACGTCCTCGCGGAGCAGGGCGAGGAGCCCGGGACGCTCCGGTCCGGACGGGACGCGGCGCTCCGGCCGACCGTCGCGTCCGGAGCGGGGCGTCCCGCCTCGTCTCGAGGGGCTCAGCTGCGGAGGTCCTCGTACAGGACGGTCGAGATGTACCGCTCGCCGAAGTCGCAGACGATGGCGACGATGGTCTTCCCCGCGTTCTCGGGGCGCTTCGCGACCTCGAGCGCGGCCCACATGATCGAGCCGGAGGAGATGCCGCCGAGGATCCCCTCCTGCGCGGCCATCTCGCGGGCCACCCGCACGGAGTCGTCGAGCGTCACGTCGATGATCTCGTCGTAGACCTCGCGGTCGAGGATCGCGGGGACGAAGTTGGCGCCGATGCCCTGGATCTTGTGCGGACCGGCGGTGCCCTGGGTGAGGAGCGGGGAGTCGATCGGCTCCACTCCGATGATCTGCACACCGGGCTTGCGCTCCTTGAGCACCTGGCCGACTCCCGTGATGGTGCCGCCGGTGCCGATGCCGGCCACGAAGACGTCGACCTCGCCGTCGGTGTCCTCCCAGACCTCCTCCGCGGTGGTGCGGCGGTGCACCTCGGGGTTGGCGGCGTTCTCGAACTGGCGGGCGAGGATCGCGCCGGGGGTCTCGTCGACGATCGCGCGGGCGCGCTCGACCGCTCCGCGCATGCCCTCGCTGCCGGGGGTGAGCACGATCTCGGCTCCGTAGGCGCGGAGGAGGACCCGGCGCTCGACGGACATCGTCTCGGGCATCGTGAGGACGACCTTGTAGCCGCGGGCGGCACCCACCATCGCGAGCGCGATGCCGGTGTTGCCGCTCGTGCCCTCGACGATCGTCCCGCCGGGGTGCAGCTCGCCGGAGGCCTCGGCCGCGTCGATGATGGCGACGCCGATGCGGTCCTTCACGCTGTTCGCGGGGTTGTAGAACTCGAGCTTGGCGAGGACCGTCGCCTGGTCGGCGCCCTCCAGCCGGTTGATGCGGACGAGAGGGGTCCTGCCGACGAGCTGGGTCACGTCGTCGTGGATGCGTGCCATGGTGTGCGCTTTCTGCCGGGGCCGGCCGCCCGGGGCCCCGGAGCGGTGGGTGGAACGGGTGCTGCAGCGCCCCTCGGAGCGGCGCTCCCCCCACGATACGGATGCATCGACCCGAGGTCAGCACCCCGGACGCGCCCGCTCCTGCGCATCACCCGCCAGCTCCTCATCTCCACCGGGAGGAGGACGCCCCGCGGGCGCACCCGTCACGTACCATGAACCCGGGGGATCGCGCGACTGCTCGCGAGGCTTCTCGCCACCCTCCCTCACATCTCCGCGGCGCCGCGCCGCGTCGAAAGGACGACCGCTCCATGGCACTTCCCACTGCATCCCGCCGCTCCGTCCGGCCGCTCGGGATGTCGCTGCGGGCGGTCATGGGGTTCATCGGGATGAGCGCCGTGGCGGGCGTCCTGATCACCGTCGGCGTCACGCCGGCCCTCGCGCTGACGGGCCTGGCGACGAGCAACACGATCGGCATGTTCCAGAACCTGCCGGGCTACCTCGACGTGGGCCAGCTGATGCAGCGCACCAACGTCTACGCGAGCGACGGGACGACCCTCCTCGCCTCCGTCTACGACCAGAACCGCGTCGAGGTCGGCTGGGACGACGTCGCGCAGTCCGCGAAGGACGCGGCCGTCGCCGGCGAGGACCCGCGCTTCTACGAGCACGGCGGCATCGACCTCCAGGGCACGCTCCGGGCCATCGCCGTCACGCTCACGGGCGACGACCTGCAGGGCGGGTCGTCGATCACGCAGCAGTACGTGAAGAACGTCCTGGTGCAGAAGGCGGAGTCGATCACCGACGAGGCCGCGCGCGACAAGGCCTACCAGGAGGCGACGGACCCGACCCCCGAGCGCAAGCTCAAGGAGATGCGCCTCGCGATCGGCCTCGAGAAGGAGGCGTCGAAGGACGACATCCTGCTCGGCTACCTCAACATCGCCCTCTTCGGGGGCACCGTCTACGGCATCGAGGCCGCGGCGAACTACTACTACGGCATCCCCGCGAGCCAGCTCTCGACCTCGCAGGCGGCCGCGCTGCTGGCGATCGTGAACAACCCGGCGAAGTTCCGCTTCGACAACCCGGGCGACGAGGCGAACGGCGCCGCCAACGGCTACGCCGCCACCAAGGAGCGCCGCGACTACATCCTCTCGGAGGAGCTCAAGCACGGCCGGATCGACCAGGCCGCGCACGACGCCGCCGTCGCCGAGCCGATCACCCCGAACATCACGGAGCCCTCGACCGGCTGCACCACCGCCGGCAACGCCGCGTACTTCTGCGACTACGTGCTGAACGTCCTCCGCAACGACTCCGTCTTCGGGGCGACCGACGACGAGCGCTATCAGCGCATCCGCCAGGGCGGCTTCGACGTCGTGACGACCCTCGACCTCGACATCCAGCAGGTCTCGCAGGCGGCGCTCAACGCCTACATCCCCTCCGTCGACCCGCGCTTCCAGGTCGGCGCGACGGCCGCCTCCGTCGAGGCGAAGACGGGCCGCGTGCTCTCCATGGTGCAGAACACGCAGTACAGCCAGGACGAGCAGTTCCTCGCCGCGAACCCCGGCTACAGCGCGATCAACCTCAACGTCGACCTCAGCATGGGCGGCGGCTCCGGCGTGCAGACCGGATCGACCTACAAGGTGTTCACGCTGGCGCAGTGGCTGAAGGCGGGGCACACCGTCAACGAGTCGTTCGCCTCCCCCACCTCCGGCTTCAGCTCCTACCCCCAGAAGTGCAACGTCGAGGGCGACGGCGGCTACTACGGCAGGTTCTCGCCTCGCAACGACGACCCGTCGGAGGACGCGAGCTCGATGAGCGCGCTCGGCGCGACCACGAACTCGATCAACACCGGCTTCATGGGAATGGCGCAGCAGCTCGACCTCTGCGACATCCGCACCACCGCCGAGTCGTTCGGGATGCACCGCGCCGACGGCCGCGAGCTCGCCAACGGGCCGGCCTCGGTCCTCGGGACGAACGAGATCGCGCCCCTGACGGTGGCCAACGCCTACGCCGGGATCGCGAACGACGGCACGACCTGCTCGGCGATCGTCATCGACCGGATCACCGACAGCGAGGGCAACGCCGTCGCCGCCCCGGCATCGGCGTGCACGCCCTCCGTGTCGCCCGAGGTCGCCCGAGGGATGCAGTACGCGATGCAGCGGGTGATGACCTCCGGAACGGCCTACGCCTCGAACCCCTTCGACGGGATCGAGCACATCGGCAAGACGGGCACCACCGACGAGGCCGCCGACGTGTGGACGGCGGGCGCCAGCAAGGCCGCCTCCCTGGCGGTCTGGGTCGGCAGCATCAACGGCTTCGCCGACAACACCAAGCAGAACCTGCGCTTCATCAGCCTGACGGGCGAGAAGGGCACCATCCGCGCCTCCAACGCCCGGCACGCCATCTGGAAGCCGATCATGACGGCGCTCGACGAGAAGTACGGCGGCGACGACTTCACGGCACCGCCGGCCTCGATGCTCGCGTACTCGCCGCGATCGGCGGCGAACTCCGAGGTCCCCGACGTCACGGGCGAGACGGTCGAGAGCGCCACGGCGATCCTCACCGCCGCCGGTTTCGTCGTCGGGATGCACGAGTCGGTCGACTCCGCGACGATCCCTGAGGGCTCCGTCGTGTCGACGACGCCGAGCGCGGAGGAGACGGCGGTCGCCGGCGGGGTGATCCCCCTCCAGGTGAGCACGGGCAAGGCTCCGGCCAATCCGAACGACATCTCGGACCTGAACGGCGACCTGATCGAGTAGAGACGTCGCCCGTCCCGTGAAGGGGCCGATCCCTCCGGGGGTCGGCCCCTTCTGCTGTCGTGACGCCGAGCCTGCGCGGGCGCCCTCGCGCCGACTCCGGGCGGACGGGCGTCCGGCGCGGCCGTGGCGCGCCTCGTCGGGGATGTCGCAGGCCTCGCCTAGGGTGCTGGTGCAGCGAGAGGATCCATCCTGAAGCGACCGAACGTCCCCGTCTTCCAGCCCCGTCGAACCGTCCACGGGGCTCTCGGCGCGCTGTTCGGATTCGTGATCGTCAGCGTCCTGGCGGGTCTGCTCGCCTCGCTCGTGGTCGCCCCCGCCGCCGCGCTCACCGGCGCGGCGACCTCCGGCACCATCTCGGCGTTCCAGTCCCTCCCGAGCTACCTCGAGGTCGGGCGCTTGATGCAGAAGAGCGACGTCTACGCGGGCGACCCGGACGATCCGACGCTGCTGGCCTCCTTCTACGACCAGAACCGGATCGAGGTGCCGGCCGACCGGATCGCCGACTCCGTGAAGGACGCGCTCGTCGCGAGCGAGGACCCGCGCTTCTACGACCACGGCGGGATCGACCTGCAGGGCACCCTCCGCGCCATCGCCAGCACCTACCTCCTCGACGGCGACACCCAGGGCGGCTCGTCGATCACGCAGCAGTACGTGAAGAACGTGCTGGTGCAGAAGGCCGAGTCGATCCCGGACGAGTCGGACCGCGACCGCGCGTACGCGGAGGCGACGGCGACCACGGCCGAGCGCAAGCTCAAGGAGATGCGGCTCGCGATCGGGCTCGAGAAGGTGTCCTCGAAGGACGACATCCTGCTCGGCTACCTCAACATCGCGCTGTTCGGAGGCACCGTCTACGGCATCGAGGCGGCGGCGGAGTACTACTACGGCATCCCGGCGGCCGACCTCTCCCTCGCGCAGTCCGCCTCGCTCCTGGCGATCGTGAACAACCCCGAGAAGTTCCGCTTCGACCGGCCGGACGACACGGCCAACGGCGAGTCGAACGGCTACGCGCAGACCCGGGAGCGGCGCGACTACATCCTCGACCGGATGCTCGAGACGGGGAGCATCGACCAGGCCGCGCACGACGCCGCGGCCGCCGAGGCGATCATCCCCGACATCACCCCGCCGTCCACCGGCTGCCAGACGGCCGGCAGCGCGGCCTACTTCTGCGACTACGTGACCCACGTCCTCCGAGACGACCCGGCGCTCGGAGCGACCGACGACGAGCGCTACGCGGCGATCAAGCAGGGCGGCATCAAGGTCTACACGACGATCGATCTCGACCTGCAGAGGACCGCGCAGGAGCTGATGGACGAGCAGGTCCCCTCCTCCGATCCGCGCTTCGACGTCGGGGCGACGGCGGTCGCCGTCCAGAACGGCACCGGGCGCATCCTCACGATGGTGCAGAACAAGCGCTACAGCCAGGACCCGGACGTGATCGCGAGCGGGCCGGAGTTCTCGGCGATCAACCTCAACGTCGACGCGTCCGCGGGCGGCGGCAACGGCTTCCAGACCGGCTCCGCCTACAAGGTGTTCACGCTCGCCGAGTGGCTCGACCGCGGGCACACCCTGCTCGAGCAGTTCGACTCGAAGCAGAAGAACTGGACCGGCTTCGCCGACAGCTGCGAGGGCACCTGGGACTACGACTCCTACAACCCCAAGAACGCCGGCGACGGCGGCTACACCGACACCCAGACGGCGCTGTACTCGACGATCTACTCGCTGAACACGGGCTTCACCGGGATGTCGCACCTGCTCGACCAGTGCGAGATCCGCAAGCAGGCCGAGGCCTTCGGAGTGCACCGCGCGGACGGGACCGCGCTCGTGCAGTCGCCGGGAGCGGTCCTCGGCACCAACGAGATCGCACCGCTCACCATGGCGACCGCCTACTCCGGCATCGCCGCGAACGGCACGACCTGCACCCCCGTCGCGATCACGGCGATCGTCGGCGCGGACGGCCGCGAGATCGAGCCGGTGGAGACGACCTGCAGCCGGGCGGTGTCGTCGAGGGTCGCCTCGGCGATGCAGTACACGATGCTCAAGGTGACCGCCGAGGGCACGGGTGTCGAGGACGATCCGAAGAACGGCATCCAGCACATCACCAAGACGGGCACCACCGACAACTCCGCCGACACCTGGGCCATCGGGGCCTCGACCGAGACCTCCCTCGCGGTCTGGGTCGGCAGCATCTCGGCACGCGCGGACGGCTCGAGGGTGAACCTCGACTCGATCGACTTCGACAGCGGCTGGGCGCCCTCGGCACGCCACCGGATCTGGAAGCCGTTGATGACGGCGATCGACTCCCGCTACGGCGGCTCCGACTTCCCGCAGGCCGACCAGTCGCTCATCGCGGCGCCGCAGGTCACCGTGCCGGACCTGTCGGGCCGGACCAGCGACTCCGCCGCACAGGCGCTGACCGCAGCAGGGCTCACTCCCGGAGCGACGTCGCAGGTCGACTCGACGCAGCCGATGAACACCGTGGCCGGCACCGGCCCGGCCGCGGGCACCCGCGTGGACAAGGGCTCGGTGGTGGGCGTGCAGCTGAGCACGGGGAAGGCGCCGCCCGCTCCTGCTCCGGGCGGCTGACACCGCTGGACCGGGATGTCGCCGGTCGGCGAGGATCTGCGACGGGAACGGGTCAGGGGGAACGGCTCAGGGAAGTCGGCTCAGGGCCCGACGGCTCCGGCGGGGAGGAGCCCGAACTCGACGAGCTCGTCGTCGGTGAGCAGTCGGCTGCGGATCATGAAGCGCTTGCCCTCGGGGGCTTCGACGCTGAATCCGCTGCCCCGACCGTCGACGAGGTCGACGGTGAGGTGGGTGTGCTTCCAGTACTCGAACTGGGAGCGGGACATCCAGAAGTCGATCGGGTCCAGGCCGTCGAGCCGGAGCGATTCGACGAGCACGTCCGAGGCGCCGGTGCGGAACATCCCGGTGGGGAAGCACATCGGGGAGCTGCCGTCGCAGCATCCGCCTGACTGGTGGAACATGAGCGGCCCGTGCAGCGCCGTCATCCGGCGGAGCATGCCGGCCGCCTCCGCAGTGACGTCGACCCTCGTGGAGGTCATGGGTGGTGCTCCTTCGCTCGTTGTGCGGAATGTCTATATGCGCCCGACCGCTGACGGCGGACGCTCCTCCGGGCGGCGTCTCGATACGCCGCTGCGCGGACTACTCGATCAGCACGAGCGGGCGGCCCGTCGCCAGGTGCCTCGCCCGCAGGGCCGAGCACCGTCCTTCCGCGCGTCGCCAGGTGCCTCGCCCGCAGGGCCGAGCACCGTCCTTCCGCGCGTCGCCAGATGCCTCGCCCGCAGGGCCCAGCACCGAACGGCGGATCCGCGTGCCAGCGGATCCGTCTCGGTGCGAACGCTCCCCGCTCCTCCCCACCCGGCCACATCCACAAGCCGACCGCGGCACGGGCGACGAGGAACGAGGAGCCCGTGCCAACCAGCACCGAACGGCGGATCCGCGTGCCAGCGGATCCGTCTCGGTGCGGACGCTCCCCGCTCCTCCCCACCCGGCCACGTCGGCGAGCCGACCGCGGCACGGGCGACGAGGAACGAGGAGCGCGTGCACATCAGCTCAGAAGAAGCCCATCGGTCCTTCCGCGTAGGAGACGAGGAGGTTCTTCGTCTGCTGGTAGTGGTCGAGCATCACCTTGTGGTTCTCGCGTCCGATGCCCGACTGCTTGTAGCCGCCGAACGCCGCGTGCGCGGGGTACTGGTGGTAGGTGTTCGACCAGACGCGGCCGGCTTCGATGGCCCGGCCGGCGCGGTAGAGCTGGGCGCCGTTGCGGCTCCACACGCCGGCGCCGAGGCCGTAGAGGGTGTCGTTGGCGATGCCGATCGCGTCGTCGAAGTCGTCGAAGGAGGTGAGGGCGAGGACGGGTCCGAAGATCTCCTCCTGGAAGATGCGCATCGAGTTGCTGCCCTCGAACACGGTCGGGTTGACGTAGTAGCCGCCGCTGAGCTCGCCGCCGAGGTCGGCGCGGTCGCCGCCGATGAGCAGCTTCGCTCCCTCCTGCTTGCCGATGTCCATGTAGGAGAGGATCTTCTCGAGCTGGTCGTTCGAGGCCTGGGCGCCGATCATCGTGGCGGTGTCGAGCGGGTTGCCCTGTTTGATCCGCTTGACCCGCTCGAGGCCGTCTCCGACGAAGTCGTCGTAGATCGAGCGCTGCACGAGCGCCCGCGACGGGCAGGTGCAGACCTCGCCCTGGTTGAGGGCGAAGAACGAGAAGCCCTCGAGCGCCTTGTCGTAGAAGGAGTCGCGTTCCGCGGCGACGTCGGCGAAGAACACGTTGGGGCTCTTGCCGCCCAGCTCCAGCGTCACCGGGATGAGGTTCTCGCTGGCGTACTGCATGATCAGGCGGCCGGTGGTCGTCTCGCCGGTGAAGGCGATCTTGCGGATGCGCGGGTGGGAGGCGAGCGGGGCGCCCGCTTCGAACCCGAATCCGTTGACGACGTTGAGCACGCCGGCGGGGATGAGGTCGCCGATCAGGTCGAGCAGCACGTGGATGGACGCCGGCGTCTGCTCGGCCGGCTTCAGCACCACGCAGTTGCCCGCGGCGAGCGCCGGTGCGAGCTTCCACACGGCCATCAGGATCGGGAAGTTCCAGGGGATGATCTGCCCGACCACGCCCAGCGGCTCGTGGAAGTGGTACGCGATCGTGTCGTGGTCGATCTCGGAGACGCCTCCCTCCTGCGCGCGGATCGCTCCGGCGAAGTAGCGGAAGTGGTCGATGGCGAGGGGGATGTCGGCGGCGAGGGTCTCGCGCACGGGCTTGCCGTTCTCCCACGTCTCGGCGACGGCGAGCAGCTCGAGGTTCGCCTCCATGCGGTCGGCGATCTTCAGGAGCATGTTCGAGCGCTCGGCGGGGCTGGTCTTCCCCCAGCTCGCGAACGCTTTCCAGCCCGCCTCGACGGCGCGGTCGACGTCGGCGGCGGTGCCGCGGGCGATCTCGCAGAAGGGCTTCCCGGTGATCGGGGTGATGTTCTCGAAGTACTGGCCGCTCGCGGGGGCGACGTACTCGCCTCCGATGTAGTGGTCGTAGCGCGAGCGGAAGGAGGCGACGGATCCCTCCGTGCCTGGATTCGCGTAGACCGTGGAACCCGGCTCCTGCGGTGCCTGCTCGGCGACCTGGTCGGCGTACAGCGTCATGTGGACCTCCATCGACGTCGTTGTCGTGGGCGCGGGGTGGGCGCCCGGTCCTGACGCTACGTCGCGGGGGGTTGCACGACGTTGCACGGGTCGACGCACCGGCGGGAGCGGCGAGGACGGAGGCCGGACCGGCCGGGCGGAGACGCGGCCGCCCGAGGAGGACGGCCCCGCGGCCCGGACCTCAGACGCTCGCGAGCAGACGCTGGGCGATCCGGCTCATGTAGACGCCGTAGGTCACCGTGGCCGCTGCGGCCCCCGCGCCGACCCAGGACCACACCTGCGGCCAGGCGGAGCCGTCGACGAGGACCACGACGACTCCGATCGCTCCGACCAGCGTCGTCCAGGTGGCGAGCCAGAGGTCGAGCGTCCGGCCGAAGATCCTCGCCATCGGGTAGAAGTGCAGGCCCACGATCACGGCGATGGCCGGCACGAGGAACCGCTCGAGCCCGGTGCCGGTGAGGACGCCCACCGCGACACCGATCAGCACGCCCTCCGCGGCGAAGACCGCCCCGAACAGCAGACCGTTCGGCTTCGCCGCGCGGTCGGCGTCGGTGAGCTCCACCGCCATCCTCCGCCGGGCGACGAGGAGGCGGACGGCCTGCACGGCGAAGACCACGGCCGCGAGCGCGCAGACGGTCACGGCGGTCGTCGCCGCCGGTGCCGGCCAGCCGACCGTGGTGTCGCTCGCCCACCACATCGTGAAGACCGCCATCAGGAGCAGACCCCCCGCGACTCCGCTCGCCAGGGCCTGGGGAGGTGGTGCGAGGGTGCTCATGCGTCGAGGCTAGCGAGACGGCTCCGCGGCCGGACGGCTCCGGCGGGACTCCCGGGAGCGGACGGGACGGCTCAGCGCTGCTCCGCCTCGATCGTCTCGAGGTGCGCGGCGACACCGGCACGCCGCGGCGAGCGGGGCGGGAGGACGCGCAGGAGCTCCCGCCACACCTCCGCGTCGTCGCGGCCGTCCGGGCCCTCCGCCCAGGCGAGGAGGGTCGCGGGCGCCGCATCGGCGAGGACGCTCGCCCGCACCCGCAGGCGCAGCTCGCCGGCGATCGCCCGGATCCCCGGCGCCTCGGACGAGGGCAGCGGCGCGCCCCGGTAGGCGTCCAGGGCGAGGCGGTGGGAGCCGCGGTCGAGCAGGCCGAGCACCTGGCGGGCGTCGAGGTCGACCGGGCTCGCCAGGCGGTAGGGGCGCGAGAGGGGCACGAGGCGCGGGAGGGTCGGCTCGAGCGCGCGGCGCAGCCGCACCATCTCGGCGCGGACGGTGACCACCGCGTCGTCCCGGCCGTGGAGCAGGAGGGCGAGCTGCTCGGCCGAGAGCCCGGCCCGGTGCCAGGCGAGCAGGGTCAGGATCTCGGCGTGCCGGGTGCTCAGCTCGAGCGTCGCTCCGGCGGCCGTCACCAGGCCCGTCTCGCGCCCGAGGACCCGCAGGCTCGGCGCCCGGGCCGCCGCCGTGCTCCGTGCAGCGGGCCGCCGCGGGCGGAGGAGCCGCTGCACCATCAGCTCGCTCTCGACGGCGGCGGCGGTCGCCTCCATCAGCGGGAGGGTCTGCGGGGCGACGACGTCGGCGCCTCCGGTGATGTCGATCACTCCGAGGATCTCGTGCGTCTCGGGGTCGTGCACGGGGACTGCGGTGCAGCTCCACGGGTGCACGAGCGAGGCGAAGTGCTCGGCGCCGTGGATCTGCACGCCGTGATCGAGCACGAGGGCCGTCCCCGGCGCGGACGTCCCGACGTCGGGCTCGGCCCACGCCGCGCCCTCGACGAACGACATCCCCTCGGCGAGGCTCTTGAGGTGCTGGTCCCCGTCGATCCAGAGCAGCCGCCCGAGCGCATCGCCCACCGCGACCAACACGCCGCTGTCCTCGTCGGCGTCGCGCACCAGCAGGCGGCGGATGACCGGGAGGACCGAGGCGAGCGGATGCCCGGTGCGGTACTCGCGGAGGTCGTCGCCCGAGAACGAGAGCGGCGCCGTCAGCCGGTCCGGATCGAGGCGCCGCCGCCGTGCGCGCTCCCACGACTCCTCGACCAGCGCGCGCCGCCGACCGCTGCCAGGGCGGGCCAGCCACGGGTTGGTCATGCGCTCCGCCTCGTCGTCGGGTCGGTGGGAGTCGACGCTACTCCGCGGAGCGCGCCGGCGCCTCTCTCCGCGCACCGGAACGGCCGCGCCCCCGCACCGCCAGCAGCAGCACCGCCGCCACCAGCACCGCGACGCCCAGGACGGCTCCCGCGGTCAGCCGCTCCCCCAGCACCGCCACGCCGAGGAGGGTCGCGGTCGCCGGCTCGAGGAGGGTGAGCGTCGAGACGGTCGCCGCGGGAAGCACTCGCAGGCCGCGCGCGAAGAAGGTGTAGGCCACGGCGACCGTCACCACTCCGAGCCAGAGCACGGCCGGGATCGAGCCGGAGAGCCGCGACGGATCGCCCAGCAGCAGGAACGGGAGCGCCAGCAGCGCCGCGGCTCCGAACTGGGCTCCCATGGCGGCGACGGGGCTGAGTCCGCGCTCGAGCAGCAGCTTGCCGCAGACGGCGTAGAGCGCGTAGGAGGCGCCGGCGCCGGCCGACGCGGCGAGGCCGGGGAGCGTCACGCCGCCGGATCCGCCTCCGCTGAGGAGCACCACGCCGACCGCGGCGAGCGCGGTCGAGGCGAACCAGCGCGGGCTCGGCGTCGTCCGCAGGACGAGCCACTCCAGCAGGCCGGTGAAGGCGGGAGCGGAGCCGAGGGCGACGATCGTGCCGACCGCGACTCCGTTCTGCGCGGTGCCGGTGAAGAAGGCGGGCTGGTACGCGGCGACACCGACCGCTCCGAGCACGACGAGCAGCACGACGGCCCGGGTCGGGCGGGAGCGGCTCCGCCGGCGCAGAGCCTCCACGCCGAGGAGAGCGGCCAGCAGGGCGCCGCCGAGGACGATGCGCGCCGCCCCGAGGAGGAGCGGATCGACGCCCGCCGCTCCGAGGGCCTGGGCGGTCCCCGTCGTGCCGAAGCAGACGGCGGCGAGGAGGACGGCGCCGATCGCCGAGGTCCGGGCCCCGCTCATCCCGCCCCGCTCCCCCGGCCGCCTGATGACCGGCTCCCAGTGTCCCAGGGATGGGCGCGTGCTCTTCCGCCTCTCGCACCGGGGGCCCAGGATGGAGGGACCGGACTAGCGGAGGAGCACGACGTGGGCATCGCGGAACCGTTCGACCTCGAGGACCACCACCGCAGCGCGCACGGCGCCCTGCGCGAGCACTTCTCGGTGCGCGAGTTCGAGGAGGTGCCGCTGGACCGCGAGGCCATCGTCGCCACCGCGTACCTGCGGGCGATCGAGCACGCCACCGTGGCCCGGGTGCTCCCCCTCGCGCGCGCCCACCCCGACGAGCAGGTCCGAGCGTTCGCGTCCGTCTGGGCCGCCGAGCGGCACCGGATCGCCGACGCCCTGGGCGAGGTGCTCGCGGCCTCGCCGCAGATCCGCGGCATCGACGTCCGCCCGCCGGAGCCGACGGTGAGGTCGCGCCCACTCCTCGACCGCGCCGCGGCCTCCCTCGCCGGCCCCGTCGCGCTGGCCCTCGCGGTGGACGCCCGGGTCGCGGTGCACGGCTACCGCCGGCTCGCCCGGCTCTCGCTGCACCCCGAGATGGAGCGCCTCGCCGAGACGGTCACGGGCATCCTGGAGCGGCAGGCCGACTTCTTCACGGTGCACGCGGCGGGACGCCTCGGACGCCCGCTGCCGCGCCGGGTGCAGGCGGCCGGCCTGCTCGCCGTGCTGCGCCTCCCGATCGGCGAGGCCGACCTGCCGGAGGCTCTCGCCCTCGAGGGCCGGGAGCTCGTCTTCGGCCGGGACGACGGCGGACTGGACGGGATCGACGCGGGCGTCGTCGCGGCGTTCGCGCTGCCCTGCACGGCGGCCCGGCGGCTCGTGCACCCCTACCGGCCGGTGTCGATCCGTGCCGCGCACCGCCTCGGACGGCTCGCCGCCGACACCCGCGCCGCCGTCACGACCCTGCTGGAGCAGGTGCGCGAGTAGCGGCGGCGCTCAGCCCAGCAGCTCGCGCACGTCCTCGGCGGTGATCCCGCCGGTGGCCGCCGCGCCGTCGTCCGACATGACCGCGGCGAAGAGCGCGGCCTTCGCCTCCTTGAGGGCCATCACCTTCTCCTCGATCGTGTCCTTCGCGACCAGGCGGTAGACCATGACCGAGCGGGTCTGGCCGATGCGGTGCGCGCGGTCGACCGCCTGCGACTCGGTGGCGGGGTTCCACCACGGGTCGAGCAGGATGCAGTAGTCGGCCTCGGTGAGGTTGAGGCCGAAGCCGCCGGCCTTGAGCGAGATCAGGAACACGCCCGCCGCGCCCGAGCGGAACCGCTCGATGACCTCGTCGCGCTTCTTCGTCGCTCCGTCGAGGTAGGCGTACTCGATGCCCGCCGCGTCCAGCCGCCCGCGGACCCGGCCGAGGAACCGCGTGAACTGGCTGAACACCAGCACGCGGTGCCCCTCGCCGAGTGCGTCGCCCAGCAGCTCGTCGAGCAGGTCGAGCTTGGTGGAGGGCACGCTCTCGTGCGCCTCGTCGACCAGTGCCGCGTCGAGCGCGACCTGGCGAAGCACGGTCAGCGCGCGGAAGATCGCGAAGCGGTTCTTCTCGAAGTCGCCGATCAGGCCCAGCACGCGCTGCCGCTCCCGCGCCAGGTACGTGTCGTAGACCTTCCGCTGCTTCGGGCCGAGCTCGACCTCGAGGGTCTGCTCCTGCTTGGGCGGCAGCTCCTTGGCGACGAGCTCCTTGGTGCGCCGCAGCATCAGCGGGCGGATGCGCCGCCGCAGCTGCGAGAGCTTCTCGCTGTCGGCCTCGCGCTCGATCGGCTTCTGGTAGAACTCGACGAACCCGGCGGGCGAGGGGAACAGGCCCGGAGCGACGATCGACAGCAGCGACCAGAGCTCCATCACGTTGTTCTCCATCGGCGTTCCCGTGATGGCGAGCTTGAAGGGCACGTCGAGCCGGCGCGCGAGCTGGTGCGTCGCCGACTGGCGGTTCTTGACGAACTGCGCCTCGTCGAGGAGGAGCCCCGACCACTGGATGCCTGAGTACGACTCGTAGTCGAGCCGGAACAGGGCGTAGGAGGTGACGACCAGCTCGGCCTCGCCGATGACGCTCGAGAGCGCCTTCCGCTTCTTCTTCGACGTCTCGTCGATCCCGACGACGCGGAGGTCCGGGGCGAAGCGCTTGGCCTCGCCGACCCAGTTGGGCACCACGCTGGTGGGCGCGACGACGAGGAACGGGCGCGGCGAGGTGCCCGCCTCCGCGGCCGCGGCGCGCTGCTCCTGCATCACCCGGGTGACCAGGGCGAGGGACTGCACGGTCTTGCCCAGGCCCATGTCGTCGGCGAGCACGCCGCCGAGCTGGTTGTCGTAGAGGAACGAGAGCCAGTCGTAGCCGAGCTGCTGGTAGGGCCGCAGCTCCACGGCGAAGCCCTCGGGCAGGACCCGCGACTCCAGCGCACCGGTCGCGGTGAAGCCGGAAAGCCCCTCCACGGAGCGGCGCCACGCGGCGGCCTGGGCCTCCACGACGCCCAGCTCGACCAGCTCGTCCCAGAGGGAGGACTGGAACCGGCTGATCCGCAGGGTCTCGCCGGGGTCGTCCGAGAGCTCGCGGGCCTCGGCGATCAGCTCGCGGAGGCGGCCGAACCGCTCGTCGTCGAGGGCGAAGTAGACGCCGCTGGGCAGCACCATGTACTCGTCGCCACGGGCGAGCGCGAGGAAGATCTCGGCCAGCGGGACCGCCTCGTCGTTGACGGTGACGGAGATCTCGAGGTTGAACCAGTCGCGGCTGTCGGGCTGGGCGACGGTCTGCACGGCGACCACGGGCGCGGTCTGCGCCTCGCGGTACTCGACGCGCTCGCCGATCTCCTCGATCTCGACGGTGCCCAGCTCGCGGAGCCGCTCGACCTCGCCGGTGAGGAAGCCGACGGTCTGCATGCCGCGCAGGTCGAAGGTGGGGCGCAGGCGCCTGCTCGACGGCGACACCAGGGCAGGCGTCGACTCCGGGTCGAGACCCGCTCCCACGAGGGAGTCGAGGATCCGCTGCTCGGCCTCGGGGTCGCGGTAGCCCGCGTCCTCGCCGACCCGCAGCGGGAGCCGCTCGGCGTCCACGCCGCCGCGCGCTCCCTCCACTCCGTAGCGCCACCACCACGAGCCGCGCAGGCCCGCGCCGTCGGTGTGCTCGAGGGTGAGGCCGAGGCGCGGCTCGGGCACCGCCGGCGCCTCGAAGGAGCTGTCGCGGGAGACGATGTCGAACAGCCGGTGCAGCCGCTGGTAGTGCTCGGTGAGGAACGCCGACTCCTCGGCCACCGGGATGCGGATGGCCTCGCGGCTCCAGAGGAACGTGCGCGCGGAGGACAGCAGCGGCGCGGCGAACGGGATGAGCGTGACCGGGCGGGCGCGCATCTCGTCGCCGCCCTCCCACGTGTAGAGGCCGACGGCCGGGTCGCCGATGAAGCCGAACTCCTCGGGCGCCGGGTGGTCGCCGATCGCGACGAGCGAGCGCAGCTCGAGGCCGGCGGCGGTGCGCGTGACGTCGATGGAGGCGGTGGCCGTCGTGTCGAGGATCTTCAGCGGCGTCTGGTCGCGGTCGCCCATCACCAGGCCGATGCCCGCGCGGACGGCGCCGTGCAGTGCCGCCCAGATCGCCTCGCTCCGGCACTGGTCGAGGTAGAGCCAGGTGTCGGGCGAGTAGTAGCTGGAGGCGCTGTGCCCGGAGAGCAGGCCCTGCATCTCGCGGATCACGTCGATCTGGCGCTCGTCGTAGTCGTGGCTGTAGTGCAGGTAGCCGAGGTCGCGCCAGCTGGTGCCGGTGCGGACCCAGCGGTCGCGGTCGCCCATCCGCACCGGGCGCACGCCCAGGCGCGGGCGCGGCTCGGGCGGCGGCCGGTAGGAGTTGTAGCGGCCGGGCGGGCGACGCACGGGCTCGCCGGGCAGCAGCTCGAACTGCAGGCCGAGCGGGATGCCGGTGTGCGAGCGCTCCGCGCCGGCGAGGAGTGGGGCGAGCGCGCTGCGCCACTCCGGGACGGCGTCGACAGCGGCCTCGCCCGGGAAGGGACCGGCCGCTCCGCCCTCGCGCTCGCGGCGCAGGGCCTCGATCAGGACGGCGGCGACGTGCTTGCACTCGTGCTTGACCGGGCAGCTGCAGGCGCCGCCGAGGAGGGTCCAGTGCTCGCCCTCGTCGCGGAGCTGCACGCTCACGGCGTACGGCGAGCGCCCGGATCCGCGGACCTGGCCGAAGAGGCGGGTGCGGCCGCCGAACCACTGCAGCTCGCGCACGCGGCCCTCGTCCGCGTACGCGGTGCCCTTCTCGACGGCGGCGGTTCCGACGAGGGCGCGGATGTCCTGCTCGGAGAAGGGCTCGTGGCCGGCGGTCACCGGCCCGGGTGCGGCCGACGGCAGCACCTCACCGGGGGGACTCTGGCGGGCCATGGACCTCACGCTCTCCGCGCTCGAACGAGCGCATCCGTCTATTCAACCCGATTCCGGAGGCGCTGCGAGCCGCGGGCCGGGATCCGTGGAGGACGCACGGCCGTCCCTACGATGGAGGGATGCCCCGTCTGGCCGTCGTCTCGGCGCACACCTCCCCGCTCGAGCAGCCGTCGACGGGCGACGCGGGCGGGATGAACGTGTACCTCGCGGCGGTGCTCCCGGAGCTGGCGGCGCTCGGCTGGGAGATCGAGGTGCTGACCCGCGGCGAGGGCGTCCGCATGCTCGCGCCGGGTGTGCGGGTGGTCGGCGTGCCGGTGCCGGCGGGCGACAAGTACGCGCTGGCAGCCGCGGCGCCGGAGTTCGCGCGCGCCGCGGAGGGGGCCGACGTCGTGCACTCGCACTACTGGGTGTCGGGCCTCGCGGGGGCGCTCACCGGCAGGCCGCACGTGCACTCGATGCACTCGGGCTCGCTCGCGAAGAACGCCCGGCTCGCCCCGGGCGACGTCGCGGAGCCGCAGCAGCGGATCGACGCGGAGCGCTCCGTGCTCGCCTCCGCCGACGCGATCGTGGTGGCGGGCGCCTCGGAGCGGGAGGACGTCGTCAGCGGGTACGGCGCGGATCCGGACCGGGTCGTCGTGGTGCCGCCCGGAGTCGACGCGCGGTTCCGCCCGGGCGGCGGCGAGCGCTCCGGAGTCGTCCTGGTCGGCCGGGTGCAGCCGCTCAAGGGCCAGCTGCTGGCGGTCGAGGCGCTCGCGGCGATGGCGCCGGCGGAGCGGCCGGTGCTGCGGCTGGTGGGCGGGGCGGCACCGGGCCGGGAGTCCTACCTCGACGCGGTGCGCGCCGCGGCGGCTCCGCTGAGAGATCGAGTGCTGATCGAGGGGGCCGCCGACCGCGACCGGGTGGCGGAGCGGCTCCGGAGCGCGCAGCTGGCGCTCGTGCCCTCGGCGGCCGAGACCTTCGGGCTGATCGCGCTCGAGGCGGCCGGCAGCGGCACTCCCGTGCTCGCGCATAGGACGACCGGCCTGGTGGACGCGGTGCGCGACGGCGGGAGCGGCGTGCTGCTCGACTCCGACTCCCCCGCGGCGTGGGCCGAGGCGATCCTGACCCTGCTGGGCTCGCCCGGTGAGCTGGCGCGTCTCGGCCGCGGCGGCGTCGACTGGGCGGCCGCCCACTCCTGGCCGGCCGCCGCCGCCCGGCTGGACGCCGTCTACCGCGGCCTGTCGGCCCGCTGAGGGAACCCCGGACCGTTGAGGGACCCCGCTCCGCCGGATTACCTCGACGGGTCGGGGCTCCCTCGGTGCAGGGAGGGGGTCAGTCGGCGATGGCGGGGGCCCCGGGGTCGAGGCGGGCGCCGCGGGTGGAGCGGTACCAGGGCGCGAGGCGGTCGGGCGAGACGGCGACCATCGCGGCGCCCGTGAATCCGGCGTCGTTGCCGAAGCGGGCGGGGACGATCTCGGTGCCGATGTCGAGGAAGCGGGCGAACTCGTCGAAGACGTGCGCCGCCGCGCCGCCGATCACGAACAGCTGCGGCGAGAGCAGCATCTCGAGGTGCCGGTAGTAGACGCTGAGGCGACCCGCCCACTCCTCGAGGGTGATGCCCTCGCGGCGGACGGCCGAGAAGCCGACCTTCGGCTCGAAGTCGGGACCGTCGATGTGCAGGTGACCGAGCTCGGAGTTGGGGATCACCACGCCCTCGTGGACGAGCGCCGTCCCGATGCCGGTGCCGAGGGTGGTCAGCAGGAGGAGGCCCTCGCGTCCGCGCATGGCCCCGAACTCGCGCTCGGCGACTCCTGCCGCGTCCGCGTCGTTGACGACGACGACGTCGACCCCGGTCGCCTCCGAGAGGAGGGCCTGCGCGTCGAGCCCGACCCAGCGCTGCGAGACGTGGGTGGTCTGGCGGACGACGCCGCCGCGGACGATCCCGGGGAAGCCGACGCCCACGGGCGTGCCCGCGATCGGCGAGACGTCCCGGACGATGCCGGCGATCGCCTCGGCGAAGTCCTCGGGCTCCTTGCCCAGCGGGTTCGCGACCGCGAAGCGCCGAGCCGCCCGCTCGCCGGTGGTGACGTCGACGAGGGACGCCTTGATCGACGTCCCCCCGATGTCGACGCCGACGGCGAAGCGCGGGAGGAGGCCGTCGTGGGGCTGGGTCACGGATGCTCCGTCTGCAGTGGTGGGCGAGCGCGGGGACTCGCGAAAACGGTCGGCCCGTCGGATCCGGGATCGCGACGAGCCGAAGGCGATTCTACGAGCCGTCAGGTGCGCGCGGGCTCCGAGAGGGCGCGGAGGACGAAGTCGATCACCGGCTCGTAGAGATGGACGGCCAGCCCGTCGTCGATCGGGACGACCACCTCGATCGAGCCCTGCGCCTCGGCGACGAACACCGCCGGGTCGTTGCAGTCGGCGATCGCGATGACCGGCAGCCCCCGCCGGCCGGCCGCGCCCGCGAAGCCGTGGTCGGCGACGACCAGGTCGGGGCGGATGCCGAGCTCGTCGAGGCGGTCGAGCAGCGCGTCCATCGGCTCCGGCGAGTGCGTGTGCTGCAGCCCTCCCCCGCGGTAGACGCAGGTGACCCCGCCGGTGCACCACAGGGCCTGGTGCTCGTCCGCGAGAGGAACGCGGATCCTGTCGGGGGCGGCGAACGGGAGCGCGTTCACGTCGATCACGCGAGCGCCCCGCTCCGTCGCGGCAGCAGCGAAGCGGCGGTAGACGTCCATCAGGGTCGCGGGGTGCGCGGTGGCGAACAGGAGGAGCGCCCCCTCGCGGACAGCGGCGGCGAACCGGTCGCGGTAGCGGGCGAGCCCCGCGACCGTCAGGCGGGCGTCGATCCGGTCCTGCCCGCTCTCGAAGGAGGGGTCGGTGCTGATCCCCACGCGCTCCCCCATCAGCGCGAGCAGTCTCTCGAGCGTCCAGTCCTCGGCCACGTCCACCCCGTAGAGGTGCGCGGGCTCGCGGGCGGCGAGGCCGCGGAGGTTGCCGAGGTTGCTCGCGCGGCCGGTGAGGACGTCCCCGGCGAGGAGGGAGGAGTCGAGGTACGCCTCGAGCTCGGAGTCGGGAAGCGGCATGCGGGACCTCTCGATCGACGGGGAGCTCCCAGGCTACGGGCAGTTCAGGTGTTGACATCCGATCCGTCACCGATATATCGTTACTGCATCGCCGACAGATCGGAAACAGCCGCTCCCGACGGGCGACCGGATCCGATCGAAAGGGATCCCCTCACGACAGAGAGCAGCACACCCATGAACTCCAGGACCTTCTTCTCCGACGACCGCCGCGACTCGTGCGACGGCGACCACTCCTCCCGCCACGAGCACCCCGGCCGCGGACAGCGCCGCGGACCCGGCGGTCACGGCCGCGGCTTCGGGCCCGGCTTCGGCTTCGGCCCGGGCTTCGGCCCCGGCTTCGGCGGCCCCTTCGGCCGCGGCGGAGGACGCGCCCGACGCGGTGACGTCCGCGCGGCCCTCCTCTCCCTCCTCTCCGAGAAGTCCTCGAACGGCTACGGCCTGATCAAGGCCATCGCCGAGAAGACGAACGGATCGTGGCGTCCCAGCCCCGGCTCCGTCTACCCCACCCTCCAGCAGCTCGTCGACGAGGGCCTCATCACGGCCGTCGGCGAGGGCCGCGGCACCGAGTACCAGCTCACGGACGCGGGCGGCACCTACGTGCGCGAGCACGCCGACGAGCTCGACGCGGCCTGGGAGGCCACCCCCGGCGCGAGCGACGCCGATCGCGCCTTCATGGAGAACGTCGGCAAGCTGATGGGCGTCGTGCAGCAGTTCCGCGGAGCGACCGAGGCGCAGCGCGCCGCCGCGTCCGCCAAGCTCGACGAGACCCGTCGCGCGCTGTATCTCATCCTCGCCGACTGACCTCGGCTCCCCTCCCGCGATCCGTCGCGGGAGCCCCGGACGGACGGGACCCCCTCGCCTCGGCGACGGGGTCCCGTCCGTTCCGTCGTCTCCGGACCCGGCGCCTCAGCGGGCGGCGGACAGGCGCGCCAGACCCTCGTCGAGGGTGACCGACGGGCTCCACTGCAGATCGGCGCGCGTGCGGCGCTGGTCGAACCAGTGCGCGGTCGAGAGCTGCTCGGCGAGGAAGCGGGTCATCGGCGGCTCATCGGCGCCGGGCCGCACGGCCCACACGCGCTCGACGAGCGAGCCCGCAGCGCGGGCGACGGAGGCGGGGACGGACCAGCGCGGCGGCTCGACGCCCGAGGCGCGGCAGATCCCGGCGAGCAGCTCGGCGACCGGGCGCGGCTCGCCGTTGGTGACGACGTAGGAGCGGCCGTGCACCTCCTCCGCCCGCCCGAGAGCAGCGACGATCGCCGAGGCGGCGTTGTCGATGTAGGTGGAGTCGATCAGCGCCTGGCCGTGCCCGAGGAGCGGCAGCCGGCCGGCGCGCGCCCGCTCGACGATGCGGGCGACGAGCTGGGTGTCGCCCGGACCCCAGACCAGGTGCGGGCGCACGGCGACCACCGCCAAGCCGGGGGCGTCGGCCGCGAGGGCCAGCAGCTCGGCCCGGGCCTTGGTGCGCGCGTAGTCGCCGCGGGCCCGGTCCGGATCGGCGGGCTCGGCGTCGTCGCCGGTGATCGAGGAGCCGGAGTGGGCGACGGAGGGCGACGAGATCTGGACGAAGCGGCTCACGCCGGCGCGGGCGGCGGCGGCGAGCAGACGCCGGGTACCGTCGATGTTCACGCGGTCGAAGTCGCCAGGATCGCCGGCGAGCGAGACCTTCGCGGCGAGGTGCACGACGCCCTCGGCCGCGTCGACGGCCTCCTCGACCGCGCGCGGATCGGTCAGGGAGCCCCGCGCCTCCTCGACGCCCACGACCCCGGAGGGCCGACGCTGGAAGGTGCGGACCTCGTGCCCCTGGGCGACGAGGCCCGCGGCCACCGCACCGCCGAGCAGGCCGCTCGCGCCGGTGACCAGGACCCTCACGGAGCCACCATCGGGCCGCCGGCGAGCACGCCCTCGGCCCAGCGCGAGAGCGCGGCCCGGTCGATCTTGGAGTTGTGGCGGATGTCGGTGGGCAGCGCCGGGACGACGAGCACCGCGGCGACGGGCCGGCCGACGGCCGCGCGCACCTCGGCGGCGAGGGCCTCCTCGGCCAGCACCACGCGGCGCGCGCCCGAGCGCAGCTCGACCACGGCGACCAGCTGCGCGACTCCGCGCGGGCCGGCTCCGACGATCGCGGCGCGGGCGATCGAGGCCACGCGCGCCTCGATCCGCTGCTCCGGTCCGACCGGCGTGACCACACCGTCGGGCGTGACGACGACGTGCGGCATCCTGCCCTCGACCCAGAGGCGGCCGGCGGAGTCGATCCGCCCGACATCCCCGGTGCGGTGCCAGCGCTCGCCCGGGACGGCGCCGACGCGGGCGGCGCGGTCGGTGAGCCAGAGGCGCTCGTAGTGGTCCTCGACGTGACCGGCCGAGACGACGATCTCGCCGGTCGTGCCGGTGATCTCCTCCGGCTCGTCCGCGGCGCGGCCGTCGGCGTCGAGCGGGGCGATCCGCAGCCGGACGCCCGCGGCGGGCACGCCCACGCAGACGCCTCCGCGCGGATCGTCGTCGGAAGCGGCCTCGCGGATGCCCTCCAGCGACGCGTCGGTGAGCAGCAGCCCCTCGGTCATGCCGTAGGGAGTGCGGGCGGAGGCGTTCGGCATGAGCGCCTGCGCCTCGCCGAGCAGTCCCGCCGAGACGGGGGCGCCGGCCGAGAGGAAGGTGCGCACGCCGGCGAGGGCCCGGTGGTCGTCGGCGTCGAGCGCGCCGGCGGTGGCCACGACGTTGGCCAGTGCGGCCGGCGAGAGGAACAGCACGGTCGCGTCGACCCGGGCGGCGGCCGCGGCGACGGCGGCCGCGGTGAGCGTCCGGGGCGCGGTGACGTCCATGTCCGGAGTCGCGGAGCGCGTGCCCAGCGCGGGGCCCAGCAGGGCGAACGGCGCGAAGCCCGCGACGAGGCCGGTGCCCGGTCCGATCCCGTACTGGCGGGCGAGCGCGTCGCGGACGCCGGCGAGCTGGCGGTGCGTGTAGACGACGCCCTTGGCGGGGCCGGTCGAGCCGGAGGTGAACAGGATCGCGGCCACGGCGTCGGCGGCGGGCGCCTCGCCCAGCGCCTCCGGGTCGGCGGCCAGCTCGGCGCGGCCGAGCTCGATCAGCTGCCCGAGCGAGGTGTCGACCCCGAGAGCCGAGGCGGAGGCGCGGGGCAGTGTCTGCGTCGAGACCCGGCCGCCGGGCCAGCGGAGGGCCCGCGCGACGGCGAGGCCGGGCAGGGCGCCGACCACCAGATCCGGCCAGGCGCCGCGGACCGCGCGGGTGAGACCGCGCAGGCCCAGGCCCGCGTCGGCCACGACCACGACGGCTCCGATGCGCAGGCACGCGTAGAGCAGCGCCGTCAGGTCGGCGCCGGGCGGCACGAGGAGCGAGACGCGGTCGCCCGGGGAGACGCCGGAGGCGCGGAGCCCGGCGGCGAGCTCGCGGACCCGCTGCGAGAGCAGGCGCCACGAGACCGAGCGGGGCCCGCCGCCTCCGGGAGGCGCCATCTCGACCAGGGCGAGCGAGTCGTCCTGCGCGTTGCGGTCGAGGTGCGCCCAGAGCGGCTCGACCGGCGCGGTCGGGCGGCGGACGTCGGGGGCGGGGTCGCCGCCGAACGGCTCCTCGCCGTCGGAGAGGTCGCCCAGCCAGGTGAGGACGGCGGACGCGTAGTCGACGTCCTCGGCCACCAGGTGGCCCGCTCCCTCGTAGCGGTGGACCTGCGCGTGCGGGAGGCGGTCGACGAGGTCGTCGAGGTAGCGGTCGGAGAAGATCGGGTCCAGCGGGCCCCAGAGCATCAGGGCCGGCGTCGTCAGGGCGCTGACGCCCTCGGCGATGCGCTGCAGCTCCGGGTCGCTCGCGTGCGCGGAGTCGACCGGGATGTCGGCGACGAAGCCGCCCACTCCGCCGCGGCGCGACGCGGACCGGTAGGGCGCGCGGTACCCCTCCTTCACCGCGGAGGGCAGCGCCGGGTGCCCCAGCGCGAGGGTCGTCTCGAGGAAGGCCGGCGTGCCGACCGTCGAGGCGCCGAGCACACCCGAGGCGAGCGCGAGCCGGAGCGGGGCCGGGATCGGCTCGTCGGCGCTCTGGTGGATCGCGGTGTTCAGGAGCATCGTGGCGCGCAGCTGCTCCGGGTGGTCGACCGCCCAGCCCAGCGAGACGACTCCACCCCAGTCGTGGCCGAGGGTGACCACGTCGTCGAGGCCGAGCACGTCGGTGAGGTTGGAGAGCTCGCGAACACGGTCCGCGAGCGTGTGCAGGGCGCCGGTCCGCTCGGAGAAGCCCATCTCGAGCTGGTCGACAGCGACCACCCGCCAGGCGGGGCCTCCGTGGCGGGCCGACTCGAGCGTGGCGGCCGCGAGGCGGCGCCAGAGGTACGACCAGGTGGGGTTGCCGTGCACGCAGAGGACGGTGCCGACGGGCTCCGTGCCGAGGGCCCCACCCGTGTCGAGCAGGTGCCAGCGACGCGGCACGCCCTGGGCGTCCGGAGCGTCGACGAGGCGCGACCACGCGGGATCGAGCCCGTCGAGCCCGGCCGGGGGCAGCTGCGCCGCGGCCGTGGAGCCGAGCGCTCCGCGGATCCGCTCAGCCGGGTGGGGCGCGGTCACCAGGCGATCTCGAGCATCGCGGTGTTGATGCCCGAGCCCACTCCGATGAGCAGCACCCGGTTGCCCGGCTGCAGGGTCTCGGCCTCCTGGGCCAGGGTGATCGGGATCGACGCCGGGCCGACGTTGCCGAGGGTGGGGTAGGTCGTGGGGACGCGGCTGCGGTCGATGCCGACGGCCTTCACCAGGGCGTCGGTGTGGACGTCCGACACCTGGTGCGTGATGTAGCGGTCCATCCCGCTCCAGTTCCAGTCGCGGGTGGCCTCCTTCCACGCCGAGAGGACGAGCTCCATGCCGCCCTTGAGCAGCGCCTTCGCGTCCGTGAACATGCCGTCGACGCTGCCGACGCAGAGCTCGTTGAACTGCGTGGCCGCGCGGGTGATGCCGCCGAGGATGCGGTGGCCCTTGGGGTGCTCGTCGGCCGGGCCGAGGACGGCCGCGGCGGCGCCGGAGCCGAGAGTCAGGCTCGCGAACTCGCTCATGAAGTCCTTGCGCTTGACGCCCTCGCGGCTCAGGCGCTCGATGGTGTTGACCTGGATCTCGTCGGCGTCCTCGCCGTCGATGATGAGCGCGTAGCGGATCTGGCCGGAGTCGATCAGCTGCGCGGCGAGGGTCATGCCGTTGACGAAGCCGAGGCACGCGTTCGCGATGTCGAAGTTGATGGCCGACGAGGGCAGGCCGAGCCCGTGGTGCAGGCGCACGGCGACCGAGGGCTCGAGGTGCTTGCGGGTCACCGACGTGTTGATGATCAGGCCGATCTGGTCGGCGCGGACGCCGGCCTCGGCGAGAGCGCGCTTGCCCGCGTCGATCGCCGCTCCGTCGAAGCCCTGCTCGGAGCCCCAGTTGCGGCGCTCGTGCACTCCGGCGACGCGCTGGAGGAGCCCGGTGGGGAGCCGCAGGCGCTTGAGCGCCGGAGCGAGCCGGGCCTCGATCTCGGCCGAGGTGGTCACGCGCGGAGCCAGCGTGGTCGCGACGGACAGCAATGCGACGTTGCGGTGCGTGGTCGTTGCGTTTCCGTCCAACGGAACTCCCTGTCGAGTTGTCGATCCTGGCATGTGCCTCCGTGATTTTACGCTGTCGTTCAGGCTGCGCTTCCTGGACGCCCGCTGGGCGGTCGCGGAACGCGTCCTCGGCGGCCCGGAGGGGGCTCCTCACCCGGAACGACGGGCGAGGAGCCGCCGAGGCCACACGCGACGCGCGGTGTCAACCCACCCGCAGGGGCGTCAGGTCCCCATCGCCCACGGCTCGCGATCGCCGCGGAGGCGGGCGGCGAGCGCCATCGCCTGCTCGTCGGTCAGGGTCGCGACGTAGTCGACCACACCGCGCCCCCGGCCGAGCCGCTGCAGCGCGGCCGGGTCGGAGGTCGGCCGGCCGCGCTCGTCCGCCGGGAGCCAGTCGGGGTGGTCGGCGCGCAGGCGGAAGTAGCCGTCGGTCGCGAGCTCGATCAGGTCGAGCAGCTTCTGCGGAGCCCGCGAGCCGTCGCGCGGGTCCTCGAGCCAGGCGTCGAGGTGGGTCACCAGCGTCTCGAGCACCTGCGACTGGCCGCGCTGGTAGGTGGCGAAGTCCGGCCGGTCGATCACGAAGCGGGTGTGCACGAACTTCAGCACGGCCACGTCGTGCCAGGCGTCGGGGAGGAGGGAGAGGTGGCCCGAGCGGACGTTCGGCTCGGCGAGCACCACCACGGAGCGCTGCAGACGGCCGATCCAGGAGGAGACGAACGCCTCGATCGCGCGCTCGGTGCGCGTCGATCCGTCGAACGGGAGCGCGAGGAGCCCCTCGACCAGCTCGGTCGACACCCGCTCCACGGAGGCGCGGAAGTGCTCGTCGCTCGCGATCCACGGGTCGCGGGCCACGAGCCTCCGGCGGAGCATCTCGAGCGAGTGCCCGGGGGCCCGCGCCCACAGCTCCTCGGCGTCGAGGGCGGCGAGCGCGTTCTGCTCGCGGAGGAACGCGCGGAACTCCACGGCGACGGCCGCCTGCTGCAGCACCCCCGCGCGGTAGAAGTCGTCGAGGTCGTGCAGCGAGTAGGCGATGTCGTCGGCGACGTCCATCACCGAGCACTCGAGGGTCTGCTGCCAGGGGGCGATCGCGGCGAAGCCGGAGCGGGCGTCGAGCAGGTCGTCGAGGTCGAGCGTGTACGCCGAGAACTTCGGCGGAGCGGTCTCCCACCGGCTGGCGGTCGAGCCGCGGGGCAGCTCGGTCGGGTCGGCGGAGTCGATGCCGGGGCGGTGGACCGTCCGCCCCCACGGGTACTTGAGCACGGCGGCACGGGAGGCGGCGGTGAGGTTCAGCCCCACCTCCACCGTCTCGCAGACGTCGAGCTCGGAGAGGATCCGGAACGACTGCGCGTTGCCCTCGAAGCCCTCCGCGAGCCCCAGCCGCTCGCGCGCGAGCCGGTCGAGCGCCTGCTCGCCGAGGTGGCCGAACGGAGGGTGGCCGAGGTCGTGCGCGCTGGCCGCGGCCTGCACGACCACCGGGTCGCAGCCGCCGAGCCGCTCGACCAGCTCGCGCTGGGCGGGATCGGTGGTGGTCAGCTGCATCGCGATCGCGCGGGCGACCGCGGTGACCTTGATCGAGTGCGTGAGCCGGTTGTGCACGACCTGGCCGACGCCCGAGGGCGAGATGACCTGGGTCACCGCGGAGAGTCGGGCGAAGTACGGCGAGAAGCGGATCCGCTCCAGGTCGACGCGGTACTCGGGGTACTCCTCGCCGGTGGCGAACCGGTCGACCGGCTCGGGGATGCGCCGGTCGCGGCGGTGGTCGTGCGGGGCCGAGGCCCGCGGGGCCGTCGTCTCGGGGAGTGCCGGCTCGCTCATGGCTTCACCCTAATCAGGGGCGCGGGGACGGAGGGACCGCGCCGCTCCGGCGGCCGGCGTCGCTCCTCCGCCGAGACACCGCGTCCGCCGGCGAGGCACCGCGTCCGCCGGCGAGGCACCGCGGGGACGGCGGCGCCTCGGGGAGCGCACGAACACCTCGGCGGTCCGGTGGGCGAGGCCGGCGCCTCGGCGGACGCCGGGACGCCCCGCGGCAGCCCGGCCGACGGGCGAACAGAAGACGGGGGGGCGCGGCCTCCCGTCAGGCGGACTGCTCGCGCGGAGCGACGGCGAGGTGCACGGCCGCGGCGACGACCGCGCCGAGGACGTAGGCCGCGATGTCGAGCCAGGAGAAGGTGGTGCCGACGACGAGGCGGAGCGGCGCCCACAGCTCGACCAGGCGCGCCGCGACTCCGATCGCCTGCAGCTGCTCCATCGCGATCGACCAGGCCAGCGCGATCCCGGCAGCCGTCACGCCCGGTATGCGCGGCAGGAGCACCGCGATCAGCAGCGCCACCAGCACGACGTAGGCCACTCCGCCGGCGAGGTCGGCGAGCAGCCCCGTGAGCACGAACCGCAGCGCCAGGCCCAGGCCGAGCACGGCGACGGCCGCGAGGGCGAAGCGGAGCCGCGCCCTCACCGGGCACGCTCCTCGAGGGCGCGCTGCAGGCGGTCGAGAGCGAGGAGGAACGTGCGGTCGTCGGCCACGCGCCAGCCGAGAGCGGCCGGGGCGGCGACGACCAGGGGCACGAGGACGGTGCGCGGGCGCCGCCTCGCCGCACGCAGGACGGCGGAGGCGGGCGGCGGCGCGAGGACCGCCAGGACCAGCGCGCGGACCCGGTGGGCACCCGAGGGCGAGGTGCCGACGCCCACCGAGACGATCCGATCCCACTCGGCGATGCGCAGGGCGTCCGCGCGCTCGGCGGCGAGTTCGAGTCCGTCGCGGCCGAGGGCCAGCACTGCGGCGGCGGCGGCCGGAGCGGCGGAGGCGGGTGCCGCGATCCGGCGCAGCGCCCGGGCGAGCTCGGGAGTGCGCAGGACGGTGAACCCCTCGGTGACCGCGGCGAGCGCCGCCAGCCGGCGCTGCCGCTCCGGGGCGGCCTGACGGACCCGGGCCCGGACGGCGGCCGGGGCGGGCAGGGGCGCGGCGAGCAGCGCGGTCGGCTCGAACCGCGTGCGCGGGGGCAGCGGGACCGCCGGCGGCGTGCGCGGCGGGGGCTCGCCCCAGTGCGGCGTCGATGCGGGATCCATGCGCCCCTCCCTCCTCGCGCGGCTCCGAGCCGCCCCTGAGATCATCCCTCCTCCGCCCTCCCGCCTTGCCGAGAGGGCTCGGCGGGCTTACCATGGAGTACCCCCCGGGGGTATGCCGCGACCGGCGTGCCGACCGGACGCCCACCGGGCCGATCGACCGGATCGGACCGGACGCACCACACAGGAGGACCCATGAGCACCAGGATCGACCTCGGCCTGACCGCGAGCGGATCGACGGGCGGCTGCGGCGGAGGCGGCGCCTGCGCGTGCGGCGGCCACGGCGGCGCCGGCCGCTCCGACGCCGGCCACGCGGCGCAGGGCTCCCTGTCGGCCGCGTCCGTGCAGAGCTTCGGCGTCGCGGGCATGACCTGCGAGCACTGCGTCCGCAGCGTCACCGAGGAGCTCGCCGCCTACCCCGAGGTCTCGGCGGTCGATGTGTCCCTCGCCCCCGACGGGGTCTCGACCGTCACGGTCGGCTCCTCCCGGCCGCTCGGCCGCGAGGAGATCGCCGCCGCCGTCGCCGACGCGGGCTACCGCCTCGCTCCCCTGAGCTGACGTGACCGAGACCACCGGCACCCCGCTCGAGCTCGCCATCGGAGGGATGACCTGCGCCTCCTGCGTCGCGCGGGTCGAGAAGCGCCTCGACGCGCTCCCCGGCGTCCACGCGACCGTCAACCTCGCCCTCGAGCGCGCGACGCTGACCCTCCCGCCCGGCACGACTCCGGCCGACGCGATCGCCGCCGTCGAGGCCGCGGGCTACAGCGCGTCGGTCCCCTCCATCGGCGAGGCGGCTCCCACGGAGGAGCAGGAGGAGCAGAGCGACGACGACCGCGAGCGGCGCGCCCTGCGCACCCGGCTCCGCGTCTCCGCGCTGCTCGCCGTGCCGGTGGTCCTGCTCTCGATGATCCCGCCGCTGCAGTTCGCGAACTGGCAGTGGCTGTGCCTCGCCCTCGCCTCACCGGTCGCGGTCTGGGGCGCGCTCCCCTTCCACCGCAACGCCTGGCGGGCGCTGCGGCACGGCTCCACCACCATGGACACCCTGATCAGCCTCGGTGTCAGCGTCTCCTTCGCCTGGTCGGTCTGGGCTCTGTTCCTCGGCGACGCCGGGCGGCCGGGCATGAGCATGCCGTTCGAGCTGCTGGGCAGCCGCTCCGGCCACGACGAGATCTACCTCGAGGTCGCCGCCGCCGTCCCCGTCCTCGTGCTGGCCGGCCGCTACCTGGAGGCGCGGTCGAAGCGCGACGCCGGTGCGGCGCTCCGGGCGCTCCTCCGCCTCGGCGCGAAGGACGCCGTGCGCGTCGCCGCCGACGGGCAGGAGGAGCGCGTGCCCGCGTCCTCGCTCGCCGTCGGCGACCTCCTCCGCGTGCGCCCCGGCGAGACCGTCGCCGCCGACGGCACCGTGCTCGAGGGCTCGAGCGCGATCGACGCGAGCATGCTCACCGGCGAGAGCGTGCCGGTCGAGGTCGGCCCGGGCTCGACCGTGACCGGCGGAGTGCTCAACGCCCACGGCCTGCTCACCGTCCGCGTCGACCGCGTCGGCTCCGAGACCACGCTCGCGCGGATGGGCCGCCTCGTCTCGGACGCGCAGGCCGGCAAGGCGCGCGTCCAGCGGCTCGCCGACCGCGTCTCCTCCGTCTTCGTGCCGGTCGTGGTGGTGCTCGCCCTGGCCACCCTCGCCGGCTGGCTGATCGCCGGCGCCGACCTCGCCGCCGCCGTCTCTCCCGCCGTCGCCGTCCTCGTCGTCGCCTGCCCGTGCGCGCTGGGCCTGGCCACCCCGACCGCCGTCCTCGTCGGCACCGGCCGCGGCTCCCAGCTCGGGATCCTCCTCCGCGGGCCGGAGGTGCTCGAGGCCGGGCGCCGGATCGACACGGTCGTGCTCGACAAGACCGGCACGCTCACCACCGGCGCCTTCCAGGTCGTCGAGTCCAGCGACGACGAGAGCCTGCGGATGCTCGCCGCCGTCGAGCGCGGGTCGGAGCATCCGCTCGCCGCAGCGATCGTGGCCGGGGCCGCGCACCTCGACGTCCCCGAGGCGACCGGATTCCGCTCCAGCACCGGGTTCGGCGTGCGCGCCCGGGTCGAGGGCCGCCTGGTCGTCGCCGGCCGGCTGCGCTGGCTGGAGGAGCAGTGGGGCTTCGCGCCGGGCGGTCTCGCCGAGCGCGCCGAGCGAGCGACCGCCGAGGGCGGCACCGTCGTCGGCGTCGGCTGGGAGGGGGCGCTGCGCGGCTTCGCGGTCCTCCGCGACGAGCCGAGGCCGGAGGCGTCCCGCACCGTCCGCGCCCTGCGCGAGCGGGGCCTGCGGGTGATGGTGCTGACCGGCGACAACCCGCGGGCGGCGCAGGCCGTCGCCTCGGCCGTCGGCATCGACGAGGTCGTCGCCGAGGTGCTGCCGGAGGAGAAGCTCGCGGTGATCGAGCGCCTCCGTGCGGAGGGCCGCCACGTCGCCTTCGTCGGCGACGGTGTGAACGACGCCGCCGCGCTGGCCGCCGCGGACGTGGGGATCGCGATGGGCGCCGGATCGGACGCGGCGATCGAGGCGAGCGACATCACCCTCGTCGGCGACGACCTCGGCCGGGTGCCCGACGCCCTGCGCCTCGGGCGCCGCACCCTCGCGGTCATCCGGGGCAACCTCTTCTGGGCCTTCGCCTACAACGTGGCCGCGATCCCGCTCGCGATGGCCGGACTCCTGGGGCCGCTCGTGGCCGGCGCCGCGATGGCGTTCTCGAGCGTCTTCGTCGTGCTGAACAGCCTGCGGCTGCGGTCGTTCCGCTGAGTCCCGGCGGGCCGTCCGGAGTTCCCTCGCGGAGCTCTTGACGGCCCGCCCGCAGGTGGCGAGGGTGAGCGCATGAGCCTCTTCATCACCTGCCCGGTCGACGACGTCGAGCGCGCCACCGCCTTCTACACCGCGCTCGGCTGGACCCTGAACGCCGAGATGTCCCGCGAGGACGTCTCCTGCTTCGGGATCGGTCCCGACACGTCCGTCATGCTGGCGAGCCGCGCGATGTACGAGAGCGTCGGCGCCACCGAGGAGCTGATCGGCGCCCCCGGCACCCCCTCGAAGGTGACCGTCTCGTTCGACCTCGACAGCCGCGAGGCCGTCGACGAGCTCGTCGAGCGGGCCGCCGCCGCGGGAGGCCGGATCGGCGACACCGACGACTACTCCTTCATGTACCAGCGCCAGTTCGACGACCTCGACGGCTACCACTACTCCCCGTTCTGGATGAAGCCGGGCGGCGACGCGGCGGAGTGACGGGGCCGCGCGGACTCACTCCGCGTGCCGCAGGCGGTGCCGCCGGACCGCGGCCCGGTTCGCGCAGCGGACGGAGCAGTACCGCTGCCGGCCGTTCCGCGTCACGTCGACGACGACGTTCCTGCAGTGGTCGCCCGGCGCCCGACCGGCCTCGCACCGCAGGAGGCGGCTCATCCCCCGGGTCGTCAGGTGCAGCGCCGTGCCGACCGCGATGACGGCGTGGAGGACGTGCGCCAGGGACTGGTCCTGGTCGCGGTAGTGCAGGTGCCAGCCCTCGTCGTCGTGGTCGGTCAGACGCGGATACGCGGCGATCGCGGCCATCTGGCGGTTCAGCGACGTCGCCCGGCCGCTCGGAGTCGGCGCGTCGACCACTTCCAGCCACTCGTCGATCACGTCGCGCGTCCGGGCGTGGTCGTCCGGGCCGGACTCGAAGGCCATCGTCATGCCGAACTCGCGCGTGCGCGCCTCGATGCCCGCGCGGTCGGACGGCCAGTCGTTCGCGAGGGAGGCGGCGAGCAGGACCGCGTACTCGCCGTAAGGGTTGAGCTGCATAAGACCATGACAGCACAGTGGCTCCCATGCGCACCTCCACCCCCTCCCCGCACCCCTCCGAGCCGCTCGCCCCCGCCGTCGATCCGCACGAGCACGGCTGGACGACCGAGTCGGCCCACCGGACCAGCGAGGGCGTCGTCGTGTACGTCCGCTGCGACGACTGCGGGACGCGGCGCGTGGACGTGCGGACCGGACGCCAGGATCCCCCTGCCGCTCTCAGCCGCGTCCTGCCCGCCTCCGACCACCGCTCGCGGGGTGGAGCAGCGAGCGGCCGCGGGAGGATGAGGGCATGATCGCCGACCTGACCCTCCCCTGCGACGCCGGCCCCGGGGAGAGGAGCCTCCTCCTCCGGCGTGCGGTGCTCGACGACCTCCCCGCGATCGTCCGGCTCCTCTCCGACGACCCGATCAGCGCCGGGCGCGGAGACGTCGCCGCCGAGGAGGACGGGGCCGCCTACGAGGCCGCCTTCCGGAGCATCGCGCACGACCCGGGCAACGATCTCGTGGTCGCGGTGGACGGCGCCGGAGCCGTGGTCGGCACGCTGCAGCTGACCGTGATCCCCGGGATGGCGCGCCGCGGCAGCTCCCGCCTGCTCGTCGAAGCGGTCCGGGTGGCGAGCGCCGAGCGGTCGGCGGGGATCGGCACGGCCCTGATGCGCTGGGTGCTGGACGTCGCTGCGATCGAGCTCCGCACGCCGCTCGTCCAGCTGACCTCGGACGCCGCCCGCACCGACGCCCACCGCTTCTACCTGCGCCTGGGCTTCGTCGACTCGCACGTGGGCTTCAAGCGCCGCGTCGAGCTGCCGGGCTCGTAGCGGCGGTGCGGGCAGCCCGTCCGGACGCCTGATCGGCGTGTCCCCGCAAGCACGACCGGCGCAGGAGGGGACGCCCCGAGCGGAGGCCCGGACGGCACTGCTCGCCTCTCCCCGGCCGACGTGATTGGCTGGCCCGATGAGAACCGAGACCCGTCAGGGCGTCCCCCTCCTGCTCGTCGACGACGACGGAGGCGCGCTCTCGACCCCGGACGACGCGATCGCGCTGATCGGCGAGACCTACGGCGGCGACGTCGAGACGATCGTGGTGCCCGTCGGCCGGCTCGACCCCGAGTTCCTCCGCCTGCGCTCCGGCATCGCCGGCGAGTTCGTGCAGAAGTTCGTCTCGTACGGCAAGCGGCTGGTGATCCTCGGCGACGTCAGCGGGCCGGTGGCGGAGTCGAGCGCGCTGCAGGCCTTCGTCGTCGAGTCGAACCGCGGCGACCACCTCTGGTTCGCCGCCGACCTCGAGGCGCTCGACGCCCGCCTCCGCAGCTCCGGGACCGCGACCGAGCCCGGTGCCGACGGCGGAGTGGAGCCGACGCCCGGCCCCGCCCGCTGATGCCCCTGCTCCAGCCCGGCCCCGACGGCTCTCCACCCGAGGTCGACGGTCCGGTCCGCCTCCTCCTGCTCGCCGACACGCACCTCCCGAAGCGGGCGAAGGCCCTCCCGGACGAGGTGTGGCGCGCGGTCGACGAGGCAGACCTGGTCGTGCACGCGGGCGACTGGGTCGACGAGGCGACGCTGGACGCGCTGGAGGAGCGGGCGGCGCTCCTGCTGGCCGTGTGGGGCAACAACGATCCGGAGCCGCTGCGCGCCCGCCTGCCCGAGGTCGCGCGCGCCCGCGTCGCCGGCCTCGACGTCCGCGTGGTGCACGAGACCGGAGCGGCGACCGGCCGCGAGACCCGCGCCGACGCCGCCCATCCGGGTGCCGACGTGCTCGTCTTCGGGCACAGCCACATCCCCTGGGACACCGTCTCCCCGGCGGGTCTCCGCCTGCTCAATCCGGGCTCCCCGACGGATCGGAGGCGCCAGCCGGCCTGCACCTTCCTGACCGCCGTCGCCGACGACGGAGCGCTCCGCGACGTGCACCTGACCGCCCTGCCGCTCCGGGCACGAACCATTCCCGGCGGCGGCGCAAGGGGGTCACAGAGCATTTAGGTCGGCCTAAGCTCACCTGGATGAGCAGCTCACACGACCACCCCGACTCCGCGCACCTGCGCCCGGAGGGTCTCGACGACGCCACCGTGGCGGCGCTCGGGAAGCTCTCGGAGGCGCTCGAGACGGTCGAGCACGCCCGCGGTCTGCTCTACGGCTTCCACCGGCTCACCGGCGCGGCCGACCTCGCTCTGGGCGAGGCCGTCGACGCGCTGCGCGAGGCCGGCCACGCCGCGACCGCCGAGCGGATCGAGGCCGAGCTCGTCGGCCGCAACGTCATCGAGGGGCGCTGGACCTTCCAGATCGTCGAGGACTACGACGACACCTACTACGCCGCGTTCCGGGAGCAGGAGCGCGCCGCGCGCGACGAGCTCGCCGGCGGACGCCGCCACCTCTTCGAGTCCGAGATGAAGGAGGACCGCCGCTCCGGCGGCCGCCGCCATCACGAGTCGCGCCCGGAGGCGGGCTCGTGAACGCCGTCATCCGGATGCACGCATCGTCGCTGCGGGTCAAGGCGGTCACGCCGGGCCGCGGCGGACGCGGCACGCCTCCCGAGCCCGAGGCGACGATGCGGCGCACCACGCTCAGCATCGACGGCCGCCGCTTCCTCCTCGCCGTCTCCCTCGACACCGAGGAGCTCGAGAAGCGCCTGGTCGAGGCCGTGCGCAACCGCGGCGACATGGTGAGCTTCACGGTCGCAGGCGAGCGCGAGGTCTGCGTGCTGGTCTCCCCGGGCGTCGCGGTCATCCTCGAGCACGAGGACGTCCCGGTCGAGGATCCGGACGCCGAGGACGCGCCGATCCTGTACGACGACGTCGAGTACCTGACCTGATCCGTCGGCGGCCGGTCCCGGCCGCCGGTCCGGGCGCGGCCTCTCGACTCGGGTCGTCCACCCGCTCAGACCGCTCCGGTGCTCGCCCACAGGTGGAACGCCGCGTGCGCCCGATGCGGCCGCCACGCCTGCGACGCCGCCTCCGCCTCCGCCGTGCTCACCCGGCCGAGCGCCTTCCGCAGCACCAGGTCGCCGGCGGGGAAGGCGTCCGGATCGCCGAGGAACCGGAGCGCGAGGTAGTCGGCCGTCCACGGCCCGATGCCGGGGATCGCGAGGAGCGCGCGCCGCTGCTCCGGCAGGTCGCCCGCGCGGTCGAGCACGGGTCCGGCGGCGAAGGCCTCGGCGACGGCCCGGACCGTCCGCGCCCGGGCGTTGGTGATCCCGATCGCCGAGCGCAGCGCCTCGAACTCCGGCGCGAGCAGGGCGGCGGGTGCCGGGAACGCCAGCAGACCGCGCTCCCCCGGGGCGCCGAAGGCCGCGGCGGTGCGTCCGCCGAAGGTCCGGGCCGCGGCGACGGACACCTGCTGGCCGAGGACCGCCATCACCGCCGCCTCGAACGCCTCCGGGTACTGCGTCGCGCGCAGCCCCGGCCGGGCCGCGACGGAGCGGGCGAGCAGCGGGTCCCGCGAGAGCTCGGCGCCGATCGCCACCACGTCGGAGTCGAGGTCGAACCAGGCACGGACGACCGCGGCCGCCGGCGTCAGCACGTCCGGCTCCGCCTCCACCCGCAGCCCGGTCTCCGTCACCTCGAGCGCGATCGGCCGCGGCGCCCCGTCGAGGGTGAGCAGGCGATCCAGGCGCCGGCCGTCGGCCGAGACCCGCTCCACTCCGGGGAGGGCGTGGTTGCGGAGGAGGCTCGCGGCGCCGGCTGAGTCGAAGGGCCCGAGGGCCGGCAGGTCGAGGGAGGACGTCTCGTTCAGGGGAGCAGGACCGTCTTGCCGCGCGCGCGGCCCGACTCGACGAGGGCGAGCGCGGCGGCCGCCTCGGTCAGCGGGAAGGAGGGCCCGAGCACGACCTCGAGCTCCCCGCGACCGGCGCGGTCGAGCAGGCCCGGCCGGGCGGCGTCGCGGAGCGCGGTGCCGGGATCGGCTCCCGGTCCGCCGCCGAGCATCAGGATCCCGCCGAGGCGGGCGGCGTGCTCGAAGCCGGCGACGGTGGCGATGTGCGAGCGGTCGGCGACCAGAGCCACCGAGGCGTCCAGCGCCTCGTCGGTGCCCGCCGTGTCCAGCGCGACGTCGACGCCGCCGGGGGCCAGGGCGCGCACGCGCTCCTCCAGCCCGGCGCCGTAGCGGACCGGCTCCGCGCCGAAGCGGCGGACGGCCTCCTCGCCGCGCTCGCTCGTGGTGCCCAGCACCCGTGCTCCGCGGGCGACCGCGAGCTGCACCGCGAGCGAGCCGACGGCCCCGCTCGCCCCGTGCACCAGGACGGTCTCCCCGGAGGAGACGCGGGTGGCCTCGACGAGGTGGTCGGCGGTCGTCCCGGCCAGCAGCAGGCCCGCGGCCGCCGCCCAGCCGAGCCCGGCGGGCTTGGGCAGGACCGCGCTCGCGGGCGCGACCAGCTCGGCGGAGTAGCCGCCGGAGACCCGGAACGCCACGACCTCGTCGCCCACTCTGATCGGGCCGAGCGGCCCCTCGGCCCCCTCGCCGACCGCGGTCACGACTCCGGAGACCTCGCTGCCCGGCCGGACCGGCACCCGTCCGCGCCCGAACATCCCGCGCAGGAGCTTCGCGTCGGCCGGGTTCACGCCCGCTGCGCGCACCGCGATCCGCACCCTGCCGGGCGCCGGCTCCCCTGGATCGACCTCGACGGCGCGCAGCGCCTCCGGCCCGTCGAATCCCTCGGCCTGCATCGCGACGACCATGCGTCCGCCTCCCGTTCCCGGGCGCCCGCGCACCCGAGCGCGACGCTAGCAGCAGCGTCCGACCCCCGGATCCCCTGCGGAGAGCGCGGCAGCCGACCGAGAACGCCCGTTCTGGTACCGCCTACCATGGAGGGATGTCCCCGATCCTCGACGAGCGCCCTCCCCGCGAGGCGATCCTCGCGGCCGCCGACCGGCTCTACTACGAGCGCGGCATCCAGTCCGTCGGGATGGACGAGCTCCGCACGGCCGCGGGCGTCTCGTTGAAGCGCCTCTACTCGGAGTTCCCGAGCAAGGAGTCGGTGGTGGTCGCCGTCCTGCACGGCCGGCACGAGCAGTGGACCCTCGGCGTGACCACCCGGGTCGCCGCGGCGGACGGACCTCGCGGCAAGCTGCTCGCGATCTACGACTTCCTCTTCGACTGGTTCTCCGAGGACTCGTTCCGCGGCTGCGGCTTCATCAACGCCTTCGGGGAGCTCGGCTCGTCGAACCCGATGGTCGCCGAGATGGCGCGCGACCACAAGGAGACGTTCCAGCGCTTCCTCGCGACCCTCGCCGAGGAGGCGGGTGGCGGCGCCGAGCTCGCCGCGCAGCTCGCGATCCTCGCCGAGGGCGCCCAGACCACCGCGGCCATCGCCGGAACCCCGGAGGCCGCCCTGCACGCGCGTCGCGCCGCCGAGATCCTCATCGACGCGGAGACGCGCCCCGTCTGAGGCACGCCGCGCGCGGGATCAGGCCTCGCCGCCCCCGGGCGGGCCGACCACCAGCAGCGCCGCGAAGACCACGGCGACCAGAGCCAGGACCAGCGCCCCGGCGAGCACGGGCCGCGCGAGAGCCCAGCGGAGGAGCCGGCTCGTTACGCGCCGGTCGCGCGGGTCGTCCGTCGCGTGCGTCCGCCACGGTCCCTCCAGCAGGCCGCGGCGCTCGAAGCCGCGCTCCAGCGGGACCGTCGCGTAGGGCACGACCGCGCTGACGACCGCGAGCGCCGTCGCGCCCGCCGACCACCGCTGGTTCACCGCGAGCACCAGGGCCGCGGCTCCGTAGGCGAGGAACGCGAACCCGTGGATCGGCCCGGCGACGCTCACCGGCCAGTCGCCGGCTCCGGCCGCGTACTTCAGCAGCATCCCCACGATCAGGAGAGTCCAGGTCACCGCCTCGACGATCGACAGCAGGCGGAAGAGGCGGCGGGGGCTCATGGGATCGGCTCCGTTCGGTCCGCGGCGACGCGGCTCGGGGTCGGTCGAGGGTCGCCCGGAGCCTACGGGAGCACGCTCGCGAGGAACCTGAGCGGACGAGGACCGCTCGGGGCGCTCAGCCCAGCCAGCCGGTGAGCGAGAGGGCCGTCACCGCGCCGACCAGGCCCGCGGCGACGAGGGCGACCGTGCCCGTGACTCCGCTGCGGGAGGGGGCTGCGGCGGGGCCGCCGGCCAGGCGCGCCCAGAGCCGGCGTGCCACCTCCTCGGCGGAGGGGCGGTCGGCCGGATCGAGAGCGGTCATCGCGGTCAGCAGCTCGCGCCACTCCGCCGGGACCGTGTCCGGGACGACAGGCGCGTGGTGGAGGCGCTGGATCGAGATCTCGAGCGTCGTGCCGGTGTAGGCCCTGCGGCCCGAGACGGCCTCGAGGAGGACCAGCCCGAGCGAGTAGACGTCGGACGCCGGTCCGACCGGGCCGGAGCCGAGGCTCTCGGGGCTGAGGTACGCGGCGGTGCCCACCAGCACGTCGGAGCGGGTGAGCCGGGCGTCGTCGACCGAGCGGGCGATCCCGAAGTCGCTGAGCTTGGCCTCGTGCGCGGAGAAGCCGGATGCGGTGGCGCGCGAGCGGACGAGGACGTTCTCGGGCTTCACGTCGCGGTGGAGGACGCCCTGCGCGTGCAGGTGCGCGAGAGCATCGGCCACCTGGGCGCCGACCTCCGCGATGAGTCGCTGGTCGCCGGAGGCGAACCAGTCGGCCGCCGGGTCGCTGCGGTCGAAGTACTCGAGGACGAGGAACGCGAGGTCGCCCTCCTCGCCGGGGATCTCGCCCTGGTCGAGGACGTCCACCACGGAGGCGTGACGCGAGTCGATCAGGAAGCGGATCTCGCGCTCGCGACGCGCCCGCTCGTTGGGGGTGTCCGGGACGTCGCGGTGGACCTTGACCGCGACCTGGCGGGCGAGGCGGAGGTCGCGGGCGCGGTAGACGACGGCGCTGCCGCCCTCCCCCACCCGCTCGAGCACGAGGTAGCGACAGGCGAGGGTGGAGCCGACCAGCGGATCCACGACGTCGGCGGGGAGCAGCTGCAGGCGGTCGAGTTCGTCCAGCACGTCCAGCTCCCTTCGCGAATGAGTCACTAGCTCGTCTAACTAGTAGTCCCTTCGTAGTGGTCGCCGCCCTTTCAGGCAAGCACCTCGGGGGAGGTTGGCTTGACTAGATGTTCTTGCTACAAGACTGTCTAGACTGTTCGGCATGGATGAGGTCACGCTGAAGCGACCCGGGGCCTTCTGGTTCTCGGGTGAGGCGACCGAGCCCGGAGCGGTGGAGGTCCTCGCCGCGATGCGCGCCTTCCGCACGGCGGAGGCCGCGATGCGCCGCCGGACCCGCGGATCCATGGGCATGGGCGAGAACGACCTGCTGGCCGTGCAGTTCCTCATGCGCCGCCAGCAGAAGGGCGTGCACGTCAGCCCGAAGGACCTGGCCTCCTACCTCGGCATCTCGTCCGCCTCCACGACCGTGCTGATCGACCGGCTGGTCAAGAGCGGGCACGTGGTCCGGGAGCCGCACCCGAGCGACCGCCGCGCCATCCGCATCGTCGCCACTCCCACCTCCCACCGCGAGGTGCGCGAGACGCTCGACGAGATGCACCGCCGCATGCTCGAGGCGGCCGAGACGCTCAGCCCCTCCGAGGCCGGGACCGTCATCCGCTTCCTGCAGACGATGCGCGACATCGTCGAGCGCCCGGCCGACTCCGAGACGGTCGACGCGGCCCAGGAGCTCGCGGGCGAGCCGATCGGCGAGTACGCCGACGGCGTGCTGGAGCAGCGCCGCGCCTGACCGGCGTCCCCGCGGCCGTGGCCGTGCATCCCCGGGAGTTCACTCCGAGGGTCTTCTGCCGTGCCCCGGATCCGTCGGAGAATCGAGGCGTCCGGCGGCGATGGACAGAAAACGCACTCCGCGACGTAAGTAGCTAGCTCAACTAGTAGGAAGTCTTTCTAGCGATATAGAGTGACGGACGTCAGCCACTCGCACGTCAGATCGGAGCACACCATGGGCAACATCCTTTACGGCACTCCCCCCGCCGCCATCGAGGTCGAGGACCGCGCCCTCGCCCACCTCCAGATCGTCATCATCAACAAGTTCCGCCGCGACGAGCGCTTCCTGCTCACCCTCGACGCGAGCCCCCAGGCCGGCACCGGCCGCCGCGGCGTGTGGATGCACCCGACCATCCCGATCCAGTTCGAGTTCAAGGGCAGCCGCCAGCCCACGATCAACCCGGAGTGGGTCGAGGCACTCATGGAGCGCGCCAACAGCGGCGCCGGCCTCCGCATCGTGCCCGAGCCGACGAGCAACGCCGCCGTCCCGCTGCGCCGCGCCGAGCCCGCCGCCTGACCCTCCGCGCCGGAGCCGCTCCCGATCAGGCTCCGCCGCCGTACACCGACACGACCCGCCTTCCCGCCCGGGAGGCGGGTTCCGTCGTCTCCGGGCCTGAGAACCCCGGGAGCGTGCTCGCAAGTGGTTGACATTCCGCGCCTCGGTCAGGGTCGCAGTCCTACACTGCTCCTGCGGCACGGGATCGTTCCGGCGGGCTCGTCCCTGCTGTCGCACGCATGACCGGCCGCCGGCCGCTCGGGCCCCCCTCTCGAGCGACCGGCGGACGGCTGCGCGGCGCACCCGAAGCGCCGTCCGCGAGGTCCGCCGGAACCAGGAGCGGCCAGATGACCCACGGAACGAACAGCCTCACCACCACCGTCGACGAGGTGCGCCCGGGCGACCTCTTCTGCGCCGTCGTCGCCCACGAGACCGAGCAGTGGCGCGTCGTCGCCGTCCTCGGCATCCGCGTCCTCGCAGAGCGGGTCTCCGGAGGAGACCGCCGCAGCTTCACCCTCCGCTTCGTGCGCCACCAGCTCTCGCCGGACGTGCTCATCGCGAGGGGCGCCGCAGCGAACCGCTAGGGGATCAGGCGCTCCGCGCGGTAGCGGTCGAAGAGCGCCGTGAACGAGTCGACCGTCCGGTGGAACGCCGTGAAGCCGGCGAGGCGGGACTTGCCGATGTCGGTGACGACCTCGAGGTTCCGGCCGAGGTCGGCGTCGGTGTGCCACCAGGAGGCGACGCGGGAGAGGTCGGGCTCGATCAGCCCGTGCTCGTCGACGAGGCGCCGCCAGACGGGCTCGGCACCGGCCATCTGCTGCTCGAGCGGCTGCGGCTCCTCCCCCGGGCCGACCGGCTCGACGCCGAAGTGCTCCGCGATCCGGGTCCACATCCAGCGCCAGCGGAAGACGTCGCCGTTGACCACGTTGAAGGCCTGGTCTCGGCCCGCCTCCGACGTCGACGCCCAGAGCATCTGCTCGGCGAGGATCGTCGCGTCGGTCATGTCGGTGAGTCCGTTCCACTGCGTGAGCGAGCCGGGGAACACGAACGGGGTGCCCTCGGCACGGTGGATCGACGCCGCGACCGCGAGGGTCAGCCCCATGTTCATCGCGTTGCCGACGGCGTGCCCGATGACCGTGTGCGAGCGGTGCACCGACCAGCTGAACCCGGCGCGCCCGGCCGCGGTGAAGAGCTCGTCCTCCTGCGCGTAGTAGAAGTTCGGGGCGTCGAGGCGCTCCTCCTCCTCGTGGAACGGGGTGTCGGGCATCGCGCCCTGCCCGTACGCCTCGAACGGGCCCAGGTAGTGCTTGAGGCCGGTCACCAGCGCGACGTGCTCGACGGGAGCGTGCGCGAGCGCGGCGAGGAGGTCGCGGACCATGCCGCCGTTGACCGCGATGTTCTCCTCCTCCGTCGCCTGGCGCGACCAGGCGGTGAAGAAGACGTGCGTGGGGCGCTGGTCGGCGAGCACGCGGGCCAGGTCCTCGGCGGAGCGCAGGTCGGCGGCGAGCGGAGTGACGCCGGGGCGCGCGTCGATCGGGCGGCGCGAGAGGGCGGTCACCGGCCAGCCCTGCTCGGTGAGCAGGTCGACGAGGGCGGAGCCGCCGATGCCGGTCGCACCGACGACGAGGGCGCTGCGGGGGTCGGACGGGGGGACGGGAGTGGTGGAGGACATCCCCTGGGCCAACAGCCCCGGGGGCGAGGCATTCCCCGATCCGGGCGTCACGGAGGGACACCGGAGGTCACGGAGGGACACCGGGCGTCACGGGCGGACCGCGGACCGGGCTCCTCCCCTACCGTCGAGCACGAGCCGCCCGGGGTGGGCGCAGCGGAACAGGAGCCGACGATGACCGCGACCGATCTGCGGGCCGTGCCCGAGGTGGACTACGAGGAGCTGGCGGGGCGGTTCCGGCCGCTGTTCGCCGAGATCGCGGCGGGAGCGGCGGCGCGGGAGAGCGCACGCGAGCTGCCGGTCGCGCAGATCCGAGCGCTGGCGGACGCCGGGTTCGGCGCGGTGCGCGTGCCGCTGGAGTCCGGCGGGGCCGGCGCGAGCCTCCCCCAGCTGTTCCGCCTGCTGACGGAGCTGGCCGCCGCCGACTCCAACCTGCCCCAGGCGCTCCGCGGCCACTTCGCCCTGGTCGAGGACCGGCTGCTCGCGACCGACGGGACCCGCGAGCGCTGGCTCCGGCGCTTCGCCGACGGCGAGCTCGGCGGCAACGCCTGGACCGAGGTCGGCACGGTCGCGATCGGCGACGTGCAGACGAAGGTCGCTCCGGTCGAGGGCGACCCGACGCGGTTCACGGTGACCGGCACGAAGTACTACTCCACCGGCAGCGTCTTCGCCGACTGGATCGACACCTTCGCCCAGCGCACCGACACCGGGCAGAAGGTGATCGCGATCGTCGACGCTCGCCAGGCGGGCGTCGAGCACGCCGACGACTGGGACGGCTTCGGCCAGCGCACCACAGGCTCGGGGACGAGCACCTTCACGGAGGCGGTGGTCGCGGCCGAGGACGTGATCGACTTCGAGACCCGGTTCCGCTACCAGACCGCGTTCTACCAGGCGGTGCTGCTGGCCGTGCTGGCGGGCTCGATCGCGGGGGCCGAGCGCGAGATCGCGGCCGAAGTGCGGACGCGGACGCGGATCTTCTCGCACGGGAACGCCGAGTCGTTCGCGGCGGATCCGCAGATCCTGCAGGTGGTGGGACAGGTCTCGGCCGCCGCCTATGCGGGAGCGGCGATCGTGGAGCGCGCGGCGGTCGCGCTGCAGCGGGCGCACGACGCGGCCCTCGACGGCGACCCGCTCGAGGACGAGCGGCAGAACGACCTCGCCGAGCTCGAGACGGCGCAGGCCCAGATCGTCCTGACGCAGCTGGCCACCCGGGCGACCTCCGACCTCTTCGACGCGCTGGGCGCCTCCGGGGTGAGCACCCGCAAGAACCTCGACCGGCACTGGCGCAATGCGCGCACGGCCGCGAGCCACAATCCGTGGGTGTTCAAGGCGCGGATCGTCGGCGACCACGCGGTCAACGGCACCGTGCCGCCGCGGGTCTGGGCGATCGGCGCGGGGCCGAAGCGGTAGTCGCCCCGGCGTCGGCCGGGGGCGGTGGACAGCCGGCGAGAGCGGAGGAGAGGATCGAGGGGGCGGCGACGCGGCCGCCGCGGACGAGGGGGCTCGCGATGATCCGGACGACGACCGCGAGGGGCGCCGGTGCGCTGCTCGCCTGCGCGGCGGGGCTGCTCGCGCTGAGCGGCTGCACGGGAAGCGCCGACGAGGGGACGGCCCCGACGACCGCTCCACCGCTGATCTCGAGCGCTCCGACGCCGAGCAGTGCCGTGCCGACCGCGAGCGCCGGCAGCGCGACTCCGCTGCCCACCGCGACCCCGGCCACCGCCCTGCTCCCCTGCGAGGACCTGCTCACCGCCGAGGAGGAGGCGTCGCTCGCCGAGGACGGTCTCGCCCTCTCGCCCGAGGCGACGGTCTACGACGCCGACTACCCCGTCGTGCAGGAGATCGCCGAGGACGGGGTGCTCTGCCGGTGGAGCGGCCAGGGCGACGTGTCGGTCGTGGTCGGGCAGCTGGCGGTCCCGGACGCGGAGTGGCCTGACCGGAGCGCCGTGCTCCTCGCCGACGGGTTCACCGCCGACGACACCGCGGCTCCGGGCTTCCTCGACGGGCCCGACGGACCGGACGAGAGCTACCCCGGCCGCGGCGTCCTCCACCGCGACGGCGTCCTCTACTACGTGAGCTACTCCGGGATCGTCGGCTCGATCGTGCCGCTCTCCGGCTGAGGCGGCGGATCGAGAGCCCAGGGCGGGCGCCCAAGGTCGGCGCTGCTCCCCGTCGTCAGCTGCTCGCCGTGGTGGTCGAACGACAGCGGGACTCCCGCCTCGGCGCACTCACGGCCGATCAGGTCCATGGCGTTCCAGAAGTACTCGCTCGCTCGTCGATCCCCGGAGATCGCGGAGAGCAGATTGCTCGTGGCGAGACGAGCAGCGTCGGACGCGATCGAGTTCGAGGAGCTCTCGTCGAAGCCCTCGAGGGCTTCGCGAAACGGTGGACGCAGAACGGGATCGAGTTCCGGCGCGTAGTCGTTCCACGTGCGCTCGAGCGGGACGCAGGGAGCAGCCTCGTGCACGCCTCCCGGCTTCCCGCACCCGGTCAGGAGGAGCGTGGCCGCCAGCAGGGCCGGCACAGCTGTGGTGCGTCTCACGGGTCTCCTGTCGGTCGAGGGCCCGTCCCGGTCCGCTCCCGGTGCACCGGTTCCTCCAGGACGGATCGAAGGACCGTATCCGGTCCGAGCTCGCCGACCGGCGCCGCGGCGCGGTACGGCTCCGACAGGCGCGTCCGGCGTGCTGCCCAGTGGGTTCCCGTCCGGGGTCGGGTGGGGCCTGCGGCAGGGGGTAGCGTCGACAGGTGCGATTCCCGTGGCGTTCCCGAGACAGCGAGCGACTGCCGCGGGACGTGCTCGTGCTGGGGGTCGTCGCCTTCTTCGTGATGCTGGGGTTCGGCGTCGTCGTGCCGGTGCTGCCGACCTACGTGCGCAGCTTCGGCGTCGACTACACGGCGGTCGGCGCGGTCGTCTCGGCGTTCGCGCTGATGCGGCTGGTCGCGAATCCGTTCGTGGGGCCGCTCGTCGACCGGTTCGGCGAGCGGGTCGTGCTCGCCGTCGGCATCGGCATCGTCGCGCTCTCCTCGGCGCTGGTCGGCTTCGCCTCCGACTACCCGCACCTCCTCCTGCTGCGCGGAGCCGGCGGCATCGGCTCCGCGATGTTCTCCGTCGCGGCGATGACGCTCCTCCTGCGCACCGCGAGCCCGGAGCGGCGCGGCCGCTCGATCGGCTTCTACCAGGGCGGCTTCCTGCTCGGCGGCATGGCGGGCCCCGCGGTGGGCGGCGTGCTCACGGCGATCTCGCTCACCGCCCCCTTCTTCTTCTACGCCGGCACGCTCGCGATCGCGGGGCTCGTCGGGCTGATCCTGCTGCAGCGGCCGGAGCGCGACGCGGCACCGTCCGCCGCGGCGAGGACGAAGCCGCTGCGCGAGGTGGCTCGCGACCGCCGGTACCAGAGCGCGGTGCTGGCGAACTTCGCCCTCGGCTGGTCGGCGATGGGCGTCCGCGCGACGCTCGTCCCCGTGCTCGTCGTCGAGGGGCTCGGCGGGCAGCCCGCCTGGACCGGCATCGCGTTCGCGATCGCCGCGGTGGTGCAGACGATCGCGCTAGCGCCCGCCGGCCGCTTCGTCGACACGGTCGGCCGGCGCCCGGCGCTGATCGGCGGATTCTCCGTCGCGGCGGTGGCGATGCTGGCGATGCCGTTCGTCTCGGAGCTGTGGCTGCTCGTCGTGCTGCTCTGCGTCTACGGAGCGGCGGCCGCCTTCATGGGCACGGCCCCGGGCGCGCTGGTCGGTGACGCCGCGGGCGAGCGCGGCGGCAAGCCGGTCTCGGTGTTCCAGGCCGCGTCCGACCTGGGCGGCGTGATCGGGCCGCTGCTCGCAGGCGCTCTCGCCGACGCCGCATCGCCGACCGCGGCCTTCGCCTCCGCCTTCGTGCTGCTGGCGGCGAGCGCGCTGCTCGGCCTGCGGATCCCGCGCTCGCGGATCGCCTAGCTGTTCCGCCCGCGGGCGTCGACGGGCCAGACGGCGCCGCCGCCGTCGCGGAGGAGGACGCGGTACTCGTCGGCCAGGTTCACCGCGACGCAGACGTGGTTCGGCGCGATCCGCACCCGCGTCCCCACGGGCAGGTCGACACCGGTGATCGTCGCATGGTGCTCCGAGAGCACCGGGATGCGCGCCTCCGGGTGCTCCGGGAGGCGGCCGAAGCCGCTCGAGGCCGCGCCACGATCGGAGGAGAGCACCTTGCTGCCCGCGTCGGCGATCAGGTGGTCGCCGCGGCGGGACACGATCGTGGCGAGGACGGTGACGGCGATGTCCTCGGGCGTCATCGTGCCGATCTCCCACTGCTGGGCGTCGCCGAGGGCCGAGACCCCGGGGCGCAGCTCCGTGAGCACCGAGGAGTCGGCGAACGCGGCCGAGGGGGTCGAGCCTCCGCTGACCACGCGGGCCTCGACTCCGGACGCCGCGAGCGACGCGACCGACTCGGCGAGCGCGCGCGCCTCGTCGCGGGCGGCCGCCGCTCCGTTGCCGGCCGCGTAGCTGTGGCCGGGGAAGGTGAAGACGCCGGCGACGTCGAGCCCGGCGGAGACGGCGGCCGCGGCGATCGCGCCGGCTTCGGCGGGGAGCACGCCGCTGCGGTGGTGGCCGGAGTCGATCTCGACGACGACCTCGAGCCCCTCGCGCTCGGGCAGGGCCGCGGCCAGGCGCTCGGCCGACTCCGCCGAGTCGACGCCGACCCGCACCCGGGCGCTCGCGAGGACGTGGCGGAGCCGCCCGGCGCGCTCGGCGTCGAGCCAGAGCGGGTAGGCGATGAAGAGGTCGCGGATCCCTCCCGCGGCGAAGACCTCGGCCTCCGAGACGGTCGCGACGGTGAGCCCGACGGCCCCCGCGGCGAGCTGGCGCCGGGCGATCTCGAGCGACTTGTGGGTCTTCGCGTGGGGGCGGAGCGCCAGACCCCGCTCGCGGGCCGCCGCGGCGACGGCGGCGATGTCGCGGTCGAGCACCGCCTCGTCGAGCACCAGCGCCGGAGTGGCGAGAGCGTCGAGCACGGCGGAGCGGGCGGAGGAGTCGGCGGCGGCGGTATCGACGGTCACGCGCCGAGCCTAGGCCGCACCACCGGCCCGCGTCCGGCCGTCACGGCGGCCTCGCGCCGGACCGCCGCCGGTCATCGCGCCCCGAGGAAGGCCCCGCGGAGGGATCCCGTCGAGCACGACACCGCGTCGACCTCGGAGGCGGCCGCGCCGCTCCGACACCGTCTTCCGGATCGCCCACCTCTCCGCCGGGACGCTCTCGACGACGCTCCTGGGCTTCGGCGTGGTCGGGCTGAGCACTCTCGTCCACTGACCGTTCATCCTCCGCGGGATGCGGGGAGGACCCCGGCGCTGCCAGGCTGAGCGGATGACTCCGCAGTCCTCCCGCCTCCGGCCCTTCGGCCCGTCCGGCGCCACCGTCACCCGGCTGACCCTCGGCACCTCCTGGCGCCCCGAGCGCGTCGCCGACCTCGACCGGGTGCCGGCCCTCGAGCGCGTCCTCGACTCCGACGCCGCCACCCGCGCCGTCTCCGTCGTCGACACGTCCAACGAGTACGCCGGCGGCCACAGCGAGCGCCTGATCGGCGAGGCCCTGCAGGCCCGCGGCGGCGTCCCCGAGGGGATCACCGTGGTCACCAAGCTCGACCGCGACCCGAGCACCGGCAGCTACTCGGCCGAGCGGATGCGCCGCAGCCTCGACGAGAGCCGCGAGCGCCTCGGTATGGACGTCCTCCCCCTGCTCTACCTGCACGACCCGGAGCGCATCTCGTACGACGAGGCCTTCGCCGAGGACGGCCCGGTCCGCGCGCTCGTCGCGATGAAGGAGGCGGGCGTCGCCCTCTCGATCGGGATCTCCGGCGGACCCGCGCCGATGCTGCGCCACTACGTCGACACCGGCCTGTTCGACGCCGTGATCACCCACAACCGCTTCACGATGGTCGACCGCTCCTCCGAGGAGCTGATCGACGCGTCCGTCGACCGCGGCGTGATCGTCGTCAACGCGGCGGTCTACGGCGGAGGCGCCCTCGCACGCTGGCCGGAGCCGGTCGCCTCCTACGCCTACCGGCCGGCGCCGCGCGAGATCGTCGACGCCGTCGCGGCGATGGGAGCGGCCTGCGAGCGGGCGGGCGTGCCGCTCGCCGCCGCCGCGCTGCAGTTCTCGACGCGCGACCCCCGCGTGACGACGACGGTCGTCGGCGCCACCTCCGCCGAGCACTACGACTCCTTCGTGGCCGACGACGCGCTCGAGATCCCCGACGCGCTGTTCGAGGAGCTGGAGTCGCTCGCTCCGCCGAGCACCGTCTGGCAGGACGCGCCCGGGGCGACCTGGCCGCGCTGATCCGGGCATAGCCGGGCTCTCCTCCCGGTTGGAGCACGTGACCCCCTCCGCGAGATGCCGCCGGCGTGCGCCCTCACCGGCGTATCCCCTACCGAAGCGGCGTTCCGCGGAGAAGCACGACAGGAGAGACATGACCGACACCGCCTTGTTCCAGCCGCTGACGCTCCGCTCGAGGACCGCGCGCAACCGCCTCTGGGCGGCACCGATGTGCCAGTACTCGGTGGAGGCGCAGGACGGCGTGCCCACCTCGTGGCACCTCGTGCACCTCGGCGGGCTCGCGCGCGGCGGATCGGGCGTCGTCATCGCGGAGGCCACCGCCGTCGTCCCCGAGGGGCGGATCAGCCCCTGGGACACCGGGCTGTGGAACGACGAGCAGCGCGACGCCTGGGCTCCGATCGTCGAGTTCGTGCACGGGCAGGGCGCGCTCGCGGGCGTGCAGCTCGCCCACGCGGGCCGGAAGGCGTCGACCTACCGCGAATGGAGCGGACGCGGATCCGTGCCGCTGGAGGACGGCGGCTGGCCGACCGTCGCTCCCTCGGCCGTCGCGTTCGAGGGCTATGCGGAGCCGCGCGAGCTGGCGGCGGACGAGCTGCCCGGCGTCGTCGAGGCGTTCCGCGCCTCCGCCCGCCGCGCCGCGGACGCCGGCTTCGACGTGATCGAGCTGCACGCCGCGCACGGGTACCTGCTCCACCAGTTCCTGTCGCCGCTCTCGAACACGCGCGAGGACTTCTACGGCGGCTCCCTCGAGAACCGGGCGCGCCTGCTGCTCGAGGTCGTCCGCGCGGTCCGCGCCGAGATCGGGGAGCTCGTGCTGCTCGTCCGCTTCTCCGCGACCGACTGGGCCGAGGGCGGCTGGACACTGGAGGAGACGATCACCGTCTCGGAGTGGGCGCGCGCCGAGGGCGTGGACCTCTTCGACGTGTCGACCGGCGGACTCGTGCACGCCAGCATCCCGGTGGCGCCGCTCTACCAGGTGCCGTTCGCGCGCGACCTGCGGAAGGCGACCGGTGCGCTGGTCGGCGCCGTGGGACTCATCACCACGGCGGAGCAGGCGGAGGGCGTGGTCGCGAACGGCGATGCCGACGTCGTGCTGCTCGCCCGCGAGCTGCTGCGCGACCCGAACGCTCCGGTGCGGATGGCGCACGAGCTCGGCGCGGACCTGCCGGTGCCGCCGCAGTACACCCGGGCCTGGCGCTGAGCCTTCAACCGCGAGATGCCACCTGTGCGCGTGCCTCGCGGCGTGTCGTGTGCACAAGTGGCATCTCGCGGAGGAGAGCGGTCGGGCTCCCCGGAGGAGAGCGTCAGCTCTCGGAGGGCTCCTCGGGAGCGTCCTCCTCGGGGTTGAAGTGCGAGTCTCCGGAGACCCCCACCGCCAGCCCGTCCTCGGAGTGCGGGATGGTCTCGTCGTCGCCGAGACCGTTCGCCTTCTTCTCGCCCTCGGACGAGGTGGCTGCGTCGGTCACGGCTCAGGCCTCGACGTCGCCGCGCCAGGCACCGTCGGGGGTGCCCTGCTTCTCGATGTACTCCTTGAAGTTGTTCAGGTCCTTCTTCACGGCGTGGCTGCCGGCGCCGACGAGCGAGCCGAGCGTCTCGAGGAAGCCCTTGGGCTCCCAGTCGAGCTGCACGGTGACGCGGGTCTCGGTGTCGGAGAGCTTGTGGAAGGTGACGACGCCGGCGTGGTCGGTCTCGCCGCCGGTGCTGTTCCACGCGACGCGCTCGTCGGGGTGCTGCTCGGTGATGTTCGCCTCGAACTCGCGCTCGACGGGGCCGACCTTCACCTTCCAGACGGTGAGGGTGTCGGTGACCTGCTGGATCGACTCGACCTCGTCGAGGAAGCGCGGGAACTCCTCGAACTGGGTCCACTGGTTGTAGGCGACGGACACGGGGACGTTGACGTCGACGGTCTCGATGATCTGCGGCACGGTGGTGCTCCTTGCTGTCTCACTCGGTGTGCGGCGTTCCGCTGCTGCGGTCGTCACGCTCGACGTTAGGCGGGAGCCGCCTGGGAGCGCACCGGGTTGCGGACTGCCCCGAACGTGGTAAGCGGAGGCGGTGCTGCGGTGCGCGCGCCGGGACAGCTCCGGCGGGCGCCCGAGACGCCGCCGCGCGCGCCGGGACGTCCGCCGGAGGGCGGCGTCCGGACGGCACGGCGGCGTCTCGGGAGCGGCAGGACGGAGCAGGCCGCGGTCAGCGGTCCTGCGGGTCCCCGCCGAGCTGGCCGATGGCGGGGAGGGGGCCGCCGTCGTCGGCGCCGGTGCGGCGCCAGCGGGCGATGGCGTTGCCCAGGTGGTAGATCACGAGGGCGGCGCCGGCGCCGAGGACGATGCCGCCGAGCTCGAAGCCGCCGGAGGAGAACGAGAAGCCGGCGATCGCGATCACGAGGGAGACCGCGGCGGTGTACTGGTTGACCGGGCGCGAGAAGTCGACGCGGTTGTCGATCCAGATCTTGATGCCGATCACGCCGATCAGGCCGTAGAGCGCGGTGGTCGCGCCGCCCAGCACTCCGGCCGGGATCGAGTTGAAGACGGCGCCGACCTTGGGCGAGAGGCTGAGCAGGATCGCGGTGACGCCGGCGACCCAGTAGGCGGCCGTCGAGTACACGCGGGTGGCCGCCATCACTCCGATGTTCTCGCCGTAGGTCGTGGTGCCGGAGCCGCCGAAGGCGCCGGAGAGGGTGGTCGCCACACCGTCCGCGATCAGGGCCCGGCCGGTGCTGGCGTTGGCGGAGGCGTCGGTCATCGTCGCGACGCCGCGGACGTGTCCGACGTTCTCGGCGATGAGGACGAGCACGACCGGCAGGAACATCGCGATGCCCGACCACGTGGATCCGGAGGCGAAGTCGGGGAAGGTGAACGGCGGCAGCCCGAACCAGTCGGCCGCACCGACCGCGGAGTAGTCGATCTCGTTCCGCAGCAGGGCGACGACGTAGCCGATGACCACGCCGAGGAAGATCGAGACGCGGCCGAGGAAGCCGCGGAGGAAGACGCTCGACAGGATGATCGCGGCGAGCGTGATCGTCCCGGTGATCGGCGCCTGCTTGAAGCTGAGGTACGCGGTCGGAGCCAGGTTGAACCCGATCAGGGCGACGATCGCGCCGGCGACGACCGGGGGCATCAGCCTGTCGATCCAGCCCAGGCCGACGACCTGCACGAGGACGCCGACGGCAGCCAGGAGGAGGCCCACGGCGACGACTCCGGCGAGCGCCGACCCCGTCCCTCCGACGGCGGTCGCGGCTGTGACGGGCGCGATGAAGGCGAAGCTCGAGCCGAGGTAGCTGGGGAGCCGGTTGCGCGTGATCAGGAGGAACAGCAGCGTCCCGACTCCGGAGAAGAGCAGGGTCGTGGCGACCGGGAACCCGGTGAGCACGGGCACGAGGAACGTCGCTCCGAACATGGCGACGACGTGCTGGATTCCGATGGCGATCGTGGCCGGCCAGGCGAGCCGCTCGCCGGGGGCGACGACGGCGCCGGGCTCGACGGTGCGGCCGTCTCCGTGCAGGGTCCAGATGGGCATGGGGCTCCTCGGCGGGGAAGGGAGGCGGGGGTCGACGTTCACAGTAGCGAGGGGTCTGGCCGTGCCGCGGCACCCGACCTACGATCGGGCCATGGACGGAGCGCGGCGTCTCGGCGAGGAGGAGTTCTCCGCGCACCTCGCCGAGCGGGTCGCGCGGATCCGCGGGTCGTTCGGCGACCTCCCGCTCTGGGCGGTCTCGGGCTGGAGCGGTCCGCGGCTGCTGGCTGAGTGGACGCTGACGGGCGGCCCCCGGGGGCTCTCGTTCCTCGCCGACGACGCGGTCCCGGGCGGGCCGGGGCCCTCCGTCGAGATCCGCACGACCCTCGGCGATCCGCGGCACGACGTCGCGCTGCTCTGCTGCCGGGAGGAGGCGCCCGTCTCGTTCGTGCAGCCGGAGGCGCTGCCCGCTCCCACGCGGATCGCGGAGATCGCGGTCGACGGGGCTCCGGAGCCCTTCGAGGTGTGGGAGGGAGCCGGGGCCGTGCGCGCGGCCGCCTGGGTGCGGGGGCACGTCCTCACGCTGGAGTGCCGCGGAGTCGATCTGGACGCTCTCGCGCTGGACGAGGTGGACGACATCGAGCCGTTCGTGGCCGGCTGGCTGGAGTTCGTGGGCGCCTCGCGGCGTTGAGCGCCGACCCGCGCTCCCGCGCTGCTGGGAGAGCGCGGAGTCCCGCTCGGCGCGCCGGTGAAAGATGTGCGCCGATCCCGGACAGGAGGGAGCATGAGGCACATGCCAGCTCCCCTCGCGGGTCCCGACCGGTTCGCCGCGGTCGCCGCCGCGGTCGCCGATCCCGTCCGCCGCTACCTCTGGCGGCGCACCGACTCCGCCACCGCCGACGACGTGCTCGCCGCGACGCTCTCGGTGCTCTGGCGCCGCAGCGCCGACGTCCCCGAGGACGACCCGGTGCCGTGGGCGATCGGCGTCGCCCGGCTCCAGCTGCAGAACGCCCGGCGGATGCAGCGCCGCCAGGTCATGCTCGCCCAGCGGATCGCGGTCGTCGATCCGCCCCAGGTGCAGATCGACGAGGGCGAGGCGTCGGGCGCGGAGGAGACCGTGCGCCTCGTGCTCGCCCGGATGCGCGAGCAGGACGCCGAGCTGCTGCGCCTCTGGGCGTGGGAGGAGCTCGACGTCCGCGGGATCGCCGCGGTCCTCGGAGTCACGGCGAACGCCGTCTCGATCCGCCTCCATCGCGCGCGGCGCCGCTTCGCCGAGCTCTACGACTCCACCGACCCGCATGCACCCGAAGGGGGACTCCGATGACCGGAACCGACGACGAGGACGTCCGCCGTCTCCTCCGCACGGTCGACCCCGCGCGGAGCCTCCCCGCGCTCGACCGCGACGAGCTCGCCGAGCAGATCGCCGCCGCGACGGGCGAGGGCACGCGGACGGTGCACTCCCGCCGCCGCTCCCCCTGGCTGATCGTGGGAGTCGGCGCGCTGAGCGCCGGGGCCGCCGCCTCCCTCCTGCTGCCCTTCGCGCTCGGCGTGGGCGGGGGCAGCACCTCGACGCTGATCCTGCCGAGCACGGGCGGGCCGATGGCCGCGTGCTCGCCGGTGACGGCCGCCGCGCTGGCCCCCGCTCAGCTCGCGTTCCGGGCCGAGGTCCGCTCGATCGACGGGAGCACCGTCACCCTGCACGTGCTCGAGCGCTACGCGGGCGAGGTCGGCGACGGCGTCACAGTCACCCAGGGCAGGGAGACGGCGGTGGACGGGGCCCCCATCGTCTTCGAGACCGGGGTCGACTACCTGGTCGCGGCCGACGGTGACACGATCCTGACCTGCGGCCTCAGCGGTGAGAGCTCCCCCGAGCTCGCGGCGCTGTACCAGGAAGCGTTCTCGCGGCAGTAGGCGGAGGCGGGTAGCGGCCCGCGCGGGCGGTGGCAAGGGCCTCCCCGATCGGGGGGAGCGGCGCGCAGGCTGAGGCATGGGCCTCCCGGCCCTCCCCCTCCGGTCGCCCGGCGGCGCCCGCGGGCCCTCGGCGACACCGCCCCGCCCGCCCCGCAGGAGGCCCGCATGCCGGTGTTCCGGCTCCTCGAACCGCTCCACGCCGCCGGTGTCGCGCTCGCCGACCTCGCGAGCGATCGGCTCCGCCTCCACGGCGACGGCTCCGACGTCCGCATCACCGCGGTGACCGTCGCGCACACCGAGGCGGGCCCCGGCGCCCTCTTCGCCGCGCTCCCCGGGAGGAGGAGCCACGGCGCCCGGTTCGCGGCCGACGCGGCGGCGGCAGGAGCGGTCGCCGTGCTCACCGACGCGGGCGGGCTCGACGAGGCGCGCGCCTCCGGACTGCCCGTCCTCCTCAGCGACGACCCCCGCACCGCCCTCGGCCCGGTCGCCGCGCAGGTGTACGGCACGAGGAGCGGACCGGTGCTCCTCGGCGTGACCGGCACCAACGGCAAGACCAGCACCGTGCACCTCCTCGACGCGGTGCTCCGGCAGCTGGGCGTCGTCTCGGGGCTGAGCTCCACCGCCGAGCGCCGCAGCGCCGACCACGTGGTCGCCAGCCGCCTCACCACGCCCGAGGCCTCCGAGCTGCACGCGCTCCTCGCCCGGATGGCGGAGGACGGCGTCGAGGCGGCGGCGATCGAGGTCAGCGCTCAGGCGCTCGTGCGCTCCCGGATGGAGGGGATCGTGCTCGACGTCGCCGGGTTCACCAACCTCAGCCACGACCACCTCGACGACTTCGGCGACCTGGACGAGTACCTCCGCGCCAAGCAGCGCCTGTTCACGCCCGAGCGGAGCCGCCGCGGCGTCGTGGTCGTCGACACCGAGGCGGGGCGCCGGGTCGCCCGCGAAGCCTCTGTCCCGGTCGTCACGCTCTCGGCCGGGGACGGAGCCGACTGGCGGATCGACGTGCTCGAGACCGCGGTCGACCGCACCCGCTTCCGGCTCACCGCCCGCGACGGCTGGTCGACGACCACCTCCGTCCCGCTCCTCGGCCGCCACATGGCCTCGAACGCGGCCCTCGCGCTGGTGATGCTGATCGAGGCGGGCCACGCGCGCGACCGGGTGGCCGCGGCGGTCGGCTCCGGGATCGACGTCACCGTGCCCGGGCGGACGCTGCTCGTGTCCGGTGCCGACGGGCCGCGGGTCTTCCTCGACTTCTCGCACACCCCCGACTCGGTCGCGCGCACCGTCGACGCCCTCCGCGAGGTGACGCCCGGCCGCGTGCTCGTCCTCCTCGGCGCCGACGGCGACCGCGACCCGAGCAAGCGCGCGCCGATGGGCCGGGCCGCCGCCGAGCGCGCCGACCTGGTGATCGTCACCGACCACCACCCGCGCTTCGAGGACCCGGCGCGGATCCGCCGCGCCCTGGTCGACGGCGCGCGCCGCGTCGAGCGCTGCGAGGTGCTCGAGATCGCGGAGCCGGCCGACGCCGTCCGCGCCGCGCTGCACCGGGCCGGCCCGTCCGACTCCGTCCTCTGGGTCGGCCCCGGCGACACCGACTACCGCGTGGTCGGCGCCGACGACCTCCCCTACTCCCCCCGCGCCGACACGGCCCGCGCGCTGGCCGAGGCCGGCTGGAGCGTCGACCTGCTTGACTGACCGGGTGTTCTCGACCCTCCCGGTGCGCCGCGTGCAGGCCCGACCCGAGCACCCCGCCGACCTCGCGCGGTGGCCCGCGACGCTCGCGCCCGTGCGGCAGGTGCTGGCCGAGGGCTGGGATCTCGGCCAGGTGACGGTGATCACCGGCGAGAACGGCTCGGGCAAGTCGACGCTGCTCGAGGCGGTCGCCCTCGCCTACGGGCTGAACGCGGAGGGCGGATCCACGGGTGCGATGCACTCCTCCCGCGCCTCGGAGTCGGACCTGGCCGAGCACCTCCAGCTGGTCCGCGGGGCCGGGGCGTCCAAGCGCGGCTTCTTCCTCCGCGCCGAGACGATGCACGGCTTCTTCAGCTACCTGGAGGAGGTGGGGATCGACGGCGGGTACCACGAGCGGAGCCACGGCGAGTCGTTCCTCGACATCGTGGCGAACCGCTCCCGGATCAGCGGGCTGTGGCTCCTCGACGAGCCTGAGTCGGCCCTCTCGGTGTCGGGCTGCCTCGCCCTGATCGGGCAGCTGCGCGATCTGGTCGCCGGCGGCTCGCAGGTCGTCCTCTCCACGCACTCGCCGATCCTCGCGGCCCTCCCCGGAGCCGACCTCTACGAGCTCGACGAGACGGGCCTGCGCCCCTGCCGCTACGACGACCTCGACCTGGTGCGGACCTGGCGCGGCTTCCTCGACCAGCCGGCCCGCTTCCTGCGCCGGTTGGAGTAGGTCGGAGGGCGCTCGGCCGCGCCGGAACGGGCCGTTCGTGTTCACCACGAAGGGAAGTACGTCGGCAGGCAGTCCCGTTCTCGCGGATCCCGAGCCGCCAGGGCGAAAGTCTCCGCCGGCACGAGCACTGTCAGGCCGCGGAGGCCGCCGCCGGCCGGGCGACTCGGGGCGCCCAGCCCACCGCGATCGCGACGCCGGCGAGCGCGAGCTGTCCGAGCGGCGGCAGGATCGCCGAGACCAGGGAGCCGTCGCCGCCGGAGGTGACGAAGGTGTCGGCGACCGACATCCCGAAGCCGAACCCTGCGAAGAAGCGGAAGACGACGGCGCCGGCGACCAGGGCGAGCATGAGCACAGCGATCCGCCGCGGAGTGAGCGGCGACCTCCGGCCGACGAGGGCGCCGGCCGTCACGACGATCGCGGCGGCCGTCCAGAACGCGGCCCACCCGGTGACCCAGATCGCGTGGGAGCCGAACACGAAGCCGTCGCGCTCGGACATGGTCGCGTAGATCTCCGCCAGGGCCACGCCGGGGACCTTCGCCTGCGGATTCCAGACCAGCAGATCCACCGCGCCCACCACCGTGACGCCCGCCACGAGCGCGAGGCCTGCGAGGGCGACGGGGAGGCGCTGAGCGCGGGTCGCCGTCCGCGGTGCGAGGGCGATGGTCCGCGAGCCGCCGAGGACGATCGCCCCGCAGACGAGTCCGGCGAGGGAGACGGGCAGGCCGACGAGGGCGAGGGGTCCGGGGAGGAGGAGGCCGGCCGCGGTGAGCACCGGGCCGACGACGGCGGCGACCAGGGAGATCCGCGCGAGCACCGTGCGGGCCGACGCCGCAGCGCCGAGGAGGTGGACCGCGCCGAGGACCGCGACCGCGACGGCGGCGACGAGCACCGCGGTCTGCACGGCGCCGACGGCGGCGAGGGCGGTGTCGGAGGCGGCACCCGGCTCGGGGACGATCCCGCCGCCGGTCAGCGCGATGCCGCTGAGCATCAGCGCTGCCGCGGCGAAGAGCGCGAGTCCGCGGCGGGCGAGGCGGCGCGGAAGCGTGCCCCGCGCTTCGCCGGTGTGCGCGGGCAGGTCGCGGTCGACGCTCACCAGCAGGGCGAGCGCTCCGAGGACGACGCCGCGCCGGGGCAGTCCCAGCTCGGCGGCCCCGGCCAGGTCCGCCCGCCACTCCTCGAGGTAGCGCTCGCGGGCGAGCGGGGGCAGCAGCAGCGACAGGAGCCGCAGGAGCGCGCTCACGCGGTCGCCTCCGCCGCTCGCGGCGCCGTCCGCGCGGTCGACCTCATCCGCTCGACGGCGGCCCGGGCTGCCGGGGCGCCCTCCGCGGTCAGCTCGTAGAGCCGGCGACGCGGGCCGCTCCGCTCGCTCGCGGCCTCCCACTCCGAGACCGCCCATCCCGCTCCCTCGAGCCGCTCCAGGATCGGGTAGACGCTGCCCGCCGGTCGCCCGGTGGCCTTGATCACGACCATGCCCCAGGTCGGGCCGTCGGCGTCGAGGAGGGTCCGGAGGACGTCCGCCGTGGCGGGCGTGAGGCGAGGGAGTGGCTGCACACGGATGACGCTACCTATGTAGAGATAGCGGGGTCAATCGGATCGCCTCCGTGCGTCCGGGCGATACCACTCCACTCCCCGGCCGCGGTCGGGCCCTCAGTCGTGCGACGACTTCGCCGCCGCCGTCCGAGGAGGACCGGAGTCGGTTCCGGCCCCGCTTCCCTGATCGGCGGGATCGGCGCCTTGAAACTCCCATGACCAGGGCGGGATCAGCTGCCGCATCACCCTTCACGGCGGGGTGGTCGCCGAGCAGATCAGCACAGGCGCGTCCGCCTCGGCGATCCCCACGGCGACCCCGCAGCAGCCGCGGACACTGCCGCTAGCCGGACCCAGCGCGCAGAACGTCGGCCGAGAGCAGCCGCCCTCCACCCTCGGGGGACGGCGGGCACTCTCAGCCGACGGTCTGCGCGCGAGCGCGGGGACTACTTGCGGAACATCCGCGCCGTGGTCTCGAAGAGGCCCTTCACGGGGCGCTGCTGCTCGCCCTGCTGGGCGCCGAGGACGATGATGACGGCGGTCAGCACGGGGATGGCCCACTGGGTGACCTTCTGCACGCGGAGGGCCGTGGTCAGCTCCTGCGAGTTGTGCTCCGACGCCTCGGTCACGCCGGGGGCGCCCTCGTCGGCGTGCTTGGCCTGCGTCGCTCCGGCGACCGCGGCGATCACCGAGGCGGCACCGGCGAGCCCGGTCACGACGGTCTTGACGACGGTGTTCGTGCGGCTCTCCTGCTGGTTGGCCAGGCGGGTCTTGTTGGCGAGGACGAGTCCGATGCCGCCGACGCCGTGGGCGGCGATCGCGGCGAGCTGCACAGGGGTCCAGCGGGCCCAGCCGTTCGAGGAGAGGCGGAGGCGCTCCGCCGGGTCGGACGAGGTGGACGCGGCGCCGTTCAGGCCGACGGCGCCCATGAGCGAGCCGCCGAACCAGGCGGCGGCTCCGAGGTCGTGGAGACTGCGGACGAGGGTGTTGCGGGAGGGCATGTGGGCCTCTTCTCTGCCGGCGGCGGACGCCGGCGGTGGTCGGCTGGTGCGGACTCCTCCGACGCTACGCGCGCCCTGGAACCGCGCACGGGGCTTGACCTCTCCCCTTCCGACAGGCTCCGCTGGAGGTCACCGACCGACCCGGACCGACCGACCCGAGGAGCCCCGCGATGCCCACCGACGACGAGAAGCGGACGACCCGCGACGAGTTCCACGACGCCGTGAACATGACCGCGAAGGAGCTCGAGGAGTGGCTCGGCACCGACGAGTCGAAGGAGGTCGGCCAGAAGCCGGAGGGCGGCGGCGAGTCCGTCGGCCACGAGAGCGGGCGCCGCATCGTCGAGCTGCTGGGCACGAAGCAGGCCGACCTGAGCGAGGACGACTACGCCCACATGACGAAGGTCGTCGGCTACGTGCACCGGCACGCGAAGCAGCGTCCCTCGGGCGATGTCACCGAGACGAAGTGGCGCTACTCCCTGATGAACTGGGGCAACGACCCGCTGAAGGGCTGACCCGGTCCGAGAGCTGCGCTCAGCACATCCCGAAGAGGTTGCAGAGGGCGCCGCGGTCCTGGATCGACTCCATGCCGCCCGGCTTCTGCACCTTCGGCAGCTCGTAGGAGGCGGCGACCGTCTGCACGCCGGCGGACGAGGCGGCCTGCACGGGAGCGGCGGCAGGAGCAGCGGCGGGAGCGAGAACGGCTCCGAGGGCGAGGGCGGCGGCGGCGAGGATCGGGGCCATGGTCGTTCTCCTGTGATCGAGGGGTGCGATCGGCTCGACCGCTCCATAAGCATGGCGACGCCCCGTCGCACCGCTCCTGTACGAAAGACCAGTCCGCCCTTGTACGGAAGGCCGACGGGGCTCGGGGGAGGCTTCGGTACCCTGGTCCCGTGGTGGGGACGACGCGGTGGACGAACGACGTGCGGACGCTGCCCGGCGGGTGGATCACCCGGTCCCTCCTGCTCGGCTCCTTCACGCTCCTCGTCGTCATCGACCTGATGGGCGGCAGCGTCGACCTCACGTCGGTCCGCGGCTGGATCGAGCTGGCGCTCCCCTACCTGCCGCTCCTGGCGCTGCTCGCCGGCGCGATCCCCGCGGCGGTCTCGCTCTACCTCGTCTACGCCGTCGTCCTGATGCTCGGCGCCCCGCCGCTGCTGCTCGCGGCGCTGATCTTCCCGACCATCGTGGTGGTCGGCTTCGTCACCTTCCTCCTCCCCTGGCGCGCGGGGCTCGTCTTCGTGCTCGGCACCCTCGTCCTCCTGCCCGCGGTGCTGCTCGTCGACCGCGCCATGGGCACGGCCGTCTACGTCCTGGGCGCGTTCGTCCTCTTCGGCGGCACCGCCGGGCTGGGCCTGAACGCCTTCCGGGGCCGCAGCGAGCGGAGCGAGCGCCGGGCCGACCGCATCCAGGAGGAGCAGGCGCGGATCCGCAACGAGGAGCGGACCCGGCTCGCGCACGAGCTGCACGACATCGTCGCGCACGAGGTGACCATCATCGCCATGCAGGCCCGCCGCGCGACCTCGGTCGAGGACCCGGCCAAGACCGAGCGCATCCTCGAGAGCATCGGCGACGCGGCGCAGCAGGCGCTGCAGGATCTGCGGAGCCTCGTGACGCTCCTCCAGGACGAGGACGAGGCAGGCGCTCCCGCCCGCGGCGACTCCGACCTGCTCGGGACCCCGGAGGTCTCGGGCGCCACGACCACCGCCGTCGGCTTCGTCCACGACGTGCGGAACGTCGCCGACGCGATCGAGCGCGCGGGCTTCCGAGTCCGCCTCGACGTGGCGGGCTCCGTGGCGCAGGTGCCCGCGAGCCTCCGCCAGGTGCTGCGGCGCACGGTCCGGGAGCTGGGCACGAACGTGCTCAAGCACGGCGACACCGCCGGTGAGGTGCAGCTCCGGCTCGAGGTGTCGGGGGGCGAGGTGCAGCTGAGCTCCTCCAACGCGATCGCCTCCGCGGCTCCGATCGTCTCCTCGCACCTCGGGATCGAGGCGATGTCGGCCCGCTGCGCCGTCTTCGGCGGGCGGCTGGATGCGGGAGCCCGCGGCGGCCGCTGGACTACGACCATGACCATCCCCCTCGAGGGCCGGGCGTCCGGTGCGCTCGTCGCGGGGGCGACCGACGAAGGACGAGAGCGATGACCCGCGTGCTGCTGGTGGACGACGAATCGATGACCCGCGAGATCCTCCGCGACTACCTCTCGCAGGACCCGGCGATCGAGGTGGTGGGCGAGGCCTCCGACGGGAGGATCGCGGTGCAGCAGGCGGCGACGCTCCAGCCCGACCTGATCCTGATGGACATGCAGATGCCGGTCATGAACGGCGTCGCCGCGACCGAGCGGATCCACGCCGAGCACCCGGGCATCGCGATCCTCGGGCTCAGCACGTTCACCACGGACCGCTACGTCGTCGACCTGCTCCGCGCGGGCGCCTCCGGCTACCTCGTCAAGGACACGAAGCCGCGGGAGATCATCGCGGCGGTGCACGCGGTGCTCGCGGGCGAGTCCGTGCTCTCCGCCGAGGTCACGCGCCACGTGGTGAAGGGGCTCGAGGAGTCGGTGCCGGCGGAGACGGTGCCGGACCCCGATCTGCTCGAGGCGCTCACCGAGAAGGAGCTCGAGGTGATCCGCCTGCTCGCCCGCGGGATGAGCAACCGCGAGATGGCGCAGGAGCTGTTCGTCACCGAGTCGACCGTGAAGGCGCGGTTCGTGAAGGTGATGGAGAAGCTGGGCGTGCGCGACCGGGTGCAGATCCTGGTCTCGGCGATCGAGCACGGGCTCGTCGACCTGGGGACGCGTCCCGGCCGGAGCTGATCGAGCCCGCCGGATTCAGCCCCAGCCGACCACGTCGGCGACGGGCCGCAGGAGCCCCGCGACCGCCCGCTCGAGCGCACTCTCGTCGACCGCGGCGAGCGCCGACTCCGGATCGAGCACCAGGGCGCCGCCCCAGCCCATCACCTCGTACTCCACCAGGGTGCGCGCGAGCGTCTCGGGCGACCGCCAGGCGCGGAGGAGGTTCGCCCGTCCGAACGCGTGCGCGGCGCGTGCTCCCTCCCCGTGCGCGGCGCGGCCGTCGAGGACGGTGCGCAGCACGGTCTCGAGGGTCGGGATGCCCTGGCCGGCCGGGGAGACGACCTGCCAGGTGAGGGAGGGGCGGCTCGAGCGCAGGCCCCGCGCGACCTGGGCGACCGCATCGCCGCCGGCGGAGCGCAGTGCGGCGGGGACGAGCGGCTCGGCCCCCGCGGTGAGGCGGCACAGCGCCAGGAACGTCGCAGCGTGGCCGACTTCGCCGGACGGGTCCGCGCCGGTGACGATCGTGCTCTCGTAGCCCTGCTCGCGGGACTGGTGCAGAGCGCTCGGCAGCGGAGCCGCGGCGGGCACGGAGACGGGCCGGGACGTCTCGCGGACGGCGCGTTCGGGCCCGACCACGGCGAGCACCGGATCCCCGGCTCCCTGGGCGCGCTCGAGCGTCAGGGCGGTCCAGGCCGCGGCGCCCTCCGGAGGGAGCACCGCGGTGAGGCTCTGCGCCCCGGCCGTCGCCGTCCACGCGAGCGAGACCGCTCCGGGGGGAACGGCCGAGCGGAGGCGGGCAGCGCGGTCGGGCCCGTCGTCTCCGGCCGGGTCGCGCCAGCCGAGGGCGACGACGGCGAAGCGGGAGCGCTCGTCGACGACGGCGAGCGGGGGTGCGGCGGTCATGGGCTCCTCCTTCCGGGACGGGTGGAGGCGGCGGGAACGCCCAGTGCGGCGAAGGGCTGCTCGGCGAGGCGGGCCGCGGCGTCCGCGAGCAGCGGGCGCGGCGGCCGCGCGGCGAGGGAGTCGACGAGCTCGCCCGCGAAGCCGGGCGCACCGCGCAGCAGGGCATCCCGGGCGACGGTGCGGGCCAGACGCTCGTCGTCGTGCACCAGCCGCTCCGCACGCAGCACCGCGCGATGCCGGGCGTGCTCGAGGGCGGAGTCGTCGCTCACCGCGAGGGCGCGGAGGCGGTGCCACGGATCGACGGGCACGGCGGTGTCGTCGACCAGCACGAAGAGGTCGTCGGCGACGGTGTCGCCCGGGCCGAAGAGTCCGGCGCTCGCGTCGAGTCCGGCCTGCGCAGCGAGCGCCTCGGCGGCGATCAGGTCGCCGAGCAGCTCGTCGGAGACGCGGGTCGACGGCGCGGCGGCGGTCGCGGCGAGCCGGCGGGCGGCGGGCTCGGCGCGGTACTCGGGGCGGGCCGTCCCAGGTGGGACGGCGACCGGTCCTGCCGCGCGATCGGGCGCCTCCGCGAGGGCCGCGACCAGGCGGTCCAGGAGCCGGGCGGGGTCGTCGGCCGTGACGCCGACCAGCACGGAGCCGGCCGGGCTGTAGTGGCGCCGGTGCAGCGCGCGCAGGACGGGCTCGGTCGCGCGGCCCTCGAGGTCGAGGTCGCCGCTGCCGTCGTGCGCGTTGGGGGCGTCGGCCCAGTAGCGGGCGGTCAGGTGCGGCCACGGCAGCACGCCGCCCGGAGCGGGGGCGAGGCGCGCGGCCCGCTCAGAGGCGACCGCGCGGATCTGCTCCGCGATCTGCTCCGGCAGGAAGGCGGGGCGGAAGACCTGCTCGACGAGCCGCTCCGCGATCACGGCGGCCGACCCGGGAGAACCCGTCTCGAAGAACTCGGAGTAGTCGAGGTGCGTGTGACCGCCGAGGACGCCGCCGCTCTCGGCGACGCGGGTCTGCCGGACGAGACCGGCGACCCCCTCACTGTCCTGGTAGACGAGGTGCTCGATCAGGTGCAGCATCCCCTCCTCGCCGTCGCGCTCGTGGCGCATGCCGGCGGGCACGGCGAGGGCGACCGAGTCGTTGCGGACCTCCGGCCGGTGCACGACGAGCGCGCGGGCGCCGGAGGGCAGGGCGGCGGACAGGGTCGGGACGTCGCGGGCGCTCATTCCGCCCGCTCCCCCAGCTGTGCGGCGGACAGGCGCAGCAGCAGCCGCGCCTGATCGCTGCTGGCGCCCCCGGAGCGGTGCCAGTCGACGGCGTGCTGGGCCAGCCGGAACGCGGTGCCGACGCGCAGCAGCTCGGCGTCGTGGTCCTCCTCGAGCGAGAGTCCGCGGCGGAGCGCGTCGAGGGCCGGGCGGAGCGCGGGGTGGAAGGCGTGCAGCTCTGCGAGCTCCCCGAGCACCCAGGCGGCGTCCCAGACCGGGTCGGCGAGCCCGACGTCCTCGCCCGTGAGCAGAGCGACGCGGGTCCCGTCGACGACGAGGTGGGCGAGGCCGGGGTGGCCGTGGACCACGACCGCGGCCGGCGAGGCGACGACCGCCTCCGCCCAGTCGGCGAGCTCGAGGAGACCGCCGGCGCCGAGCTCCTCGGCGGCGGGCGCCCAGCCACCGGCGAGCCAGCCGCGGGCGCGCTGCAGCGGACGCGGAGGGAGCGGCTCCCCGGCGGGCCGGGCGCCGTGGAGCGCGTCCAGCGCGCCCTTCCACTCGCGGCCGACGGAGACGAGCGCCTCCTCCGACAGCTCGTGGAGGAGCGCGGGCAGCAGGGCGCGGGCGGTGGTGCGGTAGCGGCGGATCGACGGGTCGGCGCCTCCCGGCACGATCCGGGGATCGGGCGCTGCGAGGCGGACGGGCACCGGCGAGAACGGCAGCGGCGCCTGCTCTCCGAGGCGGCGGGTCCAGACGGTGGTCCCGTCGGGTCCGGCCGAGAGCTCGGTGACGAGCAGCCCGGTGACGAGGGCCCGCGGAGGGGCAGTGGTGCTCACGCCGACCTCGCCTCCTCCGCGGCAGCCGGTGCCGTGCGCAGCGACTCCAGGTGGCGCAGCACCGCGGGGAACGCGGGCGGCACCCAGGCGAGCGCCGTGTCGCTGGACTCGCTCGGCCCGGGCACGGGGTCGATGACGGTGAAGTTGGCCGGCTCGCGCAGCAGCGCGAGGGTGGACTCGACGACCGGGTTGCCGAGCGCCCGCGGCGGGAGCGACGGAGCGATGCACACCGGCGCCTCCGTCGTGAGGGCCGCGAGCAGCGACGGGGAGTCGGTGATGCCGTGCGCGAGGCGCGAGGCGTAGTCGAGGGTGGCCGGGTAGATCAGGATGAGGTCGGCCCACTCGGCGAGGTCGACGTGGGCGACGACGATCTCGTCGTCCCAGCGGTCGTCCTGGATCCGGCCGCGCAGTCGCGACTCCAGGTTGTGCCGGGTGGTGAAGCGGTAGGCCGAGTCGCGGACGAGCACGCGGAACTCGGTGGCCGGAGCGGCGGCGCGCGCCCACTGGATCCAGTAGGGCATGACCTGGGTCATGGCGGAGCCGGTCAGGACGAGGGCCACCCGGGAGTAGCCGAAGCGGCCGAGCGAGAGGTCGGAGAGTGCGGCGCTCTGCGCACCGGGCGGGGTGGTCATGGCGGTCTCCTCAGAGGGCGGCGGGCGGGAGGGCTGATCGGGTCACGGCCGGCGGTGAGGACGGCGGCGGACGGGCGGACCGTGCCCGCGGAAAGGGCGGACGGGGATGGGCGGACGGCGCGAGCGGACGGCACGCGCCCGGGAGGGGCCGGGGCGACGCGGTCGAGGACCGGTCGCCCCGTGCCCGTCAGCACCCTGCGGTGAGGGTGACGCCGATGATGACGCCGGCGCAGAACGGGGTGGTGGCGGGCGCCTCGGAGGCGGCGTCGGTGCCGATCTCGTCGGCGGCGGTGAAGGTGTCGTGGGCGGTGGCGAGCTCGGCGAGGTCGGCGGGCTGGACGGTCTGGGCGGTGATGGTCGACATGGTGTTCTCCTTGGATGAGTGGTGGCGGCGGATCCGCCGGGTCGTGCGGGGAGTGGTGCGGGTGGTCCGGCCGGAGGGCCGGGGAGCGGGTGCTGCGGGAGCACCCGGGCGGGAGGAGGGCCGGGTCAGCAGCCCGCGCCGAGGGTGGCGCCGACGATGATGCCGACGCACAGGGGCGTGGTGGCGGGCGCCTCGGTCGCGGCGTCCGAGCCGAGCTCGTCGACGGTGGCGAAGGTGTCGTGCGCTCCCGCGAGGGCGGTGAGGTCGGCGGACTGGGCGTCGGTGGAGATGGTGGTCATGATGTGTCCCTTTCGTGGAGTACCTCGGGCCGAGGTGGTGGTCCCCTCGGGATCGAGGGGAGGTTCGTGGGGCCCTAGCGGGCGGTGAGTCCCGGGCGGTCCGGGTCGATGCGCGCGGCGCGGGCGGCGTCGGCCCAGGCGTCGGCGGCGGGGATCGTCTCGGCCGAGGAGCGCAGGAGCGCTTCGGCGAGGACGCGGGAGCGGTGCTGGCCGAAGCTCAGTCCGCGGTAGGAGGAGCGCTCGTCGGCCGGGTCCTCGGCGTAGGCGAGGCCGTCGGCGAGCCTCTCGGCGAAGGCCGAGACGGCGGTGCGGGGCGAGGGCCGGGCATCGAGCAGCGGAGTGATCCTCCGGGCGACGTCGTCGGCGGAGTCGGCGGGCAGGTAGACGACGAGGGCGTCGGAGCGGGGGAAGGCCCGCGGGTCCGAGAGCGCCTTGGCCTGGTGGCGGGCTCCGGAGGCGGCGAGCGCCTCCAGGAGCGGGCCCCACAGGGCGAGCGCGTCCTCCGCGGAGTCGGCGACGAGCGAGAGGCGCACGACCCGGTCGGCGGGATCGAGTCCCATCGGGCCGAGGGCGAGGAGGTAGCCGGGAGTGGTGCGGGTGCGCCAGCTCGGCAGCCGGACGCCGGCGACGGCCCCGTCGGCGGAGCGGACGAGATCGACCTCGGGCACGAGGACCCGGACGCGGCCCAGCTCGACGACCCGGCGCTCCTCCCCCTGCACAGTGGCGGAGCCGAGCACCCCGGAGGGAGCGGGCTGCAGGACCGTGCGGTGCGGGATCGCGTCGATCAGCCGGGGGGCGAGGTCCTGGCCGTCGCCTCCGGCGGTCTCGCCGAGCAGCGGGTTCCGGAGGTGCAGGTGGGTGTAGAGGGTGGCGGCGAGTCGGGCCCGCAGCTCGATCGGCCCGGTGGCCTCGATCACGGTCCCGTCGACCTCGGCCCGCAGCCGGGCGGCGTCGACGCTGATCACGGCCTCGTCGAGGACGGAGCGGGTGGTGAGGGCGGTCATCGCGGGCTCCTGTCGAATCCGAGGGCGGTGGAGTAGGCGGAGGGGGCGAGCAGGACGCGGCGGCCGATGCCGGCGGCGGCCCGCTCGATCCCGGGGAGGCGGGAGACCATCGAGGCCCGGGCGAGGGTGCGGTCGACGAGGTGCCAGCCCAGGTGGGCGGTGGCGCGGACGGCGAGAGCGTCGTCCGCGCCGGCGGTCTCGGCGGCGTAGGCGAGCCACATCCGCCGGATCCTCGGGACCAGTGCCGCCATCCGCTCCGCGATGCGGGCGTCCGCGGCCGCGGTGTCGAAGGCGAGGGGAGGAGCGGAGGCGCCCTCCCGGGTGGTCACGGTGTCGAGCACCGCGCGGTGGATCCACTCCCCCGCCAGCGTGCCGAGGTCGCGGGCCGGATCCCCGATCCCGAACTCCTCCCAGTCGAGCAGCTGGAGGCGCCCGTCGCGGAGGTGGAACTGGTCGAGGCGGAGGTCGCCGTGGATCGGGGCCGTGCGGTTGCCGCTCTCCCACTCGCGGAGATCCTCCGTGGCCGAGACGAGCTGCTCGTCGTGCTGCAGGTCGCCCCAGAAGGCGAGCTCGGCGAGGGTGAGGTCGACGTAGCGGGTGTGCGGGATGCCGACGCGCAGCATCTCGACGGGAGGGCTGGGGTGCGAGGTCGCGGTGAGGCCCGCCACCGGGCCGGCGTGCAGCCGGGCCAGGAGCCGGCCGGCCTGTTCGGGGAAGTCCGCGGGGACGCGCTCCTCCACGAGCAGGAGGGCCAGGCTGGTGCCGGGGCAGTGCTCGAACACCAGCAGGGAGTCGTCCTCGTCGGCCGCCAGCAGGCGGGGTCCGGCCGGGGCGTGCTCGGGGCTCCGGGCGGCGAAGCCGGCGAAGTCCCTGGAGCGGCGGAAGGCCGCGGGGCCCGCCGTCCGGGGCGAGACGTGCTTGACGAAGACGCGGGCGCCGTCGTCGAGGGTCATCGTCCACGACGCGTTCCGGCCGGCGAAGGCGGGGCGGTCGATCGCGGCGACGCGGTGGCGTCCGCCGCCGAGCAGCCGCTCGGTCGAGGCCGCCGCCCGGAGGGCCGCCGGATCCGCGGGGCGGTGCCCGGGGGTCGCGGGGCGGAGCCCGGGAGTCGCGAGGAGAGTCACGATCGTGTCCTTCGGTCGGTCGAGCGGATCAGAAGAGGTAGGTGACGACGAGGTAGGCGCCGCCCGCTCCCCCGACGAGGAGGGCGGTGTTGACGAGCAGCTTCTTGAGGGGCGAGGGGCGGGTCGAGGCGGTGCGCGAGGTGGTCATGGTGGTGTCCTTCCGAGGGGTGGTGGTGGTGGATATCGGGAGCCGGGCCTAGGAGGCGTCGGCGGCCTTGAGGGAGGCGCGGAGCGAGACGCGGGAGCCGGTGCGGAGCGCGTTGTTGCGGTAGACGCGGACGACCAGGCGGAACAGCAGCGGCACCGTGATCGCGGCGACGACGGCGGCGATCACCATCTCGGGGGTGCCGACCGAGTCGAGGCCGAAGCGCATCGGCATCAGGTAGGAGGAGAAGAGGGGGACGAAGGAGAGCGCGTGCACCCAGGCCTCGTCGAGGTTCGCCGGCACCACGTAGAGCGCGATGATCAGCAGCGCCATCTGCACGACGGAGAGCGGCATGGCGGCGGTGCCCAGGTCCTCCTGCCTCGACACGGTCGAGGCGAGCAGGGTGCTGAGGAGCGCGAAGAGCACGTAGCCCTGCAGGAACCAGACGAGGAACCAGACCAGGCTCGGGCCGAGCTCGATCTCGAGGACCGACCACCCGCCGACCACGCTGAACCCGCCGACGACGGCGCCGCCGATCACGAGCAGCTGGGCCAGGGTCACCAGGCCGACGCCGATCATCTTCCCGGCGAGCAGCGGGGCGACGCCGATCTTCGTCAGCAGGATCTCGACGATCCGGGACGACTTCTCCTCGACCACCCCCGAGGCCAGACTCGACGAGGAGTAGACCATCGCGGCGAGCAGGGCGCTGATCATCGCGGTCGCGAACAGGATCCGGGTGTCGAGGACCACGGTCCCCGCCTCCCTCGTCGCGTCGACCAGGAACCAGCCGCCGATCCCGGCGCCGAGGCCGGCGATCGCGGCCAGCGCGAGGGTCGCGGTGAGGATCGTGCGGTTCCCGGTGCGGGTCAGGATCTCGCGGCGGACGATCGTCGCGGCTCCCCGGGCCGGCGTCGGAGGAGCGGAGCTCTCGGCGGTCCGGGCGTGGGCGGCGCGGGGGTGCGTGGTGGTCATCGTCCTGCTCCTTGGATCTCGAGGCGGCGCTCGGCCGCAGGGGTGGAGGCGGCGGTGAGCCGCTCGGACAGCAGCTCGGTCAGCGAGCGCTGCGCGGTGCGGATGCTCCGGAGGCCGCCGTGGCGGGTGAGGGTCGCGAGCACCTGCTCGGGGACGTCCCGGCCGCTGCCCTCGATCGAGACGAGCAGCGACTCCGGCTCACCGGGGACCGGCTCGGCCGACAGTCCCGGTGTGACGCCGAGCTCGGCGACGAGCAGGTCGTCCAGGGGGCGGGAGAACTGCAGCTGCCAGCGGCTGCGGCCGTCGTCCTGCAGCTCGGCCACCGCTCCGCTCGCGGTCACACGGCCGGAGTCGAGCACGCAGACGGTGTCGCAGAGGCGCTCGACCAGGTCGAGCTGGTGGGAGGAGAAGAGCACGCCGACGCCGCGGGCGGACTGCTGCCGGATCAGGCCGGCCATCGTCTCCACGGCGACCGGGTCGAGCCCCGAGAAGGGCTCGTCCAGCACCAGGAGCGACGGATCGCCCACCAGGGACACGGCCAGCTGCACGCGCTGCTGGTTGCCGAGCGAGAGGTCCTGCACCAGCGTGTCGGCCCGCTCGGCCAGGCCCAGCGCGTCGATCACCTCCTCGGCGGTCTCACGGGCTCCCCGGGCGTCGTGCCCCTCGAGCAGAGCGAAGTGGATCACCTGCTCGCGGACCCGCATCTGCGGGTAGAGGCCGCGCTCCTCCGGCATGTAGCCGATCGAGCGGCGGTCCTCGGCGGTGATCGGCGCGCCGTCCCAGGTGATGGTCCCCGTGTCGGGGGTGAGCAGGCCCAGGATCAGCCGCATCGTCGTGGTCTTGCCGGCGCCGTTGCCGCCGATGAAGCCGACGATCTCGCCGCGGCCCACGGACAGGTCCACGTCGTGCAGGACCCGGTGGCCGCCGAATGCACGGCTCACGCCGCTGAGCTGAAGCCCTCGCATGTCATCTCCTCGAAGTCATTTCTCTTGACTCCTCAGACGCTACGGACGCTCTCGCGACGGGCTCCTGTACTTCGGTACAGCGCCGAGGTGGCCGAAAGTGCAGGTCCCGCATCACCGGACGTGCAGGTCCCGAGGCGGCCGCGCGTGCAGGTCCGGGGGCGGCCCGGGTGCGGGCCGCCTGCGTCCCGAGCACGACGGACGCCCCCGTGCTCGTCCGGTCGGCGACCGGAGCGCACAGGGGCGTCCGTGGAGGAGGAGGGGCGGGGTCAGGCCGTCGCGCAGCTCCCGTCGACCTCGCCGATGACGCCGTCCGTCACCGACACGACCGCGCAGTTCGGGTAGCCCCGCTGCGGCCGGTGCGCGGGGTGGAGCGCACGGAGGATGCTCCCGAGCACCGCTCCGTGCGTCACGACCAGCACGTCCCCGTGCTCCGCCGCCGGCGCGAACCGCGCGATCGCGGCCTCCACGCGGGCGCGCACGGTGGCACCGCTGTCGGCCCGGCCGGAGGGGTCGTGGCGGTGGATCGCGTCGAGCACCGAGTCGAGACCGGCGTCGGTCATCCGCGGCCAGTCGGCGGAGGAGGGCACGTAGGAGTAGCCGTGATCGGCGAACACCGGCTCCCAGAGCGAGGCGTTCGGCTGCCCCTCGAAGGCGCCGAAGTGCCACTCGCGGAGCTCGACCATCGGCTCGGCCTCGAGCGACGGGTGCCCGGCGAGCGCCGCCGCCGCCGTGGTGCGGGCGCGGGTGAGGTCGCTCGTGAACGCCGCGACGAGCGGCACGCCGCGCATCCGCTCGCCGAGGGCCGCCGCCTGGCGCTCGCCGCGCTCGGTCAGCGGCGAGTCGCACCAGCCCTGCAGCTGGCCGGCGACGTTGAAGAGGGTCTCGGCGTGGCGGACGAGGTGGATCGTGCCGCTCACGGGCGCGCGCTCGCGGGCGTCGTCGGGCGGGCGGGGGTGGTGCGGTGCATGCGGTTCTCCGGGGTCAGCGCGCTACTCCGGAGCGGCGCGCGCGATGTGGAGGGCCAGGAAGGCGACCTCCTCGTTGGGCAGGGCGGCCTGGTACTCGGCCGCCACGAAGGAGCGCACGCGCTCGGCGGAGGCGATCGCGCGCGGGTAGCGGGCGCTGAGGCTGGTGAAGAGGAAGTCGTCCTCGCTCTCGAGCAGGCCGCCCGAGAAGAAGCGCTCGGCGAAGTACTGCAGGTGCGCCACGAAGCGGGCGGAGCGGAGGTCGTCGCGGTCGAGCGCGGCTCCGCTGGAGTGCTGGATGATCGCGGTCACCGAGCGGATGAGCTGCACGATCCGGAGCGAGTCGATCCCGACCTTGCCGAGCTCCGCGTTGGCGAGATGGAAGGCGACGTTCGCGGCCTCGTCGGCGGGCAGCTCCACGTCCAGGCGCTCGCGCATCCGCTCGACCGCCCGCTCCCCCACCGCGTACTGCACGGGGTAGACCGTCCGCATCTCCCAGGCCAGCCGGTTGGCGACCGAGAGCCCGCGCCGCTGCCGCTCCACCGCGAAGTGCAGGTGGTCGGTGAGCGCGAGGTACACGTGGGGGTCGAGCTTCAGCCCCTGCTCCTCCGCATCGGCGACGACCGCGCGGGTGAGCTCGACGAACTCCGGCGGGATCTGCGCCAGGAGCTCGACGAGGTTGCGCTGATCCGAGTCGTCCAGCGCCACGAACACCTGGTCGACGCTCGAGGGCTCGATCGCCTCGCCGGCCTTCGCTCCGAAGCCGATCCCCCTGCCCAGGAGCACGCGCTCGACGCCGCGCTCGTCGACGACGAGGACGACGCTCGAGTTGAGCACCTTCTTGATGGTCTGCATGCGTGTCTCCGTCGACGGCCGCGTCAGGGCTGGGGTGGGGGTGGCGGGGCCTCTGCCCGGAGAGCCGGACGGCGCCTCCGGGCAGAGGAGGATCATCCCAGATCCGCGCCGTTGGAGGCGATGACCTTCTGGTACCAGAAGAACGAGTCCTTCCGGTAGCGCTCGGTGCTGCCGTGGCCGAGGTCGTCCATGTCGACGAAGACGAACCCGTAGCGCTTCGAGATCTGCGAGCTGGAGGCGCTGATCAGGTCGATCGGCGCCCAGCTCACGTAGCCGAGCAGCTCCACGCCCTCGTCCACCGCCTGGATCATCTGCTCGAAGTGCGCGCGGAAGTAGTCGATCCGGTACGGGTCGTGGACCCGGCCGTCCTCGGTCAGCTCGTCGCGCATCCCGAGGCCGTTCTCGACGATGAACAGCGGCTTGCCGTAGCGGTCGTAGAGGTCGATCAGCGAGATCCGCAGGCCGACGGGGTCGATCTGCCAGCCCCACTCGCTCGACTCGAGGAACGGGTTCTTGACGCCGAGGACCGTGTTGCCGGGGGTGCGCTCGGCGTCGGGGCGGACGGACTCCGTCATCGACATGTAGTAGCTGAACGAGATGAAGTCGACCGGGTGCTCGCTCAGCAGCTCGACGTCGCCCGACTCGAACGGGATCTCGACCCCGCGGCTCTCGAGCGCCCGCAGCGCCAGGCGCGGGTAGGCGCCGCCCGCCTGGACGTCGGTGCAGAGGTAGAGCATCCGCTCCTTCGCCTGCGTCGCCGCGACGTCGTCGGGGTGGCAGGTGTTGGGGTAGGTGGTCAGCATCGTGAGCATGCAGCCCATCCGCGACGCGGGCCACAGCTCCTTCAGCGTCCTCGTGACCGAGGCGGAGGCGACGAACTGGTGGTGCAGCGCCGTGTAGCAGGCCTGCTCCACGCTGCCCTCGACGGTCTCCTCGATGATCCCGCCCGAGGTGAACGGGTGGCGGATGATGCCGTCGATCTCGTTGAACGTCAGCCACATGTCGACGAGGTGGCCGAAGCGCTCGAAGCAGGTGCGGGCGAAGCGCTCGAACAGCCCGATCGTGCGGCGGTCGACCCAGCCGTTGTGCTTCAGCGCGAGCGCGAGCGGCGGGTCGTAGTGCGAGAGCGTGACCAGCGGCTCGATCCCGAGGCGCCGCATCTCGGTGAAGAGGGCGAGGTAGTAGGCGATGCCCTCCTCGAGCGGCTCCGCCTCCTCCCCCGTCGGGTAGAGGCGGGTCCAGGCGATCGAGACGCGGAGGGTGGTGAAGCCCATCTCGGCGAACAGCGCGAGGTCGCCGGGGTAGCGGTGGTAGAAGTCGATGCCGCGGCGCTTGGGGTAGTACTCGGTGTCGTCGTCGGACATCGCCGCCGTGATGCTCTCCACCGTGTTGCGGTGGTGGATCGCGTACTCCTTCGGGTCCGCCTTCGGCTTGTAGGAGGCGACGTCGCTGACCGCCGGGCCGCGCCCGCCCTCGCGCCACGCGCCCTCGACCTGGTTGGCGGCGAGGGCGCCGCCCCATCGGAATCCGTCAGGAAGCGCCATCGGCGAGCTCCTTCTCTCTCTGCGTCACGGTCATGATCCGGTCGCCGGCGGTGATCCGCTCGGCGGCCTCGACGAGCACGGTGTACTCGGCGGAGTTGGTCACGAGCACCGGGGTCGTGGTGTCGTAGCCGGCCGCGGTGATCGCGGCCAGGTCGGCGGTGAGGAGGAGCTGCCCGGCCTCGACCCGGTCGCCGACCGCGACGTGCGTCTCGAACGGCGCGCCGTCCAGCTGCACCGTGTCGATGCCGACGTGGATGAGCACCTCGACGCCGTCCGCGCGGCGGAGCCCCACGGCGTGGCGGGAGGACAGCAGTGCGATGACCTCGCCGGCGAACGGCGCCCGGACGGCTCCGTCGGTGGGGCGGATCGCGAGCCCCTCGCCGAGCACGCCGGCCGAGAACACGGGGTCCGGCACCTCCGAGAGGGGGATGACGGAGCCGGTGAGCGGCGCCTGCAGCGCGAGCGGGCTCCCGGCGGCGGCCGCCACGTCGCCGAGCGCCTGGACGCTGGCGGAGGCGTCGTCGCGCCAGATGACGAAGGAGACGACGAACGAGACGGCGACCGAGATCAGCAGGCCGATCACGGCGTTGAGCAGGTTCCAGGGGTTCAGCCCGTCGATGAACATCGAGATGCTCGCGACGCCGGGGCTGACCAGCGCGAACGCGGCGACCTGGGTGGCGCCGATGTAGGCGCCTCCGACCACGCTGCCCGTGATGACGGAGACCAGGGCGCGCTTGTTCTGCAGCGTGACGCCGTAGAGCGCCGGCTCGGTGATCCCGAAGAGGGCCGAGAGGCCGCCCGAGAAGGCGGTGGCGCGGAGGGTCGCGCTCTTGGTGCGCAGGGCGATCGCGAGGCTGGAGCCGGCCTCCGCCGCGTTGTGGGCGAGCGAGGAGGCGAGGTAGAAGGTGTCCTTGCCCGCGCTGGCCATCGTCGCGATGGTCGGCGGGATGAACGCCTTGTGCATGCCGACCGAGATGATCAGCGGGAGCACGCCGGCCAGCAGCGCGACGGCCACCCAGCCGAGCGCCCCGTAGAGGCCGATCATCGCGCCGGTGAGCATCGAGCCGAGCCAGTAGCCGAGGGGGCCGAGCAGGAAGATCGTGGCCGGAGCGACGATCACGAGGCACATCAGCGGCACGTAGAACGTGCGGATCGGGCCCCACGAGTGCTTCGTGAAGAAGCGCTCGACGACCGAGAGCAGCAGCACGGCCAGGATCGCCGGGAACACCTGCGCGTTGTAGGCGATGACCGGCACCGGGATGCCGAAGAGCGCGACGCCGCCCTCCTGGTTGAGCAGCGTCGTGAACGCCGGGAAGACCAGGACGCCGACGAGCCCGAGCGCCAGCGGCCGGTTCACGTCGAGCTTCTTCGCGCTCGTGTACGCGACCAGCAGCGGCAGGAAGCCGAACACCGCGTCCGGGATGGCGGACAGCAGCTTGAAGTCGTCGGAGGCCGGGTCGAGCCAGCCCAGCGCCGAGGCGAGGACGAGGAACGACTTGAAGATGCCGGCGCCCGCGATGGCCGGGATGATCGGCGTGAACACGCTGACCACGAAGTCCATGATCGTCGCGCCGAGGCGCTTGAGGGACCGCGGCTGCTTCGCCTGCTCTGCGGATGCGGTGGTGCCGCCGCGCAGCTTCTCGACCGCCGCGTACATCTCGCTGACGCCGCTGCCGACGATGACCTGCGTCTGCGGGCCGGTGACGACGCCGATCACGCCGGGCACCGCCTTCAACGCCTCGACGTCGGCCTTCGCGTCGTCCGCCAGCGCGAACCGCAGACGGGTCGAGCAGTGCTGCAGCTTCGCCACGTTGGCGGCGCCGCCGACGTGCTCGAGGATCGCCTTCGCGCTCTCCTGGGTACTCATCGGTACTCCTCCGGGTGTGTGGGGACGCGCGCTTCCCTGCGCTGTGCTGCCCGGCCGTCCGTCGCCGTCCCCGCCCCCTCCGGCACCGTCATCGGTGCTCCGGCGGAGCGTCAGGAGGCGTCCGGGCACAAAAAAAGGACCCGACGACGCTCAATACGCGTTTCGTCGGATCCTGCCTGCACGACCAGTCACATGTCCGGGAGCGACGCTAACACGGGGGTGGGTGGGGCGTCAAAGAGG
>NZ_PSTN01000039.1:0-20643 GCF_002930955.1 Rathayibacter sp. AY1A4 | reverse complement strand
CCCGGCGGACGTCGTGCCGCGTCCGCCCCGCGCACCCCCCGCCCGAAGCAGCCGCCCGCTCCGCCCTCGTCCGCGTGGATCGCCGGCGTCCGCGGCTCGGGCTTCACGCTGCTGGTGATGGGGATCATGATCCTCGCGGTGGTCGTGCTCGCCCCGAGCATCAAGAACTTCGTCGAGCAGCGCGCCGAGATCGCCGAGCTGCAGCGCTCGGTCGACGCGGCCAAGACCCAGGCGCAGAACCTCGACGAGCAGCGCACCCGCTGGTCCGACCCGGCGTTCATCCGTGCGCAGGCCCGCGAGCGGCTGTACTTCGTGATGCCCGGCGAGGTGAGCTACCTCGTGCTCGACGACGTGACGCTCGCCCAGCAGGCGCAGCAGCCCGCGAGCGACACGGTGCAGGAGACCCCGAGCGACTGGGCCGGCTCCCTGCTGTCCTCGATCGCGGTCTCGGGCCTCGGCGAGCCGACCGCCGACGAGCTGACACCGACTCCGTAGCTCCTGCCCGACTCCGTCGCTCCCGCCCGACCCCGCGTACACTGGAGCGTCCTCCCGGCCGTCCGTCCTCTGGAGCCCCCGTGACCACGCCCCCCTTCGATCCGCCGTCCGAGCGCGACATCGCGGTCGTCTCCGCCCAGCTGGGCCGTCCCGCCCGGGACGTCGTCGGGATCAGCGCACGCTGCGTCTGCGGCGACCCGACGGTGGTCTCCACGAGCCCCCGCCTGTCCGACGGCACGCCGTTCCCCACCTTCTACTACCTGACCCACCCCGCCGCGACGGCCGCGATCTCGCAGCTCGAGGCCACCCAGGTCATGGTCGAGTACAACGCGATGCTCGCCGAGGACGAGGAGCTGCGCGAGGCGTACGCCGCTGCGCACCGGGCGTTCCTGGCCGACCGCGAGAGCGTCGGCTCCGTCCCCGAGATCGCGGGCATCTCCTCCGGGGGCATGCCCTCGCGGGTGAAGTGCCTCCACGCCCTCGCCGCGCACGCCCTCGCGGCGGGCCCCGGCGTCAATCCGATCGGCGATCTGGCCCTGGCCCGCGCCGACTGGTCTCCCGAGCGCTGCGCCTGCAGGCCGCTCGACGCGTAGCCGCTCCTACCGGAGCCACGGAGGCGCCACCACCGGCGCGCTCTTCGCTAAGCTGATTCCCAGTCGGGGTCAGTGCTGCCCACCGCATCGAGAGCGGGCACTTCGCATTGCGTGAGGGTGTTCGCATTGTCCATCCCTCTTGGAGAGTCAACCGTGCCCAGAATCCTGATCGTCGGAGGCGGCTACGCCGGCTTCTACACCGCGTGGAAGCTCGAGAAGCAGCTCCGACCGCACGAGGCAGAGGTCACGATCGTCGACCCGCTGCCCTACATGGCGTACCTGCCCTTCCTCCCCGAGGTCGCCGCGGGGTCGATCGAGCCGCGCCACGCGATCGTCTCGCTCCGCCGCCACCTCAAGAAGACCGCGATCCTCGCCGCCAAGGTGACGAAGATCGACCACGCGAACCGCACCGCGACGATCACCCCGACCGTGGGCGAGCCCTACGAGTTCGAGTACGACCAGATCGTCGTCACCGCCGGCTCCGTCTCGCGCACCTTCCCGATCCCGGGCGTCGCCGACAACGCGATCGGCCTGAAGACGATCGAGGAGGCGACCGCGATCCGCGACCGCATGCTCACGAACTTCGACAAGGCCGCGTCGCTCCCCGCCGGCCCCGAGCGCTCGCGCCTGCTGACCGTCACGGTCGTCGGCGGCGGGTTCGCGGGCATCGAGGTCTTCGCCGAGCTGCGCTCCTTCGCGAGCGCGCTGCTCAAGCGCTACCCCGAGATCGACTTCGAGGAGACGCAGTTCCACCTCATCGAGGCGATGGGCCGGATCATGCCCGAGGTCGCCCTCGAGACGAGCCACTGGGTGCTGAAGAACCTCGACCAGCGCGGCGCCACCGTGCACCTCGACACGCAGCTCAAGTCGGCCGAGAACGGCGTCATCCAGCTGTCGACGGGCGAGAGCTTCGAGTCGGACCTGATCATCTGGACCGCGGGCGTCATGGCGAACCCGTCGATCAAGAACTCTGACCTGCCCATCGAGGAGCGCGGCCGCCTGCGCGTGCGCGCCGACCTCCGCGTCGGCCACGACGACGTGCTCGTCGAGGGCGCCTGGGGCGCCGGCGACGCGACGGCCGTCCCCGACCTCACCGGCGGCGGCGTCGGCGGCTTCTGCGTGCCGAACGCCCAGCACGCCGTCCGCCAGGGCAAGCTCATGGCCAAGAACATCACCGCGGTGCTCCGCGGCGAGGAGCCGGTCGACTACGTGCACAAGAACCTCGGCGCGGTCGCGGGCCTGGGCATCGGCATCGGCGTGTTCCAGTCCGGCAAGATCGCCGTGAAGGGCTTCCCCGCCTGGGTGATGCACCGCGGCTACCACGGTCTCGCCATGCCCTCGTGGGAGCGCAAGTTCCGCGTGGTCTGGGGCTGGTGGAACAACCTCTGGCTCGGCCGCGACATCGCCTCGATCGAGGCCCGCGAGTACCCCCGCGGCTCCTTCGAGACCTACGCGTCGCGTCCGCGTCCGGCGGCCCCGGCCGCCGAGGCTCCGGCCGCGCAGGCCCCGGCGCAGATCCCCGGCCAGGCCGGTGCTCCGGTCCCGGTCGGCGGCGAGCCCGCCAAGTCCTGACACCGCCGCCGGGAGGATCGCTCCTCCCGGTGGTCGCCCCCATAGCCCAATCGGCAGAGGCAGACGACTTAAAATCGTCTCAGTCTGGGTTCGAGTCCCAGTGGGGGCACTCCGTCCGACGCGCCGCTCCCTAGGCGGCGCGGGCGTGCGTGCTGCGTCGAGCGGGCTCGAGCAGCCCGGCCTCGAGGGCCTGGGTGATCTCGCCCGGGGTGCAGTCGGCGCAGAGCACGACGAGCTCCTCCTCGGTGTCGCGGCCGCCGGAGCGGTCGAGGACGACGGCGTCGGTTCCGCAGAGTGCGCATTCGATCATGCGGGTACCGTACGTCCGACCTCCGACATGCGCGCGGCAGTGCCCCGGCGCGTCTCGCCCGGATCCGGCAGGGCGCCGGGCGCGCCTCCGGACCGGTCGTCCTTCCGGCCGGAGGAGCCCGGTGTTCGGGAATCGGACGAGGATCCCGCGCGCCCGCGCCGCCTCGCCTAGAGTCGTCACCGGGCGGTTCCGAGCCCGGGCGCCCGCGTCCGGATGCGAGCCGCCCGGTCCACGGCGGGCGCCGGAACGGTCCCGCTTCTCGTGCCCGCGGGCACCGTCATGCACCGCCCGGCGACGGGCGGCCGGGAGGCCCCCATGGGGAAGCTGCTCTACGGAGCCTCGGGAGTCGAGATCGAGTTCGACGACCGCACGCTCACGCACGTCCAGATCGTCATCGCCAACAAGCTGCGCCGCCGCGAGAGCTTCTTCTTCTCCTGGCGGGACGACCCCGCGGTCGGCGACGGCCGCTCGAGCATCTGGCTCGACCCCTCCGTGCCCCTCTACTTCAAGTACTTCGGCGGACGGGTCCCCTCGATCAACCGCACCTGGATCGACCTGCTGACCGTTTCGGCGAACTCGTCCGGCGGGCTGCAGCTCGTGCAGGAGCCGGACGCCGCCCCCACCCCGCCGCCGAAGGGCGAGCAGGGCGCCTGACCCCCACCCGCCACGCCCCGGAGAAGAGCCCCATGCAGCGCGACGTCTCGGCCCACCTGACCCTCGACGTCGCGGCTCCGGCTGCCCTCGTCCTGTCGATCGCGGTGGCCGACGCGTACGGGGCGGAGGAGTCGCTGACGCTCACCGTCGACGGCCGCCCGCTCGCCGCTCGCGAGGTGATCGACCAGCACGGCACCCGGCTGCACGTGCTCGACGCGCCGGTCGGGCACCTCGTCGTGGACTACTCCGCGCGCGTCCTGGGACGCCTCGCTCCGCTCGAGGGCGACGAGGTGGACCGGCTGCGGTACCTGCGGCCGAGCCGCTACGCCGAGTCGGACGTGCTGTGGGCGACGGCCCGGGCCGAGTTCGCCGGCCTGTCCGGGGCGGACCTCCTGCACGCGGTGAGCTCCTGGGTCGGCACGCGGCTCGCGTACGTCCCCGGCTCGAGCCTTCCGACGGACGGGGCCGAGCGGACGCTGCTCGCCCGCCGCGGCGTCTGCCGCGACTTCGCGCACCTCGTCGTCGCCCTCCTCCGGGCGCTGGACGTGCCCGCCCGACTGGCGGCCGTGTACGCGCCGGGACTGCAGCCGATGGACTTCCACGCGGTCGCGGAGGCCTGGATCGAGGGGGAGTGGCGGGCGGTCGACGCGACGACGCTCGCGCCGCGGTCGAGCCTCGTGCGGATCGCGACGGGACGCGACGCGGCCGACACCGCGTTCCTCGGCGTCTACGGCGGCATCGCGACGCTGCGCGAGCTGACCGTCGGCGCCGTGGCCGACGTGCTGCCGGGCGACGACCTCGACCGGCCCGTCTCGATCGGCTGAGCGGGCGGCCGAGGCCGGCTACTCCGACTCGACGAAGCGCCGCCAGGCCCAGATCGACGTGCACACCGCGCTGAAGGCGACGACGGCGAAGAGCACCGGACCCGCTCCGCCGTCGGTCGACCAGGACGCGATGGTCGGGGTGAGCAGCACGAACAGCACGGTCGTCGCGAGGAGCGTGAGCCCGAGCCAGAGCAGCGGGGACCAGCGCAGGATGCTGCGGCCGGCGGGGCGCCCGACCGGGAACAGCAGCACCACGCTCGAGCCGACCGAGATCAGCGTGGTCGCGCTGAGCACCTCCGCGGCGAGCACGGAGCCGAACGAGCCGTCGGGCGGGACCACGGCGGAGGCGCCCCAGGCGAGTCCGGCGAGACCCAGCAGCGAGACGACGCGGACGGTGGAGAGCTTCGCGCGGTCGACGGCGGACGCGCCCTCGGGGAGGACGAGGCCGATCACCACGCCGAAGAGGAGCGCCGGGTCCAGTCCCGCGAAGCGCGAGACGAGAGCGGCCGCCGCGACCAGGAGCAGCGCGCGCGGAGCGGCGACGACGCCGATCCCGCTGACGCCGATCCGTCGGCCGACCAGCGCGGGGACGGCGGCGGCGACCGCGTTGACCACGGCGACGGCCACGATGACGGCGATCAGCAGGCGCAGGTAGGCGGGCTGGCCGTCGACGCGTCCCGAGAGCAGGACGAGGCCGGCTGCGCAGCCGATCATCCCGACGACCATCAGGCGCGGCGAGGCGGGACCGGTGTCCGGCTTGTCGTCGTACTCGACGGCGGCGCGGTTGCGGCCCGTGAGGTGCCAGCTGCGCTCGGCGCGGGGCGCGCGCCCGGCCGCGGCGAGGCGGGCCGGCACGACGACCAGGGCGAGCGAGAGCAGAGCGAGGGCGAGGGAGCGCATCCAGTCGGCCATCGAGACGACGGGCGATCCGGCGGACAGCGCGGTGGTCATCCCGGTCGCCGCGCTCCAGCCGCCCGGCTCCGATCCGGCGTCGGGGGCGGGCTGCGGCGGCACGTCACCGCCGTCCTGGTCGGGAGCCGGGACCGGTGCTGCGGTGGGCTCGGCGGTCGGCTCGTCCTCGGGCGCGGGCGCGGCCTCTCCGGGGCGGACGGGCGACGGGGACGCGGTCGGCGCCGCGCTGCTCGGAGCGGGAGACGCGGCGGCCCCGGGCGCACTGGGCGCGGCTCCGGGGGCGGCCGGCGGCGTCGCGCTGGGCGTGCCGGTGGGAGCGGTCGTCGCCGCCGCGAAGGTCACGTCGATCCAGGGGCTCGGCGGGCTGTAGTTGCCGGCGCTGTCGCCGGCGATGGCGGAGACCCGATGCGCGCCCGCCGTGATCGTGCCGCCGGTGCAGCTCCAGGCGCCTCCGCTGACCGCCGCGTCGCAGGTGTTGACCCGGTCCACGTACACGTAGGCGCGAGTGCCGTCCACGCCCGTCCCGGAGTAGGACGCGCCGCTGAGCGGCAGGGCGGCGCCGTTCGACGGCGAGGTGAGGGCGGGGGCGGCAGGAGCAGCGGTGTCGACCACGAGGGTCACCGGCGCGCTGGCCGGCGAGGCGGCGCTGCCGGCGAAGGAGGCGGTCTGCGTGGCGGTGACGCGGTAGCTGCCCGGCGCCGGAGTGGGGGCGAGCTGGCAGAACCACGCGCCGCCGGAGTCGGCGGTGGCCAGGCACGCGGCGCCGCCGTTCGAGACCGCGGCGACGCTCGCGCCGGGGTAGGCCGTGCCGCGGACCGAGCCCGCGGAGGTCGCCGAGCCGTCGACCGACTCGATGACGGGGGCGCTGAGGACGGCGATCGGGACGGCGGCCGAGGTGGTCCCGCCGCCGGCGAGGAGCTCCACCGCGACCAGGGTCGCCGGCCCGTCGTCGAGGGAGACGGCGCAGCTCCAGCCGCCGTCGGGGCCCGCGGTGGTGATGCAGAGGGGGTCGCCGCCGCCGCGGAGCCCGATCTGCACCTGGTCCCCGGCCGTCGCCGTGCCGGTGGCCGTCGTCGCTCCCGTGCTGAGGACCGCGCCGGAGGCGGGAGCGGTGATCGCGAGAGCGGCGGCCTGCGCGGCCGGCGCGGCCAGGCCGGAGACGGAGGCGACGGCCGCGAGGAGCACCAGCAGCAGGGCGGCCGTGCGCCGCGGGGATCGGCGGAGTCGGGGCACCGGCACGACCGGTGAACCCCCCGGTACTGCCACGTCGACGCCCGATTTCACGATGCGTCCATTGCACGGGGGCAGGGGGGAGCTGTCAAGCGCGCCGCACCACTGTTCCCGGATGTACACCATCCGGAGGAGGCGTCTCAGCCGGTCGGGGGAGTCGGGGAGATCCGGGAGAGCGCTTCCGCGAGAATATACCCGTCGATCAGATCCGGAGGACAGTGGAATGCGCGAAGACGAGGCCCGCGGGCGCGATCGGCGGGAGGTGCGCGTCGAGGCTGCGCGCTTCGACGATCCGCGCGAGCTGGGCGCACTCCTGCCGCCGGGCCTGCGCATCGGACTGGCGCAGAGCGCCTTCCAGACGGAGGGCTCCCTCGAGACGGGCGGGCGGGGCCGGTCGGTGTGGGACGACTTCGCGCTGCGACGGGGGACGATCGCCGAGGAGGCCACTCCCGAGATCGCGACGGACTTCCTCCTGCGCTGGCGCGAGGACCTCGCGCTTCTGGTCGATCTCGGCGTCGACGAGCTCCGGCTCTCGGTCTCGTGGCCCCGGCTGCAGCCCGACGGCCGCGGGCCGATCGACCGCGGAGGGCTCGGCTTCTACGACCGCCTGCTCGACGGGCTCGCCGAGACGGGGATCCGGGTCGCGCTGACCCTGCACCACCGCGACACCCCGTCGACGCTCAGCGGCGGCTGGATGAACCGCGACACCGCGTTCCGCTTCGGCGATCTCGCCTTCGAGCTCGGCGGGCGGTTCGGCGACCGGGTCGCCGACTGGATCACCCTCGACCAGCCGTCGACGGTGATGCTCGAGGGCTACGCGCTCGCGCGGCAGGCGCCGGGCGCCGGCCGGCTGTTCAGCGCCCTGCCGGCGCTGCACCACCAGCTCCTCGGGCACGGCGTGGCGCTGGAGGCACTGCGGGCGGCGGAGGTGACCGGGAGGATCGGCCTGGTCGACGCGCTCGCGCCCGTCGAGCCCGCCTCCGACGACGACCGGGACCGCGCCTTCGCCTCCCTGGCGGACGTCCTGCGGAACCGCCTGGTGGCCGACGCCGTGCTGACCGGGTCCTACCCGGTCGGACCGGAGGAGCTGCCGCCGTTCCTCGGCGCCCTCGCGCAGGCGGATCCGGTCGACCTCGCGCGTATCTCGGCTCCGCTCGACTTCTACGCGGTCGCGCCGCTGCCGCCGCTGCGGATCGTGGCGGGCCGCGACCCGGCGCTGCCGACCGGGGTGGGCGCTCCTCCCGCGCTCCCCTTCCACACGGCGCCCTGGCCGGAGCTGGACCGCACGGGCGACGGCTCGCCGGTCGCACCCTGGGCGGTGGTCTCGGTGCTGCGGTCCCTCGTGGAGCGCTACGGCGACGCCCTGCCGCCGCTGGTGGTGACCGCGCTCGGCGCGAGCTACTCCGACGAGCCCGATCGCGAGGGTGCGATCGTCGACACGGAGCGGATCCGCTGGCTCGGGGCTCACCTGGCCGCTCTCGCCGAGGCCGTCCACGACGGACTGCCGGTGGAGGCCGTGCAGCTCTGGACCCTGGTCGACGCATTCGAGTGGCAGCACGGCTACAGCCGCCCGCACGGGCTCGTGGCCGTCGACACGCGCAGCCGGGACCGCGTGCCCAAGGCGTCGTTCGACTGGCTCCGGCGCGTCCTCGACGCCCGCTCCTGACGCGGGGGCGTGCGAGACTGCCGCCGTGCGCAGCCTCCTCGCCCTCGCCTCCGTCCTCCACGCCGACCCCGCCCCGGTGCTCGCCGCCCTCGCGGACGTCCTCGCCGCCGACGGCGCCTACGAGCGGCGGGGGAGCGGGCTCGAGCGCCGACTCCCCGTGCTCGGCGTCGAGCAGTGGCGGGTCCTGGCGGACGAGGAGGGGGCCCGGGTCGAGTGCGAGCTGGTCGCCGCACCCGCCTCGTCGGCGCTCGCCGGGGTCCTCCTCCGGCGGCGGATCCGCGAGGCGCCGGACCGGTTCCGCGCGGTCGTGACCGCGGTCGCCGACGCGGTGGAATGACGCTCCGGGGACGCCAGCGCCCCCCGAACGGGGAATGCGCGGGCGCTCGCCGCTGTTGTCTACCGATGACGGGACGGGGCTCGGCGCCCCGCCCACCGGACAGCTCGGAGGAGCCAGAGGCAGATGGCAGGAACAGGGATGAACAAGGGTCGAGGGGCGCGCGGCAGTGACGACGAGATCGTCTACCGCCGCCACGCGAACGGGCGCGGCATGGTCGCTCCCGGATCGCGCGTCTCGGCGACCGCGTACGTGGAGACCGGCGCCTACGTGGAGCCCGGCGCGACCGTGGGCGAGCGCGCCTGGATCGGCGCGGGCAGCTGGGTCGACCGCGACGCCATGATCGGGCACAGCGCCTTCATCGGCGCGAACGTGCACGTCGGGCCCGAGGCGATCATCGGACCGGGGGCGCGGATCGGGAGCTACTCCCGCATCGGACGCTCGGCCGTGATCGCGACCGGCGCCCGCATCGATCGCGACACCGTGGTGCCCGACGGCGCCCGGAGGGGCATCGACGAGGCGAGCGAGAGCGGCCGCCGCGCGGCCTGACCCCCACGACCCTGTTCCGCCGGCTCCCCGGAGCGGCGGAATAGGGTCGTTCCATGTTCGAACTCCACCACCTCAGCGCCCAGGAGCAGTGGGACTGGCTGCAGCGCGGAGAGGTCACGCCTCTCGAGCTCGCCGATCACTACCTCGCCCGGATCGAGCGGTGGAACGGGGAGCTGGGCGCCTTCGCCACGGTGACCGCCGATCGGGCGCGGGAGCGGGCATCAGCGCTCGGCACCGGGCCCGGAACCGCTCCGCTCTGGGGCCTGCCGAGCGGCGACAAGGACCTCTGGCGGCGCGCGGGCGTGCGGACCGCATTCGGATCCCGGCTGCGCGAGCACCACGTGCCCACCGCCTCCGACGAGATCGTCGAGGTGCTCGATGCGGCGGGAGCGGTCAGCCTCGGCAAGACCGCGGCGCCCGAGTTCGGGATGCCCTCCTACACCGAGACGCGCATCGGCCCGCCCGCCGTCACGCCCTGGGACACCCGCCTCGGGGCCGGCGGATCCAGCGGAGGAGCGGCGGTCGCCGTCGCCGCGGGACTGCTGCCGTTCGCCCCCGCCTCGGACGGCGGCGGGTCCATCCGCATCCCCGCCGCGGCCTGCGGCCTGGTGGGACTGAAGCCCTCCCGCGGACGCGTCGCCGCGCTCTCCGGCATCGGCGGGGTCGGCGGCCTGACGGTCGCCGGGCCGATCACCCGCTCGGTCGCCGACGCGGGCCTCCTGCTCGAGGGCATGCTGGAGCGGACGAACGGCCGCCTCCCGCAGCGCTGGTCGCTCGGCGCGCCCGGCGACGGCGACGGCTCGTTCCTCGGCGCCGCGGTGCGCGGAGAGGGGCGCTTCCAGATCGGCGTGCTCACGGACTCGCCCTGGGACGAGGAGTACGAGATCGCTCTCGCGCCGGAGGCGCGCGCCGCGCTGGACGAGGGGATCGCCGCGCTGGCCGCCCTCGGCCACGGGCTCGAGGAGGCGTCGCTGCCCCCGAGCGCCGCGTACCCCGCCGCGTTCCGGACGCTGTGGCAGAGCGGCGCGGCGACCCTGCCCGTCGAGGGCGCGGACCTCGATCTGCTGGAGCCGCTGACCCGCTGGCTGGTGGAGGAGGGACGCCGGCGCTCCGCGCGCGAGATCGTCGAGGCGGCGTCCTGGCTCTCGGGCTACGAGCGCGCGGTGATCGCGGCGTTCTCCGGCGTCGACGCGGTCCTGACGCCGTCGCTGGCGATGACGCCGCGCCCCGTCGGCTGGTACGACCTCGAGGATCCCGAGCGCAATTTCGAGCAGCAGTGCCTCTACACGCCGTACACGTCCTTCGTGAACGTGAGCGGCCTCCCCGCGATCACCCTTCCGCTGAGCACCACGGAGGAGGGCCTGCCGATGGGAGTCCAGCTGATCGGGCGACCCGGCGGCGAGGCGACGCTGCTGGCGATCGGCGCACAGCTCGAGCGGCGGGCGCGCTGGCAGAGGCGGCACCCGCCGCAGTGGTGACGGGGGGAGGCCGCAGTGGTGACGGGTCCCGGCGCGGCAGCACGGCGGATGGTCAGGGTCCGGCTCTGGTCACTGAGGTAAGCCTTGCCTATACTCGAACACGATGTGCATGTTCGAGGACCGCGACGGCTCCGCGCCGGTCGACGTGAAGCAGTTCCTGATCGCGGGCGACGAGACCGTCGTGCCGTGGATCCAGAGCATCCTCGACACCCTCCCCGCGAACGCCCGCGGCCAGGTCTTCGTCGAGGTCGACGACGCGCGCGGGCTGCCGCCGCTCGCCGCCCCCGGACGGGTCTGCGTCACCTGGCTCGGCCGCTCCGAGCGCTCGGGCGCCCCCGGCACCGGTGAGCGCTGCTCCCGCGGAGTCGCGCTCGACCGCGCGGTCCGGGCCTGGGTCGGCGAGATGTCGGTCGTCGACGGCGACTACCCGTGGGCCGACGACCGCCACGACTTCTGCGCCTGGATCGGCGGGGCCGGCCCCGTCGTCGCCGAGCTCGCCGCCGACGTCGAGGCGCGCCTGCGCACCTCCGCCGAGCACGCCGCGCGCTGACCGTCCGCCGGGCGTCCCGGTTGAGTGTTAGGCAAGGCTTACCTTCTGTGCGAGACTGAGGCGATGCCTCCGACGACCGCCGCCCCCGCCCGACCGGCCTACCGGCCGTACCTCGCGACCGTCGCCGCAGCGACCCGGATCGCCCCGCACTTCATCCGCGTGACCCTCACCGGCACCGGCCTCGACCACGTCGGCTGCACCGGCCCCGACCAGCGCATCAAGCTCGTCGTCCCCACCGCAGCCTCCGACGCCCCCGCCTTCCTCGCCTCCGTCTCGGACCCCGACGGACCCGACGGACTCGACCCCGACTGGTACGGCCGCTGGCGACAGCTCCCCGACGAGCTCCGGAACCCGCTCCGCACCTACACCATCCGCGCCGTCCGCCCCGAGGACGCCGAGGTCGACATCGACTTCGCCGCCCACGGCGACACCGGACCGGCCTCCGCCTGGGTCGAGAGCGCCCGCGCCGGCGACCAGATCGTCATCATCGCGCCCGACACGCGCTCCCACCTCCCCGGCGGCGGAGTCGAGTTCCACCCCGGCGCCGCCACCTCCCTCCTCCTCGCCGGCGACGAGACGGCCGTCCCCGCCATCGCCGCGATCCTCGAGAGCCTCGACGACGACGCCACCGGAGCCGCGTTCCTCGAGGTCCCCACCGCCCACGACCGCCTCCCGCTCCACCACCCCGCCGGCGTCCACGTCACCTGGATCGTCCGCGCCGACGCGGCAGCCCCCGGAGCGGCCCTCGGCGACGCGGTCCGCGCCTGGGCCACCCGCTTCCTCACCGCCCACCACCGCGGCGTCGACGTCAGCGACATCGACGTCGACCACGAGATGCTCTGGGAGGTCCCCGACGAGAGCACCGACCCCGGCCTCTACGCCTGGATCGCCGGAGAAGCCGGCGCCGTGAAGCTGATCCGCCGCTGCCTCGTCACCGAGCTCGGACTCGACCGGAAGCGCGTGGCGTTCATGGGGTACTGGCGCCTCGGCCGCCAAGAGTCTAACTGACCCGGAGCGCCGCAGGGCGACGTTCTGCGGCGTTGTCGTCGGGCGCGATACCGCCGGTATCGCTTCCTCCTCCGCCTTGCAGAACGTCGCCCTGCGACGCTCCGGGCGCTGCTCGTAGGGGTGCGGCGCGCCGGGGGCGCGGCCGCGGGGGACGGCGCGCCAGGGGTGCGACCGCGGAGGACGATGCTGATCTAGTGGACCTCGCAGAGGGCGTCTCGAGAGTCACTGCCGACGGACTTCGCGCGTGATCGAGCGGTTCTCGGGTGCCTGGCGAGTCGGGCGACCGCGCCCGGACATGCTCATCGGATAGCCCTCGGAGAGGGAGTTTCGAGATCCACGCCCGACCGATTTCGCGGCTGATCGAGCAGCTCGCGGGCACAGACCGAGTCGGGCGACCGCGCACAGACCTGCTGATCGGGCAGCCCTCGGAGAGGGTGTGTCGAGATCCTCCCGGCGAGCGGGTCGGGTGCTCCGCGCCGCCCCCGCGTCGAGTCGGCGTCGGCGGGGAGCGGCAGCGGGCTACAGGGTGGGCGAGACGCCCACGAGGCGGCTGGAGAGGGTCCAGAGGTCGTGGGCGAGAGCGCGGTCTCGGGCCTGGGGGTTCAGGGAGCCGTGCGGTGTCAGCTGGTCGAAGTAGGTGCCGCTGGCGGCACCGACGTCGGGCTCGGAGGCGAGGGTGATCAGCGGCACCGCACCCGCCTCGGCGGAGATCCCGAAGGAGCCGACCGAGAGGCTCGTCATCAGCTTCATCATCGTGCTGTCGGCACCGAAGCTCGTCGAGACGACGCCCGGGTGGAACGAGTACGCGTCGACCGACGTCGTCAGCAGGCGCTCCGCCAGCTCGCGGATGAAGAGGATCGTCACCAGCTTCGACGTGCCGTACGCCCGCCAGCCGCCGAGCCACGGACCGCGGCGGTTGTCGAGGTCGTCGAGCCTCAGGCGACCGAAGCGGTTCGCGAGGCTCGCCGTGGAGACGACGCGGACGCCGGCCCGCTCCCTCGAGGTCTCGATCATCCGCGGGAGCAGGAGCCGCGTGAGCAGGAACGGCGCGAGGTGGTTGCTCTGGATCGTCCGCTCGTGGCCGTCGACCGTCTCGGCGCGGTGGGAGACGAGCCCGCCCGCGTTGTTCGCCAGCACGTCGATCCGCTCGTAGCGCTCGAGGAGGCCGTCGGCCAGGGCGCGGACGTCGTCGAGCCGGTCGAAATCGGCCAGGAACGCGTCGCCCCCCACGTCGGCGGCGACCGCGCGGGTGCGCTCGGAGTTCCGCCCGACCACGGCCACGCGGGCACCGGCGGACGCCAGCGCTCCCGCCGCGACCCGGCCGATGCCGGAACTGGCTCCGGTGAGGACGACGACGCGCCCCGTCATGTCAGTGACCACGGAGATATCCGCCCTTCTCGAGACCGGCTTCGATCTCGAATCGATTGCGCAGCGGATCGCGACCCGCCACCGTGTACGCGAACGGGAACCACATCCCGTAGAGCCGCCACTGCTCCTTGTGCACGGCCTCGTGCTCGAGGACGCTGTCGGAGACGTTGGTGCCCGTGAGGTAGCTCGTGCCGACGCAGGACCCTCCGCGGCCGAACGCCCAGGAGGGCAGACCGGTGAAGACGACGAGGCCGTGGCTGCGCCGGATCGGGCCCGTGCTCCACAGCGCGCCCCAGGCGAGTCCGACCGCGCACGCGAAGAGGTAGCCGGGCCGGGTGATCGCCGGATCCAGGGCCACCGTCGCGACGGCTCGACGGAGCGCGCTCACGCGCTGTCGCGTCCGTAGGTCTCGAGCAGCCGCAGCCAGACCTCGCTGATCGTCGGATAGGAGGGGACCGCGTGCCAGAGGCGCGAGAGCGGTACCTCGCCGACGACGGCGATCGTCGCGGAGTGGATCAGCTCGCCGACCTCCTTGCCGACGAAGGTGACGCCGAGGACGACCTTCCGGTCCTCGTCCACGACCATCCGCGCGGTGCCCGTGTAGCCGTCGGCGGCGAGGGCGGCGCCGGCGACCGAGCCGATCTGGTAGTCGACGACGCGGGTGCGGTATCCGGCCTTCTCGGCGGCCGCGGCGGTCAGGCCGACCGACGCGACCTCGGGGTCGGTGAAGACGACCTGCGGCACGGCCTCGTGGTCCGCGGTCGCGACGTGCGCTCCCCAGGGGGCGTCGTGGACCTCGGCACCGGTGGCGCGCGCGACGATCACGTCGCCGGCCGCACGGGCCTGGTACTTGCCCTGGTGCGTGAGCAGTGCGCGGTGGTTCACGTCGCCGACCCCGTAGAGCCACGGACGCCCGCCGCCGAGGGGAGCACCGTCGCCGCCCAGCACGAGCATCGTGTCGTCGACCGTCAGCGAGGAGCCGGGCTCGAGGCCCACCGTCTCGAGGCCGACGTCGCGGGTGTGCGGGGCGCGGCCGGTCGCGGCGAGCACCTGGTCGGCCTCGATGACGTCGCCGCCCTCGAGCGTCACGGCCACGGTGCCGTCGGGCCGGCGCTCGACCGAGACGGGCGAGTCGCCGAGGCGCAGGTCGACGCCGAGCTCCTGGAGCGCCGAGCCGACGAGCTCGCCGGCGAAAGGCTCGAACGGCGCGAGGAGTCCGCTGCGGGCGACGAGCGTGATGGAGGAGCCCATGCCGGCGTAGGCGGTCGCCATCTCGGTCGCGACGACTCCGCCGCCGATGACGACGAGGCGCGGCGGCACCTCCTCGGCCGAGGTGGCCTCGCGGCTCGTCCAGGGGGATGCCGCGCGCAGGCCCGGGATGTCGGGGACGACGGCGGTGGTGCCGGTCGCGACGGCGACGGCGGAGCGGGCGCGGAGCACGCGCACCTCGCCGTCGGGTCCGGTCACGGTCACCTCGCGCTCGCCGCTCAGGCGGCCGTGCCCGCGGACGAGCTCGATGCCGGCGCCCTCGAGCCACTGCACCTGGCCGTGGTCGTCGAAGTGGCTGGTGAAGGAGTCGCGGCGGGCCAGGAGCGCGGGCACGTCGACTCCTCCGCTCACCGCCTGCGCCGCGCCGGGGAGATCACGGGCGGCGCGGAGGGCCATCGGCGGCCGCAGCAGCGCCTTCGAGGGCATGCACGCCCAGTAGGAGCACTCGCCCCCGACGAGCTCGCTCTCGACGACGGCGGCGGTGAGGCCGCCCTGGACCGCTCGGTCGGCGAGGTTCTCGCCCACCGGCCCTGCTCCGATGACGATGACGTCGAACTCGTCCGTCGTGCTGCTCATGCTGTCTCCCTGGGGGTCTCGGAGGCGTCGAGCCCCGTCGTCGGTGGGTGCCCGGCGCTCAATGCGCCGGCACGATCTCGGCCCGCCAGCCGTCGTAGCGGCCGCCGTGGCTCTCGACCGCCTCGATCACCTGGCGGAGGAACGCGGTGGTCGACTCCGCGTCGACCGCGGCGTGGTGGCTCGCGACGAGGACCTGCCTCAGCCTCAGCCGCGAGATCGCGATCTGGAAGCCGGAGGCCACGAGGACGCGCCCGGCGCGCCGTGCGGTGCTGCGGCGGGAGAAGACGGCGAAGTGGTCGACCTCGCGCAGCTCCCACACCTGGTCGCCGTAGCGGAGCCGGATCTCGAGCTGCTGCGCGGCCCGCTCCTGCTGCGCCTCGAGGGAGGAGCCGCCGGGCGCCGTGACGGTGGTGCTCTCGTCGCTCATCGTCCGGTGAACTCCGCCGTCGTGCGCTGGAGGAAGGCCTCGGTGCCGATGCGCGCGTCCTCGGACGCCGCGAGACGCGCGAGCGCCCCGGGGAGCGCGGCCGCGGCCTCGGCGTCGGACGCGGCGACCGCGAGCCGGGCACTGGCCAGGGCGGCCTGCACGGCGAGCGGCGCCTGCGCGGCGATCCGGGCGGCCAGAGCCCAGGCCGCCTCGGCGACCGTCCCGTCGGGGACGACCTGCTGCACGAGGCCGATGCGGTGGGCCTCCTCGGCGTCGAAGAGGTCGCCGGTGAGGATCCAGCGCATCGCGTCGCCCCAGCCGACGGCGCGGGGGAAGCGCAGCGTCGCTCCGCCGAAGGGCAGGATGCCGCGGGCGACCTCGATCTGGCCGAAGCGGGTGGACCGCTCGGCGAGGACGACGTCGCTCGCGAGCGCGAGCTCGATGCCGAGCGTGAGGCAGGTGCCCTGGAGGCCGATGACCACCGGCTTGCTCACGGGGCGGGTGCGCAGGCCCCAGGGGTCGAGACCGCCCTCGGGCACGAAGTCGAGGCCGTCGGAGCCCAGGCGGGGCCCGATGTCGGCGAGGTCGAGCCCGGCCGTGAAGTGCCCGCCCTCGGCGAGGACGACGCCGGCGCGCAGCTCCGGGTCGCGGTCGAGCTCGCCGTACGCGGACGCCAGCTCCGCGAGCAGCCGCAGATCGGCGGCGTTGCGCTTCTCGGGCCGGTCCAGCACGATCGCGAGCACGGTCCCGCGCCGCTCGGTGCGCACGCGCGGTCTCTCGTCGCTCATCTGTTCCTCCGCTCGGTGGCGTCCGACCATCTTGCCGGGTGCCGCCGACACGCGCTCGGGCTTGCGCGCCGATTGCAGGGCTCTCTCAGGCCCCGCGGGACAGAGCGCCGAGGAGGCGGAGGATCGTGGGCAGGTCGTCCTCGGCCGCGGTCGGCGACGACGGGGCGAACGAGGTGACGCCGGCGCCCGCGAGCGGGAAGCGGGACCGGAGGGCGTCGAGGCTCGCGACGAGGCGCGAGGCGGGAACGCCGAAGGGCACCGGGTCGAACAGCCCGGCGAGATCGGCGGGGTCGAGCACGTCCAGATCGAGGTGCACGTAGACGGAGGCGGCACCGGTCGCCTCGACCGCCGCGACGAGCGACTCCGGGTCGAGGGCGTCCGCGGTCAGCACCGCGGCCCCCCGCTCGACCAGCGGCTCGAGCTCGCCGTCGTCGGCGGAGCGGACACCGGCGAGGACGACGCGCTCGTCGGCCACCCGCTCCTCGGCGCCCGCGCTCAGGAGGCCGACGCCGCGGCCCAGCGCGGCCGAGAGGACCATGCCGCAGAAGGCGCCGCTGGGGGAGGACTCGGGAGTGTGCGCGTCCGGGTGGGCGTCGAGCCAGACCAGCGCGACCGGGCCCGGTGCCGAGCGCACGGCGTGCCCGATCGCCGCGAACTCGACGCCGCAGTCGCCGCCGATCGTGATCACGGGATCGGTGCGGCCCGAGAGGGCCTCGCGCACCCGCTCGGCGACGGTGGCGACCGAGGCGTAGCGGCGGATGCCGGTGTCCTGAGCGTCGCCCGCCTCAGCGGGGATGTCGAGGGTCGTGGTGGCGGAGGAGGGCAGATCGCCCCGGATCGCCTCGGCTCCGTCGACGAGGCGCATCGCGCGCGTCGACGCCGAGCCCTGCCACTGGGGGACGACGAGGAAGGAGGCCATGTCCCTCACTATGGCACGCGCGCCGCTGCCGGGTGCCTGCGTCCTCAGGCCGCGGGCAGGCCACCGGGGACGGCCGCGGGGCGGAGCGACGGGGGTGCGCCGTCGAGGTCGACCAGGGCCTCGTCGAGTGCGGAGCGGGCGCGGTCGGCGGCGGCGCGGGCCTCGTCCAGAGCGCCGGCCGGATCGCCTGCCGCACGGCGCACCGCGGTGTCCAGCTGCCCGAGCGTCTCCTCCGCGAGGATCCGGGGTGCCGCGGTGATGCGCTCGCCGTGCACGGCGGCCAGGAGCAGCACCGACTCGGCGCCGAGCCGGGCCGCGGTGCGCGCCGCCTCGAACAGGAGGAGCTGGCGCTCGGCCTGGGCCCGCGGCTCGCGGTACCCGGAGACGACGGCGTCCAGAGCGGAGTCGGCGTCGAGCAGCAGGACCAGCAGCGCGGCCGGATCGTGGCGGGCGCCGGCCGACCGGGCGTCGTCGGCGTCGAGGAGGAGCGACCGTGCCGCGGCGCACGCGACGGCCACGTCGGCGGCGGACGCGAGCTGCGCCGAGGTGCGCAGGTCGGAGAGGGTGGCGGCCCGCTCCAGGTCGTCCCGCACGGAGCGCTCGACGCCGCTCAGCTGCACCTCGGCGCGGGTCACGAGTCCGACCAGCGAGTCGACCGCGTCGAGCAGGGCGCCGGGATCGGGGGAGCCGCCGGCGGCGACGTGCTCGACGGCCTCGCGCAGCGGTCGGACCCGGCGCTCGGGAGTGGTCCCGGCGAGGACGGAGACCTCGGAGCGCGCCTGCTGCACGCGCTCCGGGAGGGACGGGCTCGGCGAGGTCACTCCGTGATCGTACGGCCGGAGTGTGACACCGCGTGACACGGCGGTTCGACCGGCGGCGGCGGCGTGCCCAGGATGGAGTCATGACCCGCTCGCTCGCCATCGTCGAGGTCGCCCGCGTGCGACCGGGCCGCGAGGAGTACCACGCCTACGTGCAGATCCTGAACGGCCGCATCCTCGCCCTCGCGCACGAGCGCGGCTGGCGGGCGGAGCGCTTCGCCGCCGAGGAGCTGGGCACGGAGGAGCTGCTGGCGCGCACGGCGGGGGCGGACGCCCTCGTCCTCGCGGGCGGCGAGGACATCGCTCCCGAGCAGTACGGCGCCGACCGCGGCTACCCGGCCGAGGGCCCCCACGCGGAGCGCGCGGATGCCGCCCAGATCGCGCTGGTGCACCGGGCACTGGCCCGCCGGACCCCGCTGCTGGGCATCTGCCGCGGCCTGCAGATCGTCAACGTCGCGCTCGGCGGCACGCTGGTGCAGGACCTGGGTCCGGAGGCGGAGCACGTCAACGCGGCGGCCCCCGCTCACCAGCGCATGCACCGGCACGAGGTCGGGCTCGCGGCGGGCTCCGTGCTCGGCGGGCTCTTCGGGTCCGAGGCGCTCGCGGTGCAGAGCGCGCACCACCAGGCGGTCGACCTGCTCGCTCCGGGGCTGCGGGTCGTCGCCCGGGCGGAGGACGGCGTGATCGAGGCCGTCGAGCACGTCGCGGCCCCCCTCGTGGGCGTGCAGTGGCACCCCGAGGACCCGGACGCTCCCGCCGGTCAGCTGGCGACGCTGCTCGACGGGCTGGCGCTCGCCGCCGCCCGCGGGGAGTTCGCGCTGCCCCTCGCCGCCTGAGCGGCCGGGGCTCCCCGCGGGCGACCGTGCTCAGCGGGCCAGTCGGGCCATCCACGCCTCGATGTCGTCGGCCAAGCGCGGGATGCCGGCCGAGAGGTTCTCGGCGCCGTCGGCGGTGACGAGCACGTCGTCCTCGATCCGGACGCCGATGCCGCGCAGCTCCTCCGGGACCGTGAGGTCGTCGGGCTGGAAGTAGAGGCCGGGCTCGATCGTGAAGACCATGCCCTCCTCGACCAGTCCGTCGAGGTACATCTCGCGCCGTGCCCGGGCGCAGTCGTGCACGTCGAGCCCGAGGTGGTGGCTGGTGCCGTGGACCATGTAGCGGCGGTGCTGCTGGTTGTCGGCCTCGAGCGCCTCCTCGGCGCTGACCGGCAGCAGGCCCCACTCGGCGGTGCGCCGCGCGATGACGGCCATCGCCGCGGCGTGAACCTCGCGGAAGCGGATGCCGGGTCGGACGATCGCGAACGCGGCGTCGGCCGCCTCCCGCACCGTCTCGTGAACCTGGCGCTGGGCGTCCGTGTAGCGGCCGTCCACCGGGAAGGTGCGCGTGATGTCGGCGGTGTAGTAGCTGTCCTGCTCGACGCCGGCGTCCAGCAGCACCAGCTGGCCGGGGCGCACCGGCCCGTCGTTGCGCGTCCAGTGCAGGATGCAGGCGTGGGGGCCCGCCGCGGCGATGGTGTCGTAGCCGACCGCGTTGCCGTCGGCGCGCGCGCGTCCGTTGAAGACGCCCTCGATCAGGCGCTCGCCCTTCTCGTGGGCGATGATGCGCGGCAGGTCGGAGAGGACGTCCTCGAAGCCGCGGCCCGTCGCGTCGACGGCGGCGCGCAGCTCGGCGATCTCGTAGGCGTCCTTGACCAGGCGGAGCTCGGCGATGTCGCGCTCGAGCGCCGCGTCGCGGTCCGCCCGCTCGTCGGCCTCGACCGCGTCGAGACGGCCGGTCACCGCCGGGTCGGCCTCGCGCAGCACGGCGAGGGGGACGCCGTCGTGCGCGTCGAGGACCGCGTCGAGCTCGGCGATCCCGCGGGTGGCGAGGCCGAGATCGCTCGCGACCTGCGCGAGCGACGGACGCGGCCCGATCCAGAACTCGCCGATCTCGGGGTTGGCGTAGAACTCGTCGGAGTCGCGGCCCGCGCGCTCGCGGAAGTAGAGCGTCGCGCTGTGGCCGGACCCGGCGGGCTCGAGGACGAGCACCGCGCCGGGCTCGGAGTCGGAGCCCCAGCCGGTGAGCCAGGTGAAGGCCGAGTGCGCACGGAACGGGTAGTCGGTGTCGTTCGCGCGCTGCTTGAGGCGGCCCGCCGGGACGACGATGCGCACGCCGGTGTGCAGCGCGGAGAGGCGCTCGCGGCGGGAGGCGGCGAAGGACGCCTGCTCGCGCGGAGCAGGCAGCGGCTCCTCCCGCTCGGCCCAGCCGGACGCGATGAAGTCGCGGAAGCGGTCGGAGGCGGGGGTCGTCGAGCGGTTCGCGGT
>NZ_PSTN01000038.1:0-20675 GCF_002930955.1 Rathayibacter sp. AY1A4 | reverse complement strand
GTCGTCCGGATCGTCGAGCCGGCGGGTCTCGCGGTGGCCCGCCGTGCGGCGTGCCGGGTCCAGGTAGACGGCGTCGAAGCCGGGGGGACGGGCGGGGCCGGCGGGACCGGGACGGAGCCGTGCTGCTCGTCGGAGCCGGGGCCGGGACGGGTGCTGTCGTCGCTCATGGCGCGAGTCTAGCCAGCACCCCGGCGGCGGCGGAGGGGTTCCGTCCGCTCACGCGGGCAGGTACCCGCCGTCGCGCAGGTCGCCGACGAAGGCCGTCCAGGCGAGGTAGGCGATCACCGCGAGGACGATCGCGAGGTAGCCCAGCACGAAGCCGGCGACCGCGAGACCGCGGCCGCGCTGTCCGGAGCGTCGGGCCTGGGCGAAGCCGATGTGGCCGAGGACGATGGCGGCGGGCGCCAGCCCCAGCAGTCCGCACACCAGAGCCGCGACCGCGAGCGGATTCATCGGCGGGCGGCGGGGCGGGAGACCGGGGTAGGGATCGGCGGCGGCCGTCGGCGGCGGGTAGGCCGCCGACGGCTCGCCGAGCGGAGGGGCGAACGGCGCGGGCGCCGGTCCGGTCTGCGGTCCGGGCGCGGTGTCGTCGGTCACGGTGTCCTCCTGGTGGTGCGGGCGCCCCCGAGCCTCGGAGGCGTGTCGATCAGTACCCGGTCGAGGGCATGGTCGCCGCGATCGAGAAGAGCGCGACGAACGAGATGATGGTGATGATGATCGCGACGAAGCCGATGATGACGGCGGCGAGGGCGAGGCCGCGGCCCTTCTCCCCCGTGCGCTTGATCTGCGACAGGGCGATGAAGCCCAGCACGATGCCCACGATGGAGACGAAGAACGAGGCGATGAAGCCGATGATCGCCAGGATGTTGTAGCGGTCGGACGCGGGCGTGTACGGAGTGGTCATGGAATCCCCCAGGGTCAGGAACGAGCGGATGCGGCCAAGAGTGGCAGTGGCACGATCCGCCTGTCAAAAAGCTGGACGGCGCTTGCGCGGCCCGGCCGCCGCCCGGTAGTGGCCTCAGCGGACCTGGATCTCGGTGACCGGGAGGGTCGAGTCGGCCCCGAAGCCGAGCCCCGACGGCGGATGCCCCGCCTCGATCAGCTGCGCCGCCAGTGCGGCGATCATCGCGCCGTTGTCGGTGCAGAGCGAGAGCGCCGGGATCCGCAGGGTCACTCCCGCGGCCGCGCACCGCTCCTCCGCCAGCGCGCGCACCCGGGCGTTCGCGACCACGCCGCCCCCGAGCAGGAGGCGCGGCACGCCCCGGTCGCGGCAGGCGGCGAGCGCCTTCGTGAGCAGGACGTCGGCGACCGCCTCGCGGAAGCTCGCCGCGACGTCGGCCACGGGCACCTCCTCCCCCGCGTCCTGGCGCTTCTCGACCCAGCGGGCGACCGCGGTCTTCAGCCCCGAGAACGAGAAGTCGTAGCGGTGGCGCTCGAGGTCCTTCGGCAGGCTGAGCCCGCGGGGGAAGCGGATCGCCTTCGGGTCCCCGTCCGCCGCCACCCGGTCGATCTGCGGTCCGCCCGGATAGGGCAGGCCCAGGACTCGCGCCACCTTGTCGAAGGCCTCGCCGGCGGCGTCGTCGATGGTCTCGCCGAGCAGCTCGACGTCCGACACCAGATCGCGCACGTGCAGGAGCGAGGTGTGCCCGCCCGAGACCAGCAGCGCGATCGTCGGCACCTCGACGGGGCTGCCCTCGCTGCCGTCCGCACGGAGGACGTCGGCTCCCACGTGGCCGACGAGGTGGTTCACGGCGTAGAGCGGCAGGCCGAGCGAGACGGCGAGCGCCTTCGCCGCTCCGACGCCGACCATGAGTGCGCCCGAGAGCCCCGGTCCGCTGGTGACCGCGATCGCGTCCAGGTCGCCGAGCGCGACACCGGCCTCGGAGAGCGCCGCGTGCAGGGCGGGCTCGAGCGCCTCCAGGTGCGCCCGGGCGGCCACCTCGGGCACGACGCCGCCGTAGCGGGCGTGCTCCTCCATCGAGGAGGCGATGGTGTTCGAGAGCAGCGTCGTGCCGCGGACGATGCCGATCCCCGTCTCGTCGCAGCTGGTCTCGATGCCGAGGACGAGGGGTCCGGTGCTCACGGGGTCTCCTGGGTCGGGGTCGGCGGCAGGCGCATCACGATCGCGTCCACTCCGTCGGGCTGGTAGTAGGCGGGGCGGACGCCGATCTCCTCGAAGCCCTCCGAGCGGTAGAGGGTCTGCGCGGCGGGGTTGTCGGCGCGGACCTCGAGGAAGACCTCGCGGGCGCCTCGCTCGCGGGCCGCCTCGAGGAGCGCGCGCAGCAGTCGGCGGCCGAGGCCGGTGCGGCGGACCCGGGCGACGACCGCGATCGTCTGCACGTCGCCCTCGTGAGCGCCGACGGGGCAGAGGAGCCCGGCGTAGCCGACCACCTCGCCGTCCTGCTCGGCGACCAGGTACCGGGTGTGACGGCTCCGGATCTCCTCCGCCATCATCCCCCGCGACCAGGCGTCGCCGGCGAACTCGGACTCCTCTATCGCCATGACGGCGTCGAGGTCGTCGGCCTGCGCGTCGCGGAGCACGGCCTCGCTCATGCGGTCACCCGCTTGGGGCCGGCGGACAGCGTGACGTCGGGCGAGCGGAGGTAGAGGGGCTCGTCCTCGGCGCCGGGCCGACCGGCAGCGCGCAGGCGGGCGGCCACGACTCCGAGCTCGCCGGCGGAGACCGTCTCGGCCTCCAGGCGCGGGAGCTCCGGATGCGGGAGGGCCGGCGGCTTGTCCAGGCCCGGGCCGGCGAGACGGACGGGGAGGCCCTGGTCGTCGAGCCCGTCGTAGGCGCTCCAGTACAGCTCGCGGCGGCGGGCGTCGGTGACGACGAGGAAGCCCGCGGCGCGCCCGTGCCGCAGCGCGGCGAGCGCGATCGCGTCGTGCGAGACCACGGGGAGGGTGGGGACGCCGCGGCCGAGCGCGAAAGCACGGGCAGCGGCGATCCCGACCCGGAGGCCGGTGAAGGGGCCGGGGCCCATGCCCACGGCGACCGCCTCGATGCCCCCGGGAGCCACGTCGGCCGCCTCGAGCGCCTCCTGGATCAGCCGGCCGACCACCTCCGCGTGGCGCATGGTGTCGGTCTCGGTGCGCTCCGAGCGCACGGCGCCCGCGGAGTCGACGACGGCGACGGAGGTTCCGGAGGAGGTGTCGATCGCGAGGAGCACGCGTCCAGGGTACCCGCGAGCTCAGCTCCAGCCGGTGCCGCGGAAGCGGACGGTCCGCGGCTCGATCGGCTCCTCGCCCTCCTCGGCGTCGGAGCCGGCGGTCGGCCGCTCGATGACCACGTCGAGCCAGGACTCCGCGACGCCGTCCAGCATCCCGGCCCCCCACTCCACGACGACCACCGAGCGCGCCGGATCGAGGTCGAGGTCGTCGAGCTCGACCGGCGAGCCCACGCGGTAGGCGTCGACGTGCACGAGCGGCGGCCCGTCGTGCAGCGGCGGGTGCGTCCGCGCGATCACGAAGGTGGGGCTCGTCACCGGACCCCGCACGTCGAGGCCCTCGCCGAGCCCGCGCGTGAAGGTCGTCTTGCCCGCGCCGAGCGGCCCGGTCAGCACCAGCAGGTCGCCGGCGCGCAGCACTCGGCCGAGCTCGCGGCCGAGCTCCGCCATGGCCTCCGGATCGGCGACCTCGACGATGCGGTCCGCGAACCAGGAGCGCTCAGGCACGGCCGTCCGCCGCGCTCAGCAGCCGTCGCTGGACGCGCGGCCCGAGCCGGGTGACCAGCTCGTAGTTGATGGTGCCGCACCACCGCGCCCACTCGTCGACCGAGGGGACGCCGGTCGTCGGGTCGCCCCAGAGCGTCACCGGGTCGCCCGTCGCGACGCTCACATCCCCCACGTCGACGACGAACTGGTCCATCGCGACCCGCCCGGCGATCCGGTGGCGGCTGCCGCCGATCGAGACCTCCGCGACGCCGGAGGCGCTCCGCGGGATGCCGTCCGCGTAGCCGAACGGCACGAGCGCGAGGGTCGTCCCGCCCTCGGCCCGCCAGGTGTAGTCGTAGCTCACGCCGGTCCCGTGGGGCACCCGGCGGACGCCGGCGACGCGGCCCTGGAGCGTCATCGCCGGGACGAGCCCGAGCTGGAGCGAGGTCTCGTCCTCGAACGGCGAGAGTCCGTAGAGGGCGATGCCGCTGCGCACCATGTCGAGGCGTGCTTCCGGGAGGCGCAGCGCCGCCGCCGTCGCCGCGAGGTGCAGGACCGGCGCCTGCACCCCGTGCGCGGCCAGCACGGCCTCGGCGCGGCGGAGGAGCGCGAGCTGGGCGAGGTCGTCCTCGCGCGAGGTGTTGGACAGGTGCGAGAACAGTCCGGTGAGGTGGACGGTGCCGCGAGCGCTGTGACGGGCGAGCGCCTCCGCCAGGTGCGGCCACTCCTCCTCCGCGGCGCCGTTGCGGCTGAGGCCCGTGTCGACCTTGAGCTGCACGGCGGCGCGCACACCGCGGTCCTCCGCCGACTGCGCGAGCGTGTCGAGCTGGTCGACGGAGGAGACGGCGACGTCGATCGAGTGCTCGAGCGCCGCGTCGAAGTCCTCGCCGGGGTCGTGCAGCCAGCAGAGGATCGGAGCGACGACGCCTGCCTCGCGCAGGGCCACGGCCTCCCGCAGCTCCGCGGTGCCGAGGGCGTCCGCGCCGCCGTCGAGCGCCGCCTGCGCCGCGGCCAGGGCGCCGTGCCCGTAGCCGTTGGCCTTGACGACGGCCATGAGCCGGCGAGCGCCGGTGAGCTCGCGCAGACGCGCGGCGTTCGCCGCCATCGCGTCGACGTCGATCACCGCCTCGCGGTACGACGCGGGGACGCTCACGACTCGGCCACCACGAACGCGCAGGCCACGCCCGCGTCGTGCGTCATCGAGAGGTGCACGCGCGTGATCCCCCGCGCCTCCGCGGCCGCCCGGGCCGGGCCGTGCAGCGCGAAGGACGGATTCCCGTGCTCGTCCCGCTCGACGACCATGTCGAGCCAGCGGGCGCCCACGGAGTCGCCGAGCGCCTTGATCAGCGCCTCCTTGGCGGCGAAGCGGCCCGCCAGCGAGGCGACCGGGAGCGAGCGTTCGCTCTCGGCGAACAGGCGGTCGCGGAGCCGGGGCGTGCGCGACAGCGAGCGCTCGAAGCGCGCGAGGTCCACGACGTCCACCCCGATCCCCACGATCACGGCTCGATCACTCGACCGTGACCGACTTGGCGAGATTGCGCGGCTGGTCGACGTCGAGGCCCTTGGCGGCGGCGAGCTCCATCGCGAACATCTGCAGCGGGGTGACGGCGAGCAGCGGCTCGAACAGCGGGTCGGCGAGCGGGATCGGCACGACCTCGTCGGCGATCTGGATCGCGGCCGTGTCACCCTGCTCCGCGATCGCGATGACGCGGGCGCCGCGGGCCTTGATCTCCTGGATGTTCGAGATCACCTTGCGCTGCAGCTCGTACGACTCGCTCGGGCTCGGCACGATCACGAACACGACCTGGCCAGGCTCGATCAGTGCGATCGGGCCGTGCTTGAGCTCGCCCGCCGCGAAGCCCTCGGCGTGGATGTAGGCGAGCTCCTTGAGCTTCAGCGCGCCCTCGAGCGCCACCGGGTAGCCGACGTGGCGGCCGAGGAACAGCACCGCACGGGTGTCGGCCATCCAGCCGGCCAGCTGGGCGATGTCGTCGGAGGCGTCGAGCACGCGGGAGAGCTTCTCCGGGATTGCGGCGAGCTGAGCCGCCTGCGAGGCGACGAGCTCGGTGGAGGCGGCTCCGCGCACCGCGGCCAGATGCAGCCCGAAGAGGTAGAGCGCCGCGATCTGGGCGACGAAGGCCTTGGTCGAGGCGACCGCCACCTCCGGGCCCGCGTGCGTGTAGAGCACGGCGTCCGACTCGCGTGGGATCGTCGCGCCCTGGGTGTTGCAGACCGAGAGCGTCTTGGCGCCGTGCTCGCGGGCGTACTTGACCGCCATCAGCGTGTCCATCGTCTCGCCGGACTGGCTGATCGAGACGACGAGGGTGCGCGGGGTGAGCACCGGGTCGCGGTAGCGGAACTCGTGGCTGAGCTCGACCTCGACGGGGACGCGCGCCCATTTCTCGATCGCGTACTTGGCGACCATGCCCGAGTAGGCGGCCGTGCCGCAGGCGATGATCGTGATGCGGTCGATCTCCGTCAGCACCGGACCGAGCGCGTCGAGCTCGGGCAGCGTGATCGCGCCCTCGTGGATGCGGCCGCGGAGCGTGTTCGCGACGGCCTCGGGGCCCTCGGTGATCTCCTTCGCCATGAAGCTCGACCAGCCGCCCTTCTCGGACGCCGACGCGTCCCAGGCGATCTCGAACGGCTCGGTCTCGACGGGGTTGCCGAAGAAGTCGGTCACCGTGACGAGCTCCGGGGTGATCGTGACGATCTGGTCCTGGCCGATGGCGACCGCGCGGCGGGTGAACTCGACGAACGCCGCGACGTCGGAGCCGAGGAAGTTCTCCCCGTCGCCCAGGCCGATCACGAGCGGCGAGTTGCGGCGCGCGCCGACGACCACGCCGGGCTGGTCCTGGTGCAGGGCGAGCAGGGTGAACGCGCCCTCGAGGTGCGCGACGACGGCCTGGAAGGCGAGCACGAGGTCGCCGGTGCGGCGGTACTCGCGGGCGATCAGGTGCGCGGCGACCTCGGTGTCGGTCTCGCTCTCGAAGACGGCGCCCTCGGCGAGCAGCTGCTCCTTGAGCGGCTGGAAGTTCTCGATGATGCCGTTGTGGATGACGGCGAGCCTGCCCTCGTCCGCGAGGTGGGGGTGGGCGTTGCGGTCGGTCGGGCCGCCGTGCGTCGCCCAGCGGGTGTGGCCGATGCCCGTGGTGCCCTCGGCCAGCGGGTGCGCTTCGAGGTCGTCGACGAGGACGCTGAGCTTGCCCGAGCGCTTGCGGCTGTCGAGCTGCCCGTCGGCGTCGATCACGGCCACGCCGGCCGAGTCGTAGCCGCGGTACTCCAGACGCTTCAGGCCCCCGAGCAGCACGGCCAGGCTGTCGCGCTCACCGACGTATCCAACGATTCCACACATGCGCTCGATTCTAAGCGGCGCGGAGGCGCCTCCCGCGGCGTCGGGCACCCGGCGGGGCGGACGCTAGGATCGGTCCCCATGCCGTCGTCTCCTCGCGATCCCGCGCGCGACGCGCACCCCTCCCCCTTCGTCGAGATCGTCCGCTCCGACTGGGCCGAGCTCGCCCGCACCACGGAGCTGCCGCTGTCGGAGACCGAGGTCGTGCAGCTGCGGGGGCTGGGCGACCGGCTGAGCCTCACCGAGGTCGCGGAGGTCTACCTGCCGCTCTCGCGCCTGCTGAGCCTGTACGCCGGTGGCGCGCGGCACCTGCACCGCGCGACGAGCACGTTCCTCGGGGAGCGCGCGCAGCCGACTCCGTTCGTGATCGGCGTCGCGGGGTCGGTCGCGGTGGGCAAGTCGACGATCGCGCGCCTGCTTCGGGAGCTGCTCGCCCGCTGGGAGGACACGCCCCGCGTCGAGCTGGTGACCACCGACGGCTTCCTGCTGCCCAACCGCGAGCTGGAGCGCCGCGGTCTGATGAGCCGCAAGGGCTTCCCCGAGTCGTACGACCGGCGGGCGCTGCTCCGCTTCGTCTCGGAGGTGAAGGGCGGGGCCGCGGAGGTGCGCGCGCCGTTCTACTCGCACCTCTCCTACGACATCGTCCCCGACGCCGAGATCGTCGTGCGGCGGCCGGACGTGCTGATCGTCGAGGGCCTGAACGTGCTGCAGCCGCCGGTACCCGGTCACGGCCTGGCGGTGAGCGACCTGTTCGACTTCACCGTCTACGTCGACGCCCGGACCAGCGACATCGCGCGCTGGTACGAGGAGCGCTTCCTCACCCTGCAGCAGGGCGCGTTCGCGAATCCGAACTCCTACTTCCACCGATACGCGGCGCTCAGCCCGGATGAGGCCCGCGAGCGCGCGCGGAGCATCTGGGCCGCGATCAACGAGCCGAACCTGCTGCAGAACGTGCGCCCCACCCGCTCCCGCGCGAGCCTGGTCCTCCGCAAGCAGGCCGACCACACCGTCTCCTCGGTCCTCCTCCGCAAGATCTGACTGCGCCCCCGGTCGCTGTTCGCCGCCGCGCGCACCGCGCAGCCACCGACCTCCTCGAACCCCTCCACCGCAGGATCGGCGCAGGCTCGCCGCCACCCACGAGCCGTCAGCGTGAATCGCGTGCCAAGCGATTTTCGCGCGGCTAACGCGACCCGCTCCACCCGCGCAACGACCTCGCGAAGCCGACCGCGAGGTGCCGCGCAAGGAGCGGCCCCGCAACAAGCACCGCCGCGTGCCAAGCGATTCCCACGCGGCGAACGCGCCCCGCTCCACCCATCGCAACCACCTCGCGAAGCCGACCGCGAGGGGCCGCGCAGGGAGCGGCCCCGCAACGAACACAGCCGCGTGCCAAGCGATTCACCCGCGGCGAACGCGCCCCGCTCCACCCATCGCGACCACCTCTCCAGGCCGACCGCGAGGAGCCGCGCAGGGAGCGGCCCAACCCACGAGCCGTCGTGGGAATCGCGTGCCAAGCGATTCACCCGCGGCGAACGCACCCCGCTCCACCCGTCGCGACCACCTCTCCAGGCCGACCGCGAGGAGCCGCGCAGGGAGCGGCCCAACCCACGAGCCGTCGTGGGAATCGCGTGCCAAGCGATTCCCGCGCGGCGAACGCACCCCGCTCCACCCATCGCGACCACCTCTCCAGGCCGACCGCGAGGAGCCGCGCAGGGAGCGGCCCAACCCACGAGCCGTCGTGGGAATCGCGTGCAAAGCGATTCACCCGCGGCGAACGCGCCCCGCTCCACCCATCGCGACCACCTCTCCAGGCCGACCGCGAGGAGCCGCGCAGGGAGCGGCTCCCTAAGAGCGCAGCCGCTCGAGCACGACCGCGGCGAGCGATTCGGCGAGGCGGTCGGCCGTCTCCTGCGTCTTCGCTTCGACCATGACGCGCACCATCGGCTCGGTGCCGGAGGGGCGCAGGAGCACGCGGCCGTCGCTGCCGAGCTCGGCGGTGGCGTCGGCGACGGCGGAGGCGATGACCTCGTCGTCGCGGACGCCCTCGCGGTCGACGCCGCGCACGTTGAGGAGGGTCTGCGGGAAGACGGACATGACTGCGGCCAGGTCGGCGATCGTGCGTCCGGTCCGGGCCATCTCGGCCGCGAGCTGGAGGCCGGTGAGCACCCCGTCGCCGGTGGTGGCGTAGCGGCTCATGATGACGTGGCCGGACTGCTCCCCGCCGAGCGAGTAGCCGCCGTCGTTCATCGCCTCGAGGACGTAGCGGTCACCGACCGCGGTCTCGATGACGCGGATGCCGGCGTCGCGCATGGCGAGCTTGAGGCCGAGGTTGCTCATGACGGTGGCCACGAGGACGTCGTCGCGGAGGGCGCCGCGGCGGGCCATGGCTGTCGCGAGGATCGCCATGATCTGGTCGCCGTCGACGATGCGGCCCTGGGCGTCCACCGCGAGGCAGCGGTCGGCGTCGCCGTCGTGGGCGATGCCGATGTCGGCGCCGGCCGCGCGGACGGCCTCGGCGACGTTGTCGAGGTGGGTGGAGCCCACTCCGTCGTTGATGTTGAGGCCGTCGGGGTCGTTGCCGATGACGGTGACGGTCGCTCCGGCGTCGGTGAACACCTGGGGCGAGATGCCGGCGGCGGCGCCGTGCGCGCAGTCGATGACCACGTGCAGGCCGTCGAGACGGGTGCCCTCGAGGGATCCGAGCAGGTGGAGGACGTAACGGTCCTCCGCGTCGGAGAAGCGGGTGATGCGGCCGACGTCGGCTCCGGTCGGCGTGAGCGGGGGGACTCCGAGGGCCGCTTCGATGCGGTTCTCGAGCTCGTCCGGGAGTTTGCGTCCGCCTGCGGCGAAGAACTTGATGCCGTTGTCGGCTGCGGGGTTGTGCGAGGCCGAGATCATCACGCCGAAGTCGGCGTTCTCGTCGGCGATGAGGTAGGCGGTGGCGGGCGTCGGGATGACGCCGGCGTCGAGCACGTCGACTCCCGCGCTCGCGAGACCCGCCGCGACCGCGGCTCCGATGAACTGACCGGAGATGCGGGGGTCGCGGGCGAGCACGGCGACGGGCCGACGGCCCTCGGCCCGGGCGGCCGCTCCGAGTACACGGGCGGCCGCCTGGGCGAGGCCGAGAGCCAGGTCGGCCGTGACCTCGCGATTAGCGAGGCCACGGACGCCGTCTGTTCCGAACAGGCGCGGCATGGTGCGCAGTCCCTTCTCGAGCTGCTGGTCGTGCGGCCGTCAGGCCGCGTCGACTAGCGCTTCGAGAACTGGGACGCCTTGCGGGCCTTCTTGAGACCGGCCTTCTTGCGCTCGATGACGCGGGCGTCGCGGGTCAGGAAGCCCGCCTTCTTCAGGATCGCGCGGTTGTTCTCGCGGTCGATCTCGTTGAGCGCACGGGCGATGGCGAGGCGCAGCGCGCCGGCCTGGCCCGAGGGGCCGCCGCCGGTGATCTTGGCGACCACGTCGTAGGAGCCGATCAGGTCGAGCACCTTGAAGGGGTCGGTGATCAGCTGCTGGTGCAGCTTGTTGGGGAAGTACTCCGCGAACTCGCGGGCGTTGACGGTCATGCCGCCGTTGCCGGGGACGAGTCGCACGCGGGCGATGGCCTGCTTGCGTCGGCCCACGGCTGCGCCGGAGACGTTGAGGACGGCGCGGGGCGTCGTGGACGCCTCGGTGGCCGGGCTTTCGGTGGAGTAGCTCTCGGGAGCCACGTCGATCTGGTCTGCGATCTTCGCCACGGTGTAGGTGATCCTTTGTCTTCGAAGTCTGGGGTGTCGGGGAGGGCCGGAGCCTACTGGGCGACCTGGGTGAAGGCGTACGCCTGCGGCTGCTGGGCCGCGTGGGGGTGCTCGGATCCCGTGTAGACCTTCAGCTTGCGCAGCTGGGCGCGGCCGAGGGAGTTCTTGGGGAGCATGCCGCGGATGGCCTTCTCGACGGCGCGGACCGGGTTCTTCTCGAGGAGCTCGGCGTACGTGGTGGCCGAGAGGCCGCCCGGGTAGCCGGAGTGGCGGTAGGCCTTCTTCTGGAGGAGCTTCTGGCCGGTGAGGGCGACCTTCTCCGCGTTGACGATGATGACGAAGTCGCCCATGTCCATGTGCGGCGCGAAGGTGGCCTTGTGCTTGCCGCGCAGGAGCGCCGCGGCGTGGGTGGCGAGACGGCCGAGCACGACGTCGGACGCGTCGATGACGATCCAGTCGTGCTGGACGTCAGCCGGCTTCGGAGAAAAAGTGCGAGTCACGTGAGTGCTGCTTTCTGGTCGGAGTGAGGTGTTCGTGGATCCCGCTCCGTGGCCGTTCGACCCGCGAGGGGCCGAACCGATCCGGTGGAGGGCTCAACTTCGGGCGCTCGGCACACGGCCGAAAACACCAAGGGTCGACATTACAGCAAAGCCCCCGTGCGGCCAAGCACGGATCGTGGCGGCAGGGGCTCCGGCGGCGGGAGGTGCGACCCGAGCCGCCACGGGTCGCGGGGCGCGGTCGCGCACCCTCGCCTCACTCCGAGTCCTCCGGGTCCGGCCCCTCGGTCCGCACGGTGCGCTTCGCGCGGGTGAGCAGGGCCCGCTCGGCGAGCGCGTCGTCCTCGGGGTAGTCGACCTCGCGGAGGATGAGGCCGCGGGCCGGCATCACCGCGAACGCGTTGGTCCGTCGGGCGGCGTCCCGCAGCAGCGGGACCGCCCCCGCCTCGAGCTTCCCGGCGCCGACCGCGACGCACGCCCCCACGAGGGCCCGCACCATGCTGTGGCAGAAGGCGTCCGCGCGCAGGTGGGCGTGCAGGACTCCGTCGGCGTCTCGCTCCCAGGTGAAGTCGAGCAGGCTCCGGATGGTGGTGGCCCCTGCGCGGGCACGGCAGAACGACGCGTAGTCGTGCAGGCCCAGGAGCGAGCGGGCCGCGGCCGACATCGCGTCGAGGTCGAGGGAGTCGGTGATCCAGGTGGTGTACGTGCGGTCGAGCGGGTGGCGCATCGAGGAGGCGTCGGCCAGCCGGTACTCGTACCGCCGCCAGCGCGCCGAGAACCGCGCGTCGAACCCCTCCGGCGCCTCCGTCACCCGGTGCACCGAGACGTCGGTGTACTGCCCGAGGATCCCGCGGAGCCGCCGCTCCAGGATCGACGCGGGCGGGAACGGCTCCTCCCCCGGTCGGCGCCGGCCGGTGCTGATGCGGCCCCACTGCTCGGGGGTGAGGTCGACGTGGGCGACCTGGGCGCTGGCGTGCACGCCGACGTCGGTGCGCCCGGCGACCGTCACGGTCGGGTGCTGCTCGGAGCGCAGCACCAGGGCGAGCGACTCCTCGAGCACCCCCTGCACGGTGCGGAGGCCGGGCTGCTTGGCCCACCCGGAGAAGTGCGAGCCGTCGTAGGCCAGGTCGAGGCGGACGCGGTGGAGCATCAGACGAGTCTAGAGCGCGCCGTGGTCGCGGCTCAGGCGACCGCGAGCGGGACGTCGACGGCCGCCAGGGCCGAGACCGCCCAGCCGACCAGCGTCGACTGCTCGCCGACCGAGGAGACGATCCGCGCCTCCCAGCCGCCTGCGAGCACGGCCAGCTCGGAGGGAGCGGAGGCGATGCCCTGCACCCAGTAGGCGGCCGTGCCCAGCGAGACCGGCACGGCGCCGAGCGCCTCGCCCGCACCGGTGAAGGTCTCGACGAGGGGCCCGCGGTGCAGCGTCAGCACGACGACCGGGTCGCCGCCGTCGACGGCGTAGGAGCACGTGTCTCCCGCGGCGGTGATCGACACGGTGCCCGCCGTCGAGCCGGCCTCCTGCTCGACCAGGGAGGCGGGGAGAGCGGTCGCGCAGTCCACGCCCTCGCTCGACGGCACGGAGGGCACGGAGGACACGGTCGGTGCGGCCGACGGCACGGGGGTCGTGCTCGCGAGACCCGCCGACTCCGGCACGTCGATCACCTCGCCGGAGGCGCAGCCGCTCACTCCGCCCGCGAGTGCCAGGGCGAGGAGCGCCGCAGCGGCCGAGGAGCGCAGTCGCAAAGAAGTCCTCCGAGGATCGTCGGGGCGGACCCCGGGAGCGCCGGTCGTGACGCGGCCGCACCCGACGAGCGCAGCCGTGCCATCGTAAGCGACGATTCGCGCCACTCGGCCCCGTGGAACGACGAGAGCCCCCCGCCCCGGAGGGGACGGAGGGCTCTCGGCAGAGGGGGCGTGACTACTTGGTCGCGCCGGTCTCCTCGACAGGAGCGTCCTGCGCGGCGTCCTCGACGGGAGCGTCCTGCACGGGCGCCTCCTCGACGGGGGTCTCCTCGGCAGTGGTCTCCTCGGCGGGGGCCTCGTCCACCGGAGCGGACACGGGCGCCGTGGCGGTGCGCGACTTCTTCGCCTTGGGCGTGACGGGCTCGAGGACGAGCTCGATCACGGCCATGGGCGCGTTGTCTCCCTTGCGGGGGCCGATCTTGGTGATGCGGGTGTAGCCGCCCTCGCGCTCGGCGACGAGCGGAGCGATCTCGGTGAAGAGCTCGTGGACGACCGACTTGTCGCCGATCGTCGCGAGGACGCGACGGCGGGCGTGCAGGTCGCCGCGCTTGGCGAAGGTCACCAGGCGCTCGGCGAGCGGACGAAGGCGCTTGGCCTTGGTCTCGGTCGTCTTGATGCTCTTGTGCGTGAACAGGGCCGCGGCCAGGTTCGCCAGCAGCAGGCGCTCGTGTGCGGGTCCGCCTCCGAGGCGGGGGCCCTTGGTGGGCTTGGGCATGGGTTTACTCCAGTACTAAAGGGGTGTCAGCAGGTCGGACGCGAGGAGCCGGGGCTCCGGAGCGGAGGACCTAGATGCTCTCGTCGTCGTAGCTGTAGAAGTGGGCGCCGTCGAACCCGGGGACCGAGTCCTTGAGCGACAGGCCGAGCTCCGTCAGCTTCTCCTTGACCTCATCCACCGACTTCTGACCGAAGTTGCGGATGTTCATGAGCTGCGTCTCCGAGAGGGCGACGAGCTCATTGACGTTGTTGATGCCCTCGCGCTTGAGGCAGTTGTAGCTGCGCACCGAGAGGTCGAGGTCCTCGATGGGCATGGACAGCTCGGTCGAGAGGACCGCGTCGACCGGCGCGGGGCCGATCTCGATGCCCTCGGCCGCGTTGTTCAGCTCGCGGGCGAGACCGAACAGCTCGGTCAGCGTGCGTCCGGCGGAGGCGATGGCGTCGCGCGGCGAGATCGCCGCCTTCGTCTCCACGTCCACGACCAGGCGGTCGAAGTCGGTGCGCTCGCCGGCACGGGTGGCCTCGACGCGGTAGGTGACCTTCAGCACGGGCGAGTAGATCGAGTCGACCGGGATCTGGCCGGCCTCGGAGAACTCGCTGCGGTTCTGGGTCGCCGAGACGTAGCCGCGGCCGCGCTCGATCGTGAGCTCGAGCTCGAACTTCGCCTTGTCGTTCAGCGTGGCGATGACGAGCTCCGGGTTGTGGATCTCGACACCGGCCGGAGCCGAGATGTCCGCAGCGGTGACCTGGCCGGCTCCCTGCTTGCGCAGGTAGGCGGTGATCGGCTCGTCGTGCTCGGAGGAGACGACGAGTCCCTTGATGTTCAGGATGATCTCGGTGACGTCCTCGCGGACGCCCGGGACGGTCGTGAACTCGTGCAGGACCCCGTCGATCCGGATGCTGGTGACAGCGGCGCCGGGGATGGAGGACAGCAGGGTGCGACGCAGCGAGTTGCCGAGCGTGTAGCCGAAGCCGGGCTCGAGGGGCTCGATGACGAAGCGGGAACGGAACTCCGAGATGTTCTCCTCGGTGAGCGTCGGACGCTGTGCGATAAGCACTGATGATTCCTTTCGATCACGTGTCCGCTATATGACACGTGCGTTTGCGAGGTGTGGAGTTGTGAAAGAAATGCGCGATCCGCCGGTCGGCCGCACTCCCCGCCCGGAGGCGGTTCGTGCGGCCGGCCGACGGCTGCGAGTGCTGCTTAGACGCGACGACGCTTGGGCGGGCGGCAGCCGTTGTGCGCCTGCGGGGTGACGTCGTTGATCGAGCCGACCTCGAGGCCTGCGGCCTGGAGCGAGCGGATCGCGGTCTCACGACCCGAGCCGGGGCCCTTCACGAAGACGTCCACCTTCTTCATGCCGTGCTCCTGAGCCTGGCGCGCGGCCGACTCGGCGGCGAGCTGGGCGGCGAACGGCGTCGACTTGCGCGAGCCCTTGAAGCCGACTCCGCCGGACGAGGCCCAGCTGATGACGGCCCCGGAGGGGTCGGTGATCGAGACGATGGTGTTGTTGAACGTCGACTTGATGTGGGCCTGGCCCACAGCGATGTTCTTCTTCTCCTTGCGGCGCGGCTTGCGCGCGGCCGACTTGGGGGTAGCCAATTCTGTATCTCCTCTAGGTCCGTGTCGCCCGCGTTACTTGCGGCCGGCCTTCTTCTTGCCGGCGACGGTGCGCTTGGGTCCCTTGCGGGTGCGCGCGTTCGTCTTGGTGCGCTGTCCACGGACCGGGAGGCCGCGACGGTGGCGGAGGCCCTCGTACGAGCCGATCTCGACCTTGCGGCGGATGTCGGCGGCGACCTCGCGGCGGAGGTCGCCCTCCACCTTGTAGTTGCCCTCGATGTAGTCGCGGAGCGAGACGAGCTGGTCGTCGCTGAGGTCCTTGACGCGGATGTTGCCGTCGATCCCGGTGTCGCTCAGGGTCTTGAGCGCGCGAGTGCGGCCGACACCGTAGATGTAGGTCAGTGCGACCTCCACGCGCTTCTCGCGCGGGATGTCTACTCCTGCCAGACGTGCCATTGTGGCTTCTCCTGTGAGTGAGTGGAGGTGTGAAGCAGCACCGGTGCCTCGGCCTCCGACCGAAGGTGTCCTCGCCGTCCACCCCGGGGTCGCCGGGGTGCTGCGCGATTTCTGGTGCTGCGGGTGTGTTCAGTTGTGCAGTGGGGGCGGCACGCCGCCCCTGCGCTCCCTCGCGGAAGCAGCGGGACTAGCCCTGGCGCTGCTTGTGGCGGGGGTTGCTGCTGCAGATGACCATCACGTTGCCGTGGCGGCGGATGATCTTGCAGTGGTCGCAGATGCGCTTGACGCTGGGGTTGACCTTCATTGTTCTTGTCCTTGTTTTCGCTGGCGTCGTGCTCCCGGCGGATGCCGGGGCCGTTCCTTACAGGACACGCACGTCGCGAACGTCAGCGGAGCGAACGCCTACTTGTAGCGGTAGACGATCCGGCCGCGGGTCAGGTCGTAGGGGCTCAGCTCCACGATCACCCGGTCCTCGGGGAGGATCCGGATGTAGTGCTGACGCATCTTGCCCGAGATATGGGCGAGAACTTTGTGTCCGTTGGTCAGCTCCACGCGGAACATCGCGTTGGGGAGCGCCTCGACAACCGCACCTTCGATTTCGATGACACCGTCTTTTTTGGCCATAGCCTCACTGTCGTTCGGAAGTAGTGTGTGTACTGGTCGTGCGAATGTTTCCGCGACGAGCCACCACCGGGCGAGAGCCCGGATCGGGGTTCGCGGGCATGCCGGAGCACGCGCAAAACACCAAGGGTCGATACTACGCGAATCGCGGCCGCTCCGCCACCTCGGGCGTGTCGCCCCCTCTTCCGCCTCCGCGCCCGACGCGCGCCCCCTGCCCTGCCCTGCGTCCGCCGCCGCCTAGGCTGGCTCCGTCGAGCCGGAGGGAGAGCACATGGCGCGCACGACGAGGTCAGCGACCGCGAGGCGGAGCTGGTACTCGCACCCGGTGGTGACGGTCCTGGCGGCGATCGCGGTCATCGCCCTGGTGCAGACCTTCTTCGTGAAGGTGTACACGGTGCCGACCGGCTCGATGGAGAACACCCTCCAGGGCGGCGGATTCTTCGGCGACCGCATCCTGGTCGACCGCACCCTCGCCCTCCAGGGCGGGCCGGAGGAGGGCCAGATCGTCGTCTTCTCGCGCGACGCCGACTGGGGCGCGAGCGACGAGGCCGGCAGCCCCCTCTCCGAGATCGTGAAGACGTTCGGCGACGTCACCAGCATCGGCCCCTCCCACGAGGAGTTCCTCGTCAAGAGGCTGATCGCCGAGGGGGGCCACACCGTCTCCTGCTGCGACGCCGAGGGGCACGTGCTGGTCGACGGGAAGCCGCTGGACGAGTCCTACGTGTTCGAGGACTTCCCCTTCACCCCCGGGACCCTCGACTGCACGACGAGCCCCGCGTCCCTCCGCTGCTTCGACGAGTACGCCGTCCCCGAGGGCTCCCTCTTCGTCCTGGGCGACCACCGGTCGAACTCCAACGACTCGCTCGGCGAGTGCCGCGGCGCCGGCGGGCCGATCGACACGTGCGTGAAGACCGTGCCGATCGACAGGGTCACCGGACGCGTCTTCGCCGTGGCCTGGCCGCTCACGCGCTGGCGGCTGTTCTAGCGCTCCGCCCGAGCCGCCGCAGACGACGACGAGGTCCCCCGCGGGAAGCAGGGGACCTCGTCGTCGTTCACCGCCGTGCGGCCACGGGACTAGCCGCGGACGACCGCCACGACCCGGTCGAAGAGCGGATGCTCGGCCGTGAGGCCGGTGACCTCCGCCACGAACTCCTCCGGGGTGAGCGCGGCCAGCTTCTCGTGGAGCTCCACGCTCTGGGGGTCCTCGGGCACGTCGAAGCGCAGCGCGGCGCCGATCGCGGCGAGCAGTCCCTCCGGCGTGCGCCCGCGCTCGGCGAGCTCGGCCGCCGGTCCGATGAAGCGCTCGTGCCGCGACAGCTTCCGCAGCGGCTGGCGTCCCACCCGGTCGACCGTGTCGGTCAGGTACGGGTTCGCGAAGCGCTTCAGCGTCTTCTCGAGGTAGGCCTGCTGCTCCTCGTCGCTGAAGCCGTGCTTGGCCACGATGAGCGCCTTGGTGTCCTCGAGCGCGGCCTTGACCGCGTCGTGCACCTCGGGCATCGCCAGCGCGTCGGAGAGCTTGTGCGCTCCGGCCGCGAAGCCGGTGTAGGCGGCCGTCGCGTGGCCGGTGTTCACCGTGAAGAGCTTCCGCTCGATGAAGGGCTCGAGGTCGTCGACCCAGGTCGCGCCCGGGATCTCCGGCTCGGTGCCCTCGAACGGAGTGCGGTCGACGACCCACTCGAAGAAGCTCTCCACCGTCACGTCCAGGCCCTGGCCCGGGTCCTGGTTGGGGACGATGCGGTCCACCGCGGTGTCGGCGAAGACGGCGCGGGTGCGCAGGCGCTCCCACTCGTCCGCACCGAGGTTCGCGGCGACCTCGGTCTGCAGGAGGCGCGTGGCGTTGATCGCGTTCTCGCAGGCCATGACCGCCAGCCGCGGCGCCGACTCGTCGCGGGCCGCGAGGCCCTTCGCGATCACGGGGGCGACGAAGCGCAGGATGTTCGGGCCGACGGCCGTGGTGACGATGTCGGCGGCGGCGATCTCGCCGACGAGAGCCTCCTCGTCGGCGGCCGAGTCGATCGCGCGGAAGCGGTCGACGACGTGCGTGGCCGCCTCCTCCCCCACCTCGTGCACCTCGTAGCTGTCGGCAGCGGCGAGGCGGCCGATCAGCTCGGAGTTGACGTCGGCGAAGACGAGCTCGTAGCCGGCGCCGTGCAGGATCAGGCCGACGAAGCCGCGGCCGATGTTGCCGGCGCCGAAGTGGACGGCGGTGGGCATCAGGAGTTGACCTCGCCCAGCAGGCTGTAGAGCGACTGCGCGTCCGGGGCGTCGAGGAGCTTCTGCACCTCGTCCTCCTCCGAGAAGATGATCGCGATCTTGGAGAGGATCTCGAGGTGCTCGTTGTCGACGCCGGCGATGCCGACGACGAAGCGCACCTCGTTGCCGTCCCAGTCGATCGGCTGCGCATAGCGCACGAACGAGAGGGCGGAGGAGCGGATCTCGTCCTTCGCGTCGTTGGTGCCGTGCGGGATGGCGAGCAGGTTGCCCATGTAGGTCGAGACGGTCGCCTCTCGGGCGAGCATGGCCTCGTAGTAGGCGGGGGTGACCGCGCCGACGCCGACCAGCATGTCGGCGGCCTCCTTGATGGCGGCCTCCTTCGTGGTGGCGGTGCCGGAGGCGTCGATCTGTCCGATGGTGAGCACGTCGCTCATGGGGTGCGTCCTTCCGTGGAGGTGCTGACAGCGAGGGAACCCGCAGGGGCGAGCGGAGCGTGTCCGCTCTGTCGCACCCTACGGGTTCCCTCCGAATGGTTGGCGTACTACTTGCCGTGCTGCTCCGCGACCAGCGAGACGACCTCGTCGTACTTCGGGCTGTTCATGAAGTTGTCCACGGAGACGTGGATGGCGCCCGGAGTGCGCTGGCGGGCGCGCTCCGTGAGCTCGGCCTGGGTGATGACCAGGTCCACGTCGTCCTCGAGAGCGGCGATCGCCTTGTTGGTGACCGTGACGTCCTCGAAGCCCGCCTTCTTCATCTTGTTCCGCAGCACCGAGGCGCCCATCGCGGACGAGCCCATGCCGGCGTCGCAGGCGAAGACGATGTTCCGGACCTGGGTCGCGGTTGCCGTGGCCCCCGCGGTCGAGGCGCCGGCCGAGTCCTGCGGAGCGTTGGCGCCGCGGGCGTTGATGAGCGAGCCGACGGCGCTCTCCTTGCCCTTGTTCGCCTCGTTGGCGGCGACGGCGGCGGCGAGCTTGTCGTCGCCCTCCTGCTCCGCGGCCAGGTCGCGCTTGCGGCCGGACCGGATGATGACCGAGGCCACCAGGAACGACACGGCGGTCGCGAGGATCACCGAGAGGATGACGCCGAGGAAGCTGTCGTTCGCGGTCTGCAGGAGCACCGCGATGATCGAGCCGGGCGAGGCGGGGGCGCGGAGGCCGGAGTTGAACGCGACGTTCGTCGCGACACCGGTCGCACCGCCGAGGATGACGGCCGCGAGCAGCGCCGGCTTCATCAGCACGTACGGGAAGTAGATCTCGTGGATGCCGCCGATGAAGTGGATGATCGCCGCACCGGGAGCCGAGGCGCGGGCCGCGCCGACGCCGAAGAACGCGAAGGCCAGGAGCACGCCCATGCCGGGGCCGGGGTTGGCCTCGAGGAGGAAGAGGTAGGACTTGCCCGCCTCCTCCGCCTGCTGCACGCCCAGCGGCGTGAGGATGCCGTGGTTGATGGCGTTGTTCAGGAAGAGGATCTTCGCCGGCTCGATGAAGAGCGAGGTCAGCGGGAGCAGGCCCGCGTTGACCAGGAACTCCACGCCCGCACCGAGGGCGGTCGAGAGGCCGACCACGAGCGGCGCGACGCCCGCGAAGGCGAGGAGCGCGAGGAGGAGGCCGAGGATTCCGGCGGAGAAGTTGTTGACCAGCATCTCGAAGCCGGGCTTGATCTTGCCGTCCCAGATCGAGTCGACCTTCTTCATGAGCCACGCCGACAGCGGGCCCATGATCATGGCGCCGATGAACATCGGGATGCCGGCGCCGACGATGACGCCCATGGTCGCGATGGTGCCGACCACGCCTCCGCGGGCGCCGTAGACCATGCGGCCGCCGGTGTTCGCGATGAGGAGCGGGAGGAGGTAGGTGATCATCGGGGCGACGAGGCCGGTGTTGACCACGTCGGGATCCGTGCTCCAGCCGCCGAACTGCTGGACCCAGGTGGCGTCGATGCCGAGGAGCGGGAGCCATCCGGTCTGGATGAAGAGGGCCGTGATGAAGCCCCAGGCGATGAAGGCCGCGATGTTCGGCATGACCATTCCCGAGAGGAAGGTGCCGAAGCGCTGGACGTGGACGCGCGCTCCACCGCGCGTCGACGTCGCTGACGTCGTTGTCATGTGGTGTGTTCTCCGATTTCTAGGGG
>NZ_PSTN01000037.1:0-20929 GCF_002930955.1 Rathayibacter sp. AY1A4 | reverse complement strand
GGCACAGCTCGAGGACCGCGCTCAGGCCGCCGCGCCCGCCGCCTCCCCGGAGCCCACCGACTCCAACCCCGGCTACGTCACCCCGCTCGTGCGCAAGCTCGCCGGCGAGAACGGCATCGACCTCTCCACCCTCACGGGAACCGGAGTCGGCGGCCGCATCCGCAAGCAGGACGTCCTCGACGCGGTCGAGGCCGCCAAGTCGGCTCCGGCCGCCCCGGTCTCGGCGCCCGCCGCCGCAGCCGCCAAGGCCGCGCGCACCCCGCTCGAGACGTCGCCCCTCCGCGGTACCACGCAGCCGATGTCGCGCCTGCGCAAGGTCCTCGCGCAGCGCGCCGTCGAGTCGATGCAGACGAGCGCCCAGCTCACCTCGGTCATCGAGGTCGACGTCACGGCGGTCGCCCGCTTCCGCGACTCGGTCAAGAAGAGCTTCCAGGAGAAGACCGGCGCCAAGCTGTCCTTCCTCCCGTTCTTCGCCCTCGCGGCGGCCGAGGCGCTCAAGGCCTACCCGGTGATCAACTCGACCCTCGACGGCGAGTCGATCGTCTACCCGGACCACGAGAACATCAGCATCGCCGTCGACACCGAGCGCGGCCTGCTGACCCCGGTCCTCAAGAACGCGTCCGAGCTGAACCTCGCGCAGATCGCCTCCACCATCGGAGACCTGGCCGAGCGCACCCGCAACAACAAGCTGAAGCCCGATGAGCTCGCCGGCGGCACCTTCACGCTGACCAACACCGGTTCGCGCGGGGCCCTGTTCGACACTCCCGTCGTGTTCCTGCCGCAGACCGCGATCCTCGGCACCGGCATCGTCACCAAGAAGCCGGCCGTCGTGCAGGTGGACGGTGCTGACGCCATCGCGATCCGCTCGACCGTCTTCCTCGCGCTCTCGTACGACCACCGCACGGTCGACGGAGCCGACGCGGCGCGCTTCCTGGTCGCGATCAAGGAGCGCCTCGAGGAGGGCTCGTTCGAGAACGACCTCGGCATCTGAGGCGCTCCCCCTGAGCGCGCCTCTCACGAGGCCGCTCCGGTGTAGACGTCGCGGATGAGCCAGCCGGCCTCCGTCCTGATGATCAGGACGGAGGCCGCTGTCGTCCCCGGGGCCGTCCTGAGGTGCACGACCGCCGATGCCCCGTTCACGTCGACGAGGACGGCCGACGCCTCCCCCGTCGCCGGGACAGCGGAGGCGGGGCCGTCCGCTTCGTCGCCGAGCGGCGAGTCCGCCGTGACCAGCCCGCGGGCGCACTCCCTGTCCCCGCACGCGCGCACCGCGTCGATCAGCACCTCCGCCGCCTGCTCGGCGTCGAGCGCGGCCGCCGCGACCGGAGCGGGCGGTGCCGCGGTCGCCACCGCCGGCGGAGTCGACCGAGCCGGAACGGGCGCGGCTGCGGTCGACGCCTCCGCATCCTGCACCTGCCGACCGGGCCCGCCCGCGAGCGAACCGGCGAGCACCGCTCCCAGCACGATCGCCGTCCCGACGGAGAGCGGTCCCCGACGCCGGACGACGAACGCCCGGAGGCGGTCCTGCCAGCCGTCGAGCGGATGGACCCGTCGGTGCCGGGCAGCCGGAGCAGGCACCGCCTCCCGACCCCGTGCATCCGCGCCGGACGTCGGCAGCGCCCGCACCGCCTCGCCTATCCCCTGCGGATCCGCGAGTCCGTAGAGGTTGCCCTCCAGCGCCAGCAGGTCGCGGTGCCGCGCGAGGGCGGCGACCGGCAGCTCCGGGCAGAGCATTCCGAGGCGCTCCAGGACCCGCTGCAGCGCGTCGCGCGCCGCACGCGGGGTGTCGACGGCGGGCGTCGTCAGCAGCAGCAGCGGCCGACCCTCCTCCGTCAGGCCGATGTCGTCCGTCGTCGGAGCCAGCCATGCTCCCTCGAGCGCGGCCGACCGGACCGCGCCCACCACGGGGGCGAGGAGGGTGACCGCGGCGCCGAGTCCGATCCCCCGCTCGATCCGCAGGAACCTCTCGAGCGTGGCGACGACGGGAGGGGCGGTCGAGACGATGCACCTCCTCGGAGACGACTCCACCCGGACGATGCTCTCGCGGTGGCGGTGCTCGGCGAGCCGAGCCACCGGCGACGCCTGCAGCGCCTCGGCCTCCCGCGGCCGCATCGTCCGCTCGGCCGACGGTGCGGCGTCCAGCGCAGGCGTCCGCCGCCTCCCCGTCCGCGCTCCGCCGATCCTCCGGCCCTGGACCGTCCCGCTGCTCGTCATGAGGCGAGCCTGACCGCAGGCCGAGGCGGAGGACGCCCGCCGATCCCGATCGGTGGAGGGATCGGCGCACGTGCCCTCTGTGGAGGAGTCGGATCCGCGTCCGGGGTCCGCCGCCGCGCTCCCGCTCGGTATCCTTGACGTCATGGCACGCAGCACGGAACCGTCGACGAAGGCGGTCAAGGAACCCGGACGTCTCAAGCAGATGTGGCAGGTGTTCCAGATGACCCGCCGCTACGACAGCAGCGCCGTCTGGATCATCCTCCTCGCGCTCCTGCTCCCGATCCTGCTCGGCGTGCTCCTCGGCATCCTGCTCGGCAACGGCAACGGCTTCGTGATCGCGCTGTGGATCATCGTGGGCGTGATGGCCGGCCTGGTCGCCGGACTCGCCGTGCTCTCGCGCCGCGCCGAGCGCGCCGCCTACGGGCAGATCGCCGGGCAGCCCGGCGCGGTCGGCGCCGTCCTGCGCAGCGGACTGCGCGGCACCTGGACCGGCGGCGAGATGCCCGTCGCCGTCAACGGCAAGACCCAGGACGCCGTCTACCGCGCCGTCGGCCGCGGAGGCGTCGTGCTGATCGCGGAGGGCCCCGCCTCCCGGACCAAGCGCATGCTCGAGGACGAGCGGCGCAAGGTGTCGCGGATCCTGCCGAACGTCCCCGTCACCTTCGTGCACGTCGGCTCCGACGCCGATGCGACTCCGCTGCACAAGGTGCCGAGCCGCCTCTCGAAGACGAAGAAGGTCCTCACCAAGGCCGAGGTCCTCGCGGTGAAGAACCGGCTCTCCTCGCTCAACACGTCGCTGCCCATCCCGAAGGGCGTCGACCCCTTCAAGGTGCGCCCTCAGCGATCGCGCTGACGCACGACGCGACAGGCCGGTCGGGATCTCTCCCGGCCGGCCTGCTCCGTCGGCGGCGCGAGTCAATAGCGGACGAGAACCGTCCCGGCCACCTTGTCGTGGAAGCCGCGCTGGTCCGAGTCCCAGACGAGCGCCGGCACCAGCACGGCCAGCAGCACAGAGCGCACGATTGGGCGCCACACGCCGACCCAGCCCCCGCCGAGACGGATGACGCGCATCCCGAGCAGGCGGTGCCCGATGCTGCCGCCGATGGTGGGAATGAAGACGACCTGCAGCAGGACGAACAGCAGCAGGCTCGCCCAGCGGTCGTAGTCGAAGAACGCGAGCGACAGCAGAGCGGCGACGGCGAAGTCGACGGCCAGGGCGGCGATGCGGCGGCCGGACCGTCCGACCGAGAGGCGGCCCTCTCGGGGGAGGCCGAGACGCTCCCCCGGGTACGAGCTCGGGGCGGCGTCGGCGAAGGTCCTGCGGTCGGCGGCTGGCATTCTCCGATCCTATCCGCGGCGTCTCGGAGCGGACCGAGGAGCGGGTGGTCCGGCCGGCGACGTGGAGCCCGACCACGGACGGGCCCCGTAACATGTCGGAAACAACAGGGACACGGTGGGGAAACCCCCCGTCACTACCCTGGAACGGCTGCGCTCTGCAGCACCCCGTTACGCCATTGGAGACCTTTGCATGTTTAAAGATTCTTCCGAGGTGCTCTCGTTCATCAAGGACACGGACGTCAAGTTCCTCGACATCCGGTTCACCGATCTCCCCGGTGTCCAGCAGCACTTCAACATCCCCGCCTCGACTGTCGATGAGGAGTTCTTCTCCGTCGGTCAGCTCTTCGACGGGTCCTCGATCCGCGGATTCGCGAACATCCACGAATCGGACATGCAGCTGATCCCTGACGTGACCACCGCCTACGTGGACCCGTTCCGCGTCGAGCGCACGCTGATCCTCGTCTTCGACATCTACAACCCGCGCAACGGCGAGATCTACTCCAAGGACCCGCGTCAGGTCGCGAAGAAGGCCGAGAAGTACCTCGCGTCGACCGGCATCGCCGACACCGCGTTCTTCGCCCCCGAGGCGGAGTTCTACATCTTCGACGACGTCCGCTACGAGATCACGCAGAACTCCGCGTTCCACTCCGTCGACTCGGTCGAGGGCGCCTGGAACTCGGGACGCGTCGAGGAGGGCGGCAACCTCGGCAACAAGACGCCCTACAAGGGCGGCTACTTCCCGGTGAGCCCCGTCGACAAGCAGGCCGACCTCCGCGACGACATCTGCCTCAAGCTGATCGACGCCGGCCTCATCCTCGAGCGCTCGCACCACGAGGTGGGCACCGGCGGCCAGGCCGAGATCAACTACCGCTTCGACACGATGGTCCACGCGGCGGACGACATCCTGAAGTTCAAGTACATCGTCAAGAACACGGCCGAGCAGTGGGGCAAGACCGCCACGTTCATGCCGAAGCCGCTCTTCGGCGACAACGGCTCGGGCATGCACACCCACCAGTCGCTGTGGAACGACGGCACGCCGCTCTTCTACGACGAGAACGGCTACGGCGGTCTCTCGGACCTCGCGCGCTGGTACATCGGCGGCTTGCTCAAGCACGCCCCCGCCGTCCTCGCGTTCACGAACCCGACGGTCAACTCGTACCACCGCCTGATCCCGGGCTTCGAGGCGCCGGTCAACCTGGTCTACTCGGCCGGCAACCGCTCCGCGTCCATCCGCATCCCGATCACGGGCACGAACCCGAAGGCCAAGCGCATCGAGTTCCGTGCGCCCGACGCCTCCGGCAACCCGTACCTCGCGTTCGCCGCCCAGCTGATGGCGGGCCTCGACGGCATCAAGAACCGCATCGAGCCGCACGAGCCGGTCGACAAGGACCTCTACGAGCTGCCGCCCGAGGAGGCGAAGCTCATCCCGCAGGTCCCCGCGACCCTGGGCGAGGCGCTCGACGCCCTCGAGGCCGACCACGACTTCCTCCTCCAGGGCGGCGTGTTCACTCAGGAGCTCATCGACACCTGGATCGAGTACAAGCGCGAGAAGGAGATCAAGCCCCTCGCGCAGCGTCCTCACCCGTTCGAGTTCGAGCTGTACTACGGGGTCTGATCCCGCAGCACTGCCGAAGGGCCGTTCCTCCTCGGAGGGGCGGCCCTTCGCCGTCCCCGGCGCGCGGGCGTCAGCGGTAGGAGGGAGCGTCTCCCGCGGCCGGCCCGTAGAACAGGCGCTCGAAGACCGCGCGGGAGCGGCGGGTCACGCCGAGGTAGTCGTCCTCGAGCGCCGTCGCGGACCCGGCCGGGTACTCCAGCAGGCGCGCGACGCCCTCGAGCTGCCGGCGGTCGGTCGGGAGGACGTCGCTGGTGCGGTTGCCCCAGAGCGTGGTGCCCGAGCGGACACGGGACGCGAGGATCCACGCGGCGCGCAGCCGCTCCGCGTCCTGCGGGCCGACCATGCCCTCCTCCTCCGCGACCGCGAGGGCGGTGAGGGTCGAGGTGGTCCGCAGCGCCGGGGTCCGCCGCGCGTGCTGCAGCTGGAGGAGCTGCACCAGCCACTCGACGTCGCTCAGCGATCCACGGCCGAGCTTGAGGTGACGGCGGGGGTCGGCGCCCTGCGGCAGACGCTCGCTCTCGACCCGTGCCTTGATCCGCTTCACCTCGCGGATGTCGCGGTCGGAGACCGCTCCCGGGTAGCGGACCCCGTCGGCCAGCTCCTCGAAGTCCTCGATGAGCGCCTGGTCCCCCGCCACTCCCCGCGCCCGGAGCAGCGCCTGCGCCTCCCAGGTCAGCGACCAGCGGGCGTAGTAGGCGCGGTATGAGTCGAGGGAGCGCACGAGGGGCCCGTTCTTGCCCTCGGGCCGCAGGTCGGCGTCGAGGTCGAGCGGCAGGCGGGAGTCCTCCGTGAGCCGGACCAGCTCGGCGACGACGAACTGCGAGTAGAGCTGGGCCTGGTGCGGCTCGGCGGTGCCGGGTCGCTGGACGTACATCACGTCGGCGTCGGAACCGAAGCCCAGCTCCGCTCCCCCGTACCGGCCCATGCCGATGATCGCGAACTCCGCGTCGGCGCCGGGCCGGGTCGCACTGCCGCGCCGGATGGCGGCGAGCACGCCGCCCAGCAGTGCGCTGATGATGTCGGTGAGGCTGGTCGCGATCTCCTCGATCGAGCTGAGGCCGAGCACGCCACCCATGGCGGTCCGCAGCACCTCGCGCCGGCGCATCGAGCGGAGGACCGAGGCGACCGCGTCGGGCGTCTCGTGCCGGGCGAGCACGGCGCGCACCTCCTCGGCGAGCTGGGCGGCGCTGCGGGGGCGGAGGGCGTCGTCGTCCTCGAGCCAGGCCGCCGACTCCGGGATGCGGTCGAGCAGCTCGCCGACGAAGCGCGATCCGGAGAGCACCGTGGTGAGCCGCTTGGCGGCTCCGGACGAGTCGCGCAGCATCCGGAGGAACCAGGGCGTCCCGCCCAGTGCGTCGCTGAGGCGCCGGAACGCGAGCAGGCCGTAGTCGGGGTCCGGTCCGTCGGCGAACCACTGCAGCATCACCGGCACGAGGTGGCGCTGGATGCTCGCGCGGCGCGAGACGCCCGAGGTCATCGCGGCGATGTGGCCGAGCGCCCCGCGGGCGTCCGCGAAGCCGATGGCGGCGAGGCGCGCCTCCGCCTGGCCGGTGGACAGCTCGGCGCCGCCGTCGGAGAGCGCGGCGACCGCGGAGAGCAGCGGACGGTAGAACAGGCGCTCGTGCAGGCCCCGGACGCGGTGCTTGATCCCGTTCCAGACGCTCAGCAGCTCCTCCGCCGTGCGGGCGAGCCCGCTGGAGCGGGCGAGGGTCCGCAGCTCGTGCTCGTCCCGCGGCATCAGGTGCGTGCGTCGCAGGCGCCGCAGCTGGAGGCGGTGCTCGAGCAGCCGGAGTGCTCGGTAGTCCTGCGCGAACTCCTCCGCGGCGGAGCGGCCGATGTACCCGCGGTCGGCGAGGGCGCCCAGCGCGAGCAGAGTCCCGGGCATGCGGATCTCGTCGTCGGTCTGCCCGTGGACGAGCTGGAGCAGCTGCACCGTGAACTCGATGTCGCGCAGGCCGCCAGGGCCGAGCTTGATCTGGTAATGGACGTCGTTCTGCGGGATGTTCTCGGTGACCCGCTCCCGCATCCGCTGCACCGACTCGACGAAGTTCTCGCGGGAGGCGCTCGACCAGACCTTGGGCGCGACCGCGTCGACGTACGCCCGCCCCAGCTCCTGGTCGCCGGCGAGCGGACGCGCCTTGAGCAGCGCCTGGAACTCCCAGCTCTTCGCCCACCGGTCGTAGTAGGTGATGTGCGACTCGAGGGTGCGCACGAGCGCGCCCTGCTTGCCCTCCGGGCGCAGGTTCGGGTCGACCTCCCAGAGCTCCGGCTCCATCGCCAGCGCAGAGGTTCCGCGCATGAGGAGCACGGCGAGCCGGGTGGCGACGTCGATCGCACGGGCGTTCGTCAGCTCCTTCTCCGGGTCGCCCTCGGCGACGAAGATCACGTCGACGTCGCTGACGTAGTTGAGCTCGGACGCTCCCGCCTTGCCCATGCCGATGACGGCGAAGCGGGTGGCGGCGACCTCGTCCCGGCCGAAGCGGCCCGGGCCCGTGCCCTCGACCAGCTCGGTCCGCGCCACGGCGAGGGACGCCTCCAGCGCGGCTCCGGCGAGGTCGGCCAGCGCCCTCGTCACCCGGTCGATCGCCGCGACGGGGTCGGCTTGGCTCAGGTCGTGGACGACGATCCTGGTGAGGAGGCGGCGGTACCGCACGCGCAGCGCCGTCCAGCCCGCCTCCTCCCGGAGCGACGAGAAGCCGTCGACGGCGCCGACCGACTCGAGCAGCTCGGCCTTCATCTCGGCGCGCCCGGGGAGCGTGCGCACCGGCTCGAGCACGCTGGCCAGCTCGTCGGGCCGGCGCTGGAGGAAGTCGGCGAGGCCGGAGGAGGCCCCCACCACCAGAAGCAGCCGGGTCAGGGCCTCGTCGTCGGCGAGGACCGCGTCCATGCTGTCGCGGTGCCGTCGCAGCAGGTCGATCAGAGCGAGCAGCGCCTCGTCCGGATCCGCCACCCGGGCGAAGGAGGGCAGCACCGACTCGAGCTGCCGCCCGGCCAGCTCCTCCGCCTCGGCCAGCCGCGCCCCGGTCTCGCCGAGCGCGGCGAAGCCGAGGCGTGCGACATCGCGGAGGGAGCGTTCGCGGGGCATGGCCGAGGCGTCAGAGCATCTCGAGGTTGCTGCGCAGCTCGTACGGCGTGACCTGGGCGCGGTACTCGGCCCAGTCCTTCCGCTTGTTGAGCAGCACGAAGTTGAACACCTGCTCGCCCAGCGTCTCGGCCACGAGCTCGGACTCCTCCATCAGCGAGATGGCGCGGTCGAGGCTGGCGGGCAGGGCGCCGTAGCCGAGCGCCCGGCGCTCCGCGTCCGACAGGGCCCACACGTTGTCCTCGGCCTCGGCCGGGAGCTCGTAGCCCTCCTCGATGCCCTTCAGTCCGGCTGCCAGGAGCAGCGAGTACGCCAGGTAGGGGTTCGCCGCGGAGTCCAGCGCCCGGTACTCGATGCGGGAGGACTGCCCCTTGTTGGGCTTGTAGAGCGGAACGCGCACGAGGGCGGACCGGTTGTTGTGGCCCCACGAGACGTAGCTGGGCGCCTCGTCGCCACCCCAGAGCCGCTTGTAGGAGTTGACGAATTGGTTCGTCACGGCGGTGATCTCGGGGGCGTGCTTCAGCAGCCCGGCGATGAACTGGCGGCCGAGCTTCGAGAGCTGGTACTGGGCGCCCTGCTCGTAGAACACGTTCACGTCGCCCTCGAAGAGCGAGAGGTGCGTGTGCATACCCGAGCCGGGGTGCCCGGAGAGCGGCTTCGGCATGAACGTCGCGTAGACGCCCTGCTCGATCGCCACCTCCTTGATCACGGTGCGGAAGGTCATGATGTTGTCGGCCGTGGTGAGCGCGTCCGCATAGCGGAGGTCGATCTCGTTCTGGCCGGGGCCCGCCTCGTGGTGGCTGAACTCGACCGAGATGCCCAGATCCTCCAGCATGCGCACGGAGCGGCGGCGGAAGTCGTGCGCCGTGCCTCCGGGGACGTTGTCGAAGTACCCGGCGGAGTCGACCGGCTCCGGACCCTCGGCGCCGAAGGACGACGACTTGAGGAGGTAGAACTCGATCTCGGGGTGCGTGTAGAAGGTGAACCCGCGCTCGGCCGCCTTCGCCAGCGTGCGCTTGAGCACGTTGCGCGGGTCGGCGACGGCGGGCTGGCCGTCCGGCGTGGTGATGTCGCAGAACATCCGCGCCGTCGGGTCGATCTCTCCGCGCCACGGGAGGATCTGGAAGGTCGACGGATCCGGATGCGCGAGGACGTCGGCCTCGAAGGAGCGGGTGAGGCCCTCGATGGCGGAGCCGTCGAAGCCGAGCCCCTCCGCGAACGCGCCCTCCACCTCGGCCGGCGCGATCGCGACCGACTTCAGCGTGCCGACGACGTCGGTGAACCAGAGGCGAACGAATTTGATCCCTCGCTCTTCAATGGTGCGAAGAACGAAGTCCCGTTGCTTGTCCATCCAGACCCCTCCTGTTTCGACCCTCAGGCTACTGCCTCCGACCGGGGCCCGCGGGGCGCCCGAGGCGCGCCGTAGACTGGCGCCCATGTCAGCGCAGCCCGTGAAACGCGTTCGAACCCGCCACTTCCAGAACGCGAAGGACTCCGGTGTCCGCATCACCGGGCTGACCAGCTACGACCAGCTGACGGCGAAGATCTTCGACGACGCCGGGATCGACTTCCTCCTCGTGGGCGACTCCGCCGGCAACACGGTGCTCGGCTACGACACCACTCTGCCCGTCACCGTCGACGAGCTCATCCCGCTGGCACGTGCCGTCGCCGGAGCCGTCGAGCGCGCCTTCGTCGTCGCCGACATGCCCTTCGGCTCCTACGAGTCGGGTGCCGACGACGCGCTGCACACGGCGTTCCGCTTCATGAAGGAGACGCACGCGCACGCGGTGAAGCTCGAGGGCGGAGTCCGCTCCGCCGAGCAGATCCGGCGCATCGTCGAGGCGGGCATCCCCGTGATGGCGCACATCGGCTTCACGCCGCAGAGCGAGCACGGGCTCGGCGGCCACATGGTCCAGGGACGCGGCGAGGGCATCGAGCAGCTGCTCGCCGACGCGCGCGCCGTCCAGGAGGCCGGGGCGTTCGCCGTGGTCCTCGAGATGGTGCCCGCGGACGCGGCACGTCAGGTGACGGAGGAGCTGCGCATCCCCACGATCGGAGTCGGAGCGGGACCGCACGTCGACGGACAGCTGCTCGTGTGGACGGACTTCGCCGGATTCACCACCGGCCGCATCCCCCGCTTCGTGAAGCAGTACGCGGATCTGCGCGGCGTGCTCACCGGAGCGGTCACCGCGTTCCGGGACGACGTGGAGTCCGGCGCCTACCCCGGCGCCGAGCACAGCTACGAGTAACCGGGGTCAGCGGTCCTCGGCGGCGTCCTCCTCGGCCCACTTGCGGCTGTTCTCGTGCAGCCGCTCGAGGGCGTGCTCCGCCTCCTCGCGAGAGGAGAAGGGTCCCACCCGGTCGACCGAGGGGGACACGAATCCCTGCTCCACCGTGCCGGCCTTGAGGTTGTACCACCAGGAGTTCGCGTCGCCGTCAGCCATGCCGCGATCCTACGCCGCAGCCCGCGTCGGTCCGCACCCCCGCCCTTCGCTAGCATGGCCGCTATGACTGCTGCGGCGACCGCCATCGGGATCGACATCGGGGGAACGGGCATCAAGGGGGCCTCGGTGGACCTGGCCGGGGGCACCCTGCTCAGCGACCGGATGAAGCTCGCCACTCCCCCGGGAGGCACGCCGAAGGACATCGTCGCCACCGTCCAGCAGATCCTCGAGAAGATCCCGGACCTGCCCTCGGACACCCCGGTCGGCATCTGCTTCCCCGCCGTCGTCGTCCACGGACGGACGATGTCGGCGGCGAACGTGTCGGACGAGTGGATCGGCCTCGAGGCCGAGAAGCTGTTCGAGGACGCGATCGGCCGGAACATCTTCTTCGTCAACGACGCCGACGCGGCGGGCTACGCCGAGTCGCGCTTCGGAGCGGCGAAGGACAAGGAGGGCCTGGTCATCATGACCACCCTCGGCACCGGCATCGGGACGGCGCAGATCCACGACGGGATCCTCATCCCCAACGCTGAGCTCGGCCACCTCGAGATCCACGGCGGCGACTACGAGAAGAAGGCCTCGTTCGCCGCCAAGGAGCGCGACGACCTCGACTACAAGCACTGGGCGAAGCGCCTGCAGCGCTACTACTCCCACCTCGAGGCGCTGCTCTGGCCCGATCTCTTCATCGTCGGCGGCGGCATCTCCAAGCACCACGACGAGTTCCTCCCGCTGCTCGACCTGCGCACCCCGATCATCCCGGCGGCGCTCCGCAACAACGCCGGCATCCTCGGCGCGGCCGCGCTCGCAGGGCGGGGCTGAGTCTTCTTCCTCGGCGGTCCCCGCCCGCCGAGGCGCGGTCGGCCTCGGGAGGTGACGCGTTCCGGGGAGCGGGGTGCGGACGGCTACGGCGCAACGCCGCCACGCGTTCCGCCGGTTCGCCTCGTGCGTGGCGCCGTGGCGCACGGGCGTGATCGGACTTTCGGGGTCCAGTCGTCGCGATGAGCCACGACGGGGCCGGGGCACCTGATCCTCGGCGGTCGATCCGCAGCGGCGTCTCAGGACCGTCCTCCGGGATCGGCGCCTGCCGGACGTCGTGATGCACCGCTTCGTCCGCAGGAGCCAGCGCGAGAGAGAGCATGCGCCAGTCTCAACGAGTAGCCGCGCAAGGGTGTATCGAGACCCGGGAACCGCCACCGCAGGCCGTCGCGCTGACTGCGGGCGGGAGCGCGAAGCAACCGGCGGAGACGCGAGATGCCCCGCCGAGGCGGGGCATCTCGTGGCGAAGGGGTCGGCTGATACGCCGGGTTCTGTTCACGCCGCGCCTCTCGGCGGGCGCTGGACGGCCATCTCTCTCGGAGCCACGTCGCCGTGACCCTCCAGCGGTCTACCCGAGGACCCGACGAGCAGCCGCATCGTCCTCTGTCTGACCTTGCTCCGGGCGAGGTTTACCGAGCGGACCGGATCACTCCGGCCCCTGGTGGTCTCTTACACCACCGTTTCACCCTTACCGCCGGCCGGAGCCGACGGCGGTCTGTTCTCTGTGGCACTGTCTCGCGGGTCGCCCCGGGTGGGTGTTGCCCACCGCCCTGCTCTGCGGAGCCCGGACGTTCCTCGGCACCACGGCTCTCGCCGCGGTGACGCGACCGTCTTGCCGGCCCGTTCGCCCGTCCAGTGTACGGCTCAGGCGAGGGTGGACTCCTCGCCGCGCACCAGGATGCAGCCGCTGTCGGGGCAGAGGACGACCTCGTCGGGAGCGGAGGCGCGGATCCAGGAGAGGTCCGACTCGGTGAGGGCCACGCCGCTCCCCTCCGACACCTTCCCGCGGAGGAGGGCCGCGCCGACTCCGTAGCGGGCGCGCTGCTTCTCGTAGAGCTCGACCAGGTCCTCCGGAAGGGTCGTCACCAGGTCCGCCCGGTCCCGGGCGAGCGCCTCCTGCTTGTCGCGGAGCTTCTCGGCCTGCGCGTCGCGCTCCTCGGCGAGGGTCCCGAGCGAGGCGACGACCTCGTCGCGCTCGGCCTGAGCCGCGGCGACCTCGGACTCGATGCCCTCGATCCGCTCCATCAGGGTCAGCTCGATGTCCTCGAGGTCTCCCCGCCGCTTCACGAGGGAGGTGATCTCGCTCTCGAGCGCGGCGATGTCCTTGGCCGCGGATGCGGTCTGCAGGCGGTCGCGATCGCGGGTGAGCCGCTTCTCGACCACGCTGACGTCGGACTCGATGCGCCCGAGCTCGGTGCGCACGTCCTCGAGGCGCCCTGTGCGCTCGGCGAGGGAGCGGCGGGTCTCGTTGTCGCGGGCCTGCATCGCCTGGATCCGCGCGATCTGCGGGAGCGTCGCGAGGGCGTGGCGCAGCTGCGCGCCCCTCGTGTCCAGACTCGCGAGAGTCAGGAGTTCGCGCTGGTGTGCGGGGCTGGCTTTCACGTGGCGGTCCTCGTTCCCGGCGCGCAGTACGGGCGCGCCGCGTCCATTCTCCCGTGCCCGCGGCGGGTCAGTGCACGATCGCGAAATCCCACGGGTCGGTGCGGGTCTCGCTCACCTCGACGGTGACCGTGGGCAGGGCCTCCCGCAGCGCGGTCGCGGCGACGTCGAGCCACAGCCACTCGCTCGCCCAGTGCGAGACGTCGATGAGGGCGGGGCCGGTGCCGTGCAGGGCCTTCTCGCGCGCCTCGGACGCCGGGTGGTGCCGGAGGTCGGCGGTGATGAAGACGTCGCTCGTGCGGACGGCGGGGGCGTCCAGGAGCGAGTCCCCCGCTCCCCCGCAGAGCGACACGCGGCGCACGGGCGTCTCGTAGGCGCCCGCGGCCCGCACTCCCCCTGCGGTGGCCGGCAGGAGCTCGGCCACGGCTCCGGCCAGGCGTCCGAGCGTCAGCTCCTCGGGCAGGTCGCCCACTCGGCCGAGCCCGATCGACGGGTCGGCGCCCGGGACGAGCGGCGTCGTGCCGGTCAGGCCGAGGCGGGTCGCGATCACGTCCGAGACGCCGTCCGCGACGATGTCGGCGTTCGTGTGGGCCGAGATCAGTGCGCAGCCGCCCCGGACGAGGTCCGCGAGCAGGCGGCCCTTGTAGCCGTCCTCGGCGATCGAGGTGACGCCGCGCAGCAGCAGCGGGTGGTGCGCGACCAGGAGCTGGTAGCCGCCGTCGACGGCCTCCGCGACGGTGTCGGAGACCACGTCGACCGTGAGCAGGATCCGCTCCACCGCGGCGTCGGGGTCGCCGGTGACCAGGCCGGGCGCGTCCCAGCTCTCGGCGGCCGCCTCGGGCCAGAGACGGTCGATGACGGCGTGGACGTCGCGCAGTGAGGGCATGCGTCCAGGGTAGGGCCGCTCAGGGCGGGTGGCCGGTCTCCACGGCGCGGATCTCGGCGCTGGCCGCCGCGTCCAGGTCGGCTCGCGGCGGGTCGTCCGACTCCGACAGGCGGACGGTGATGCCGCCGTACTGCTCGATCTCGAGCAGGCCCGCGACTCCGGAGGCGGCGAGCATGTGGCCGCCGGTCCCGCCGGTGGTGTCGACGACGTGCGTGTGCAGGCCGGCGACGCTGATCCCCTGGAACGGCTGCCGGCCGACGGGGCCCAGCAGCGTGCCCTCGACGCCGGTTGGCCGGACCTCGTGCTGGTCGCGCATCGCGTCCGCCAGGCGGCGGTAGGGCTCCGCCCGCGCGATCGGCCGGCGCAGGGTCGGCGTCTCCGCCTGCGCGCGCAGGCGGACGCCGACGAAGACGTCCGGACAGGGCACGAGCGAGCGCACTGCGGCCAGTCTGCCGAGCGGCGCGATCGGGAGCCGTCGCGGCGCACGGTCGGTGGTCCGTGCTTGCCTGGGGACCATGAACGAGTACCTGCCCTGGGCCGTCGCGGCCGCCCTGCTCCTGGCCCTCCTCATCACGGTCGTCGTCGGCCGCCGATGGCGCACTGCGGCGGGAGCGGCGGCGGAGCAGGCCGCGAAGGAGGCCTCGGAGGAGCACCAGCGCACGATCGCCGAGCGCGACCGGAGCCACGAGGCGGCGCTCAAGGCACTGACGCGCGCGCGCGACGCCGAGCGCGACCTCAGTCGGACCGAGCTTGAGACGGCGCAGGAGGAGGTCGAGCAGACCCGTGACGCGCTCGCCAGGACCTGGAGCAGCGAGGCCGTCTCGCACACCCTGATCCGGGAGGCGTGCGCCTCGGCGGGGCTGTCCGGCGTCCTCGCCACGAACGTCGTCTTCGTACCGGTAGACGCGCGCACGACGCGCCGCTTCCTCGCGCAGATCGACCATCTGCTGCTCACCCGGCACGGCGCGCTCATCATCGAGGCCAAGTACTGGCAGGGGGTCGTCTTCGACGGCGTGCGACCCGGTACCGTCCACCCCTCCTACGGCGTCCTCCTCGACGAGGACGCCCTGCCCGAGGCCTTCGCGGTTCAGATCGCACCGGGGACGGTGTCGCGGTGGACGGTGCGCACGCATGTCGAGCAGCACGTCCCCGCCCGGCAGGTCCGGATCCAGGCCGCGAGGTTCAAGGAGTACCTGGCCCTGAACGGACTGCCCACGCCGTGGTTCGAGACGGCCGTGCTCTACAGCCACCCCGACGTCAGGACGTACGCGCCCGGATGGCAGGGCACGGGAGCGGCACGGACGAGGATCGTGACGGGAGTCGACGAGCTGACGGACGCTCTGGCCGATCTCGCACGGCGCCCGGGCACCACGATCGGGGAGGACGCCTGGGGCGAGCTCTCCGGATTCCTCGCCGGATGCGGCGGCCATGTGGAGCCGGTCGGGCCGACCCGTGCGTGACCAGCAGGGGGACCCGGTGGCCGGACGGGAACGGTCCTGGCTGGCCTGACCGGCCTGAGCCGGACAGGACGGCGCCGGACAGGACGGCGCCGGACCCTATATCGCCGTGAACGACGAAGGTCCGCACTCCCTGAGGAGTGCGGACCTGTTCGGTGGATCCGAGGGGATTCGAACCCCTGACCCCCTGCATGCCATGCAGGTGCGCTACCAGCTGCGCCACGGACCCATGTTCTGTTTTGCGTCGTGCTGTCTTTCGCTGTCTCCGCCCGGCGGAAGCAACTCGAATAAACTACAACACGATTCGCGTGAAGTGAAATCGAGCGCTGTCGCCGGGCGTGTTCGTCAGTTCGAGGACGTCGACGAGTCGACGGCGACGGGCTGCTCGAGGGTGAACGGCACCGTCGGGCAGTCCTTCCAGAGGCGCTCGAGCGAGTAGTACATGCGGTCCTCCTCGTGGAAGACGTGCACGACGAGGTCGCCGAAGTCGAGGAGGATCCAGCGGCCCTCCGCACGGCCCTCGCGGCGCAGCAGCTTGGCGCCGGAGTCGTTCAGGCGGTCCTCCACCTCGTTAGCGATCGCGACCACGTTGCGCTCGGAGCGGCCGGTGGCGAGGAGGAAGATGTCGACCAGCGGCAGCGGCCCCGAGACGTCGAGGGCGACGAGGTCCTCACCGCCCTTGGAGTCGGCGGCGGTGGCCGCGAGCTGGAGCAGGGCGCGGGCGGAATCGGTCGCAGTCATGAAGCCTTCAGTGTCGGTGGTGGAGATCAGAAGATGTTGAGTACGAAGCCGCCGATGAACAGCGCGATCGCGCCGACCAGCAGGACGGCCGCGGTGATCGCGAGGACCACCGGGACGCTCACGCCGGCGCGCTTCTGCGGCGCGATCATCGAAGTGCCGGCGGCGTGGGTGGAGACGGCGCTGGACGCCCGGACCGGCTCGGACTCGCCGACGGGCTGCTCGCGGTCGATGCGGTCGACGTAGCGGTCCACATCGGGCGAGTCGTAGAGGTTCGGGTGCTGGCCCGTGGAGCCGAGGCTGCGCGGGAGGTCGAACGAGCCGGTGACGAGGATCTCCCCCGTGTCCGTGCCGACGGTCGCGCCGGGGCCCGTGGTCGGCAGGATCAGCGCGTTGGTGGTGGTGACGGCGCCGGTGGCGGCGACTCCGCTCGCAATGAGGGAGTCGAACGAGGCGTCCACCTCCTCCTTCGACTTGCTGTCGAGTTCCTCGGTGATGGCGAGGTGCTCGATCGGCGGCTCGAAGCTCCCGGTGATCTCGGTGGCCTTCTCGTCGGCGATGTCGAGGGATCCGCCCACCGACGCGAAGAGCGCGGTGTTCAGGTGCGGCTGCTCGGGCTGCTCGCCGGCCGTCGGCTGCTCGTCGTCCGCGTCGCGCTCGTCGGAGGCGTCCGAGGACGGCCTCTCGTCGTCGGAGGAGGGGCTCTCGATCTCGGCCTCGTGCACCTCGGCCGCGTCGGCCGCGTCGGCGTCCGCGGTCGCATCGGTAGCGGACTCGTCCGCCTCCTCCTCGGACGCCTCGGGGGCGTCCTCGGTGACGACGTCCCCGTCGCCCTCCGGCTCCTGCTCCGCTGCACCCTCGGGCACCGGCTCCGCATCACGGGACTCGTCGGCCGCCTCGATCACGGGGACCGCCCCGGTCGGCGGGAGCGCCGAGGCGCGCTCCAGGGCGCCCTCGACGTCGTCTGAGCGCTCGTCGTCGGACCGCTCCTCGTCGGCGGGCGGCTCCGCCTCCGGGGCGGCGGCGACCTTCTCCGCCTGCTGCTGCGCCAGCAGTGCGCGCAGCTCTCGACGGGTCAGCTGGCGGCCCGTGGCGTTCTCGGTGGCGACGATCTCCATCGAGGAGGTGCGCAGGTCGGGCTCGCTCGCGGGGCTCGGCTCGACGGGGGTGATCCGCAGGGCCTGGGTTGGGGTCAGCACGGGCATGTCGCCGGCGGTGGTGGCGGTCGCGGTGGCAGCTCGGCGGGACGTCGTCGGAACGGCGGCGGTCGTGGCCGCACCGGCCTCGCGCCTCTCGCGCTCGCGGATCTCGCGCCGGGTGAGCGGCTTCTCCTCGGGCTGAACTGTCATGACGTGCTCCGATACAGGTGGTGCTTCGAGATGTACTGGACGACACCGTCGGGAACCAGGTACCAGACCGGATGACCCCGGTTGACGCGGCTCCGACAGTCGGTCGAGGAGATCGCCAGTGCCGGAATCTCCAACAAGGATACGTCCTGGGCCGGCAATCCCGAAACGTTGAGGACGTGCCCCGGCCGGCTGACGGCGACGAAGTGGGCCAGCTCCCACAGCTCGTCGTAGTCCTTCCAGCTCAGGATCTGAGCGACCGCGTCCGCGCCGGTGATGAAGAACAGCTCGGCGTCGGGGTGCGCGGCGTGGATGTCGCGCAGGGTGTCGATCGTGTAGGTCGTGCCGATCCGGTCCACGTCGACGCGGCTGACGGTGAAGCGCGGGTTCGACGCCGTCGCGATCACCGTCATCAGGTACCGGTGCTCGGCGGAGGTCACCGTCTTCTTGTGCCACGGCTGGCCGGTGGGCACGAAGACGACCTCGTCCAGGTCGAACGACTGGGCCACCTCGGAGGCGGCGACCAGGTGACCGTGGTGGATCGGGTCGAAGGTGCCGCCCATCACGCCGATGCGCGGACGCCGCGGGCCTCCGCTCGCGGCGGACGTCACGATCGCTGGGCTCCCCGCCTAGTGTCCGTGACCGTGCTGGTCGTGGGAGCCGGCGCCGGTCTTGTGCGAGTGGCGGTTCGCCACGTCGCGGTAGCTCCAGGTGACGAAGCCGAGGGCCGTGAAGGCGACGGCGGCGATCAGGCCGAAGACGATCGGGGGGAACGGCAGCTCCGTGTGGGCCGCTGCTTCGGCGAGGACGGTCGTCGCGAGGGACATGCAGTGCTCCTTGGAGGTCGTGGTCGCCCCGGCGGGGCTCCGACGAGTCTACCCGGACGCCGCTCGACGCCGGATCGCCGGTCCGGGCGCTAGGCGCGGACCTGTCCCGCGCCGCGCAGCAGCCACTTCGTGCTGGTCAGCTCGGGAAGACCCATGGGGCCCCGAGCGTGCAGCTTCTGCGTCGAGATGCCGACCTCGGCGCCGAACCCGAACTCCCCGCCGTCGGTGAAGCGGGTGGAGGCGTTGACCATCACGACCGCGGAGTCGACCTCGGCGAGGAAGCGCTCGGCGCTCCGGAGGTCGTTCGTCACGATCGACTCGGTGTGGTGGGTGGAGTACCGGTCGATGTGGGCCATCGCGGCGTCGAGGTCGTCGACGATCGCGACGGCGAGGTCGAGCGAGTAGTACTCCGCGGACCAGTCCTCATCGGTGGCGGGCACCGCGTCGGGCCAGAGCGCCGCGACGCGCTCGTCGCCGTGCACGGTCACTCCCGCTTCCGCGAGCCGGCCGAGGACGGGCGGGAGGAGGCGCTCGGCGGCGTCGCGGTGGACGAGGAGGGTCTCGAGGGCGTTGCAGGTGCTCGGACGCTGCACCTTGGCGTTGTGGACGATGTCCACGGCCCACTGCTCGTCGGCACTGGCGTCGAGGAAGACGTGGACGACTCCGGCGCCCGTCTCGATCACAGGGACGGTCGACTCGGTCACGACCGACTCGATGAGGCCCGCGCTCCCCCGCGGCACCAGGACGTCGACGTAGCCGCGCGCTCGCATGAGGGCCTTCGCGCCCTCGCGGCCGTGGTCGTCGACCGTCTGCACCAGCTCGGCGGGCAGGCCGACGGAGGCGACGGCCTCCTGCAGCAGCTCCACCAGGACGCGGTTCGTGTTCTCCGCGGCCGAGCCTCCGCGCAGGATCACGGCGTTCCCGCTCTTGAGGGCGAGCGCCGCGATGTCGATGGTGACGTTCGGGCGCGCCTCGTAGATCGCTCCGACCACGCCGAACGGGACCCGCACCTGGATGAGAGAGGCGCCGTTGGGCAGGTTCGATCCCCGCACCGTCTGCCCGACCGGATCGGTGAGCCCGACGACCGCGACGACGGCGTCGGCGAGGGACCCCAGGCGCGCTGCATCGAGGCGGAGGCGGTCCTGCAGGCCCGCGCTCATCCCGCTCTCGCGACCCCGCTGGAGGTCGAGCTCGTTCGCCGGGACGACGCGCTCGGCGCTCGAGCGCACCGCGTCGGCGATGGCGAGCAGAGCCCGGTTCTTGAGGTCGGTGGTCGCACTGCGGAGGGAGCGCGACGCGACGCGGGAGGCGGCGAACCGCTCGGTCAGCGCACTGCTGTCGGGGGTCGTCTGCGGCATCCGGCCAGTGTAGAGGCAGACGACCCCGGCGGCGGGAGTCAGCTCTCCTCGCCGGCCTCCGTGCCGTCGCCCTCGTCGGCGACGCGCCAGACGCCGCCCTGGCGCTCGCGCTCGAGCTCCGCGCGGGCCTCGGCCTTGGCGTCCATCCGCTCGAAGTAGTCCTCTCGACGCTCGTTGCGGGTCTTGCGCCGGTTGTCCTCGAGGCGGAGGTCCGTTCCGCGGGGCGCAGTGATGAGCTCGGCGGTCGAGGTGAGGGTCGGCTCCCAGTCGAAGACGACGCCGTCGCCGGGGCCGATGACGACGGTGGAGCCGGCGACCGCTCCGGCCGAGAAGAGGCCGTTCTCGACTCCGAGCTTGGCCAGACGGTCGGCGAGGAAGCCGACGGCCTCGTCGTTCGTGAAGTCGGTCTGCGCGACCCAGCGCACGGGCTTGGTGCCCAGGACCCGATAGACGTTCCCGTACGAGCCGCCCTCGACCCGGATCTCGAAGTCCTTCTCGTCCACGGCGCGGGGGCGGATGGTGATGCGCTCCACCCGCGGCACAGCGGCGAGCTCGAGGCGGTGCTTCTCGACGATCTCGGCGAGGGCGAACGTCAGCTGGCGGAGTCCCGAGTGGCTGACCGTCGAGATCTCGAAGACGCGGTAGCCGCGGCCCTCGAGGTCGGCCCGGACGAAGTCGGCCAGCTCCTGGGCCTCGGGCACGTCGACCTTGTTGAGCGCGATCAGCTGCGGGCGCTCGATCAGCGGCACCTGTCCGTCGCCGACGGGGTACGCCGCCAGCTCCCCGAGGATGATGTCGAGGTCGGTCAGCGGGTCGCGGCCGGGCTCGAGCGTGGCGCAGTCGAGCACGTGGACGAGCGCGGTGCAGCGCTCGACGTGGCGGAGGAACTCCAGGCCCAGGCCCTTGCCCTCGCTCGCGCCCTCGATGAGACCGGGCACGTCGGCGACGGTGAACCGCGACTCCCCCGCCTGCACGACGCCGAGGTTGGGCGCGAGGGTCGTGAACGGGTAGTCCGCGATCTTCGGCTTGGCCGCCGAGATCGCCGCGACGAGGCTCGACTTGCCCGCCGAGGGGAATCCGACGAGCGCGACGTCCGCGACGGTCTTCAGCTCGAGGACGACGTCGCCCTCCCAGCCCGGCGTGCCGAGCAGCGCGAAGCCGGGCGCCTTGCGCTTCGTGGTGGCGAGCGAGGCGTTGCCGAGCCCGCCC
>NZ_PSTN01000036.1:0-21227 GCF_002930955.1 Rathayibacter sp. AY1A4 | reverse complement strand
GCCCGCGCCCGCGCGCCCCGGGGCCGGATGACCGCCCGCCCCACGATGGCCACCCGCGTGGGGCCGCCGACCGCCGGCGGCCGCTGGTCGATCGTGCCGCTCGCGGAGTCGGACGCGACGATCCGCGGGCACGCGCTCGGCGAGACGCTGCTCGAGCGGTACGGGATCGTCACCCGCGGCTCCGTGCAGGCCGAGGGCGTCCTGGGCGGCTTCGCCCTCGCCTACAAGGTGCTGAGCGGCTTCGAGCAGCAGGGCCGCGCCCGGAGGGGCTACTTCATCGAGAAGCTGGGAGCAGCACAGTTCGGCACCGCCGGCAGCGTCGACCGGCTCCGCACGTTCGCCCCGCAGGACGAGGCGCAGGAGCGCTCACGACCGGTGCTCGCGCTGGCGGCGACCGACCCCGCCAATCCGTTCGGCGCCGCTCTGCCGTGGCCGCAGGGCGAGGGGCACCGCCCCGGTCGGAAGGCCGGCGCGCTGGTCGCCGTCGTCGACGGAGCGCTCGCGGTCTACCTCGAGCGCGGCGGCAAGACCGCCCTCACCTTCACCGCCGACGAGGCGGCCCTCGCCGACGCGGCCGGCGCCCTCTCGCAGCTCGTCCGCTCCCGCGGGGTCGAGAAGCTGACCGTCGAGAAGATCGACGGCGTCTTCGCGCTCGGCACGCCCTTCGGCGACGCCCTCGTCGCCGCCGGCTTCGTCGCGAATCCGCGCGGCCTGAGGATGCGCTCGTGAGCGCCGGAGGGAGCCCGCGTGCCCGAGGGTGACACCGTCTACCGATCCGCCCACAACCTCGCCGAGGCGCTGGACGGCGAGGTCCTGACCCGGTGCGACGTCCGCGTGCCGAAGTACGCGACGGTCGACCTCACCGGCGAGACGATCGACGAGGTCGTCCCCCGCGGCAAGCACCTGCTGATGCGGGTCGGCGACGCGCTGATCCACTCCCACCTCAAGATGGAGGGGAGCTGGCACCTCTACGCCCGCGGCGAGGGCGAGCGGCCGAAGTGGCACCGGCCGGCGTTCCAGGCCCGGATCGTCCTCGAGACCGAGGACTGGCAGGCGGTCGGCTTCGAGCTCGGGCTCCTCGAGATCGTCCCGCGCTCGGCCGAGGAGGACGTGGTCGGCTATCTCGGCCCCGATCTGCTCGGCGCCGACTGGGACGCGGACGAGGCGCTGCGACGCCTGTCCGCCGATCCGGAGCGGCCGATCGGGCTCGCGCTGCTCGACCAGCGGATCATGGCCGGACTCGGCAACGTCTACCGCGCCGAGCTGTGCTTCCTGCGCGGCGTGCTGCCCACGCGCCCGGTCGGCGGGAGCGGCGACCTCGTGCGCACCATCGCGCTCGCGAAGCGGCTCATCACCGTGAACCGCGAGCGGATCGAGCGCACGACGACCGGCAACCTGCGCCCGGGCCAGCAGCTCTGGGTCTACGGCCGCGACCGCAAGCCGTGCCGGCGCTGCGGCACTCCGATCGAGCGCGGTGAGCTCGGCGACGACGAGCTGCAGCTGCGGGTCACCTACTGGTGCCCGCACTGCCAGAGCTGAGGGGCTACTCCTCGACCGCGGAGCGGCGCCCGGGGACGTGCTTCTCGTGGACGCCGACGTCCGTGAGGCGCTCGATGCGGTCGACGTGGCGGCCGGGCTCGCCGCCGTCCGCGACGATCCAGCTGCCGACGAGGAGGAACCCGTCGCGGCCGCCGGCCGTCAGCGGGCCCGTGATCGTGAACGACCCGAGCGCCGGAGTCGAGAACGCCACGCGCACCGGGTCCCCGTGCTCGAGCCCCTCGGCCGAGCGCTCCCCGCCGACCTCGTCGGCGTCCGGAGCCAGGGCGATGCTCTGGATCTCGGTCCCCGTGCCGAGGAAGACGTCCGCGACGACGAGCTCGCCGCCGACGGCCTGCCGGACGACCCCCTCGATCCCGTAGAGGCCGTAGCGCGGTGAGCGGACGAGGACGCGCACCGAGTCGCCGATCGCGACCTCGGCGAGAGCACCCCGGATCGAGGCGACGTCCCTCCGCGCGGGAGGGGCGGACAGGGCGTCGAGGATCGGGCTGGGCATCCGATCAGGGTAGCCGCTCCGGGAGCGCACCCGCCCGGCGGATCGGCGGCGGATCCCGGGCGGCCGGGGCGTCGGGTCGCCTGGGCCGCCGACGCCGCGCGCGAGCGACGGAGCGCCGGCCGGAGGGCTCCGGCACCGCGAGACCCCGGCACTGCGGCGACACCGGCACCGCCGGGAGACGCCGGTACTGCGGCAGGCACCGGCACCGCCGGGAACGACGAAGGCCCCGCCTGAGCGGGGCCTTCGGACGATGCGGAGTCGGTGGGATTTGAACCCACGGAACCCAATAAAGGGTTCTCCACCTTAGCAGGGTGGTGCACTCGACCGGACTATGCGACGACTCCTGAGCGCCCGCTGGCGGACGCACGACGACCATCATAACCGCACGTGCGAGGGCCTCGCGACACGGGCACCCGCCCCTCCTGCGGGAGGGCGAGAAGCCGCCTACTGGTCCGACAGGGGCCGGCCGATGGTGCAGGTCTCCTGCTGCGCGGTCTGCCCGGAGACGTCGCTCGGAAGGGTGACCGGCCCGTCGGGTGCGCTCATCGCGGGGGCGTCGGTCGCGGGGGCGTCGGTCGCGGGGGCGTCCGTGGCCGGCGACTCCGTGGCCGCCGGAGCGCCGGTCGCCCCGGGCTCCTCCCCCGTCGACTGCGAGCCGCCGCCGGTGGTGCCGCTCAACGCGATCGGCTGGTCGGCGAGGAGAGCCGCGTTCAGCGCGGACGCCGCGTCCTCGCTCGGGTACACGCCGTTGCCGTCGATGAAGGTCGGGTACTGCACGAAGACCACGTTCGCGAGGTCGACGTCCTTCACCGCGAGGCCGATCGACACGAGGGTGTTCACGTTCTCGAGCGAGGTGGAGAGCTGCATGTTCGAGACGGCCGCCTTCGCGAGGCCGTAGAGGTTCACCGGGTTCGAGAGCGTCGACGCGCTCTTCACCTTGCGCACCAGCGACGACAGGTACACCTGCTGGCTCGAGATGCGGGTGAGGTCGCTGCCGTCGCCGACGCCGTGCCGCGTGCGGAGGAACGCCAGCGCCTCGGCGCCGACGAGCGTGTGCGTGCCCGCGTCGAGGTTCAGCCCCGTGTACTCGTCCTGGATCGGGGTGGCGACGCAGACGTCGACTCCGCCGACCGCGTTCGACATCTCGATGACGCCCTCGAACTGGATGAGCGCCGCGTAGGGGATCTCGAGCCCGGTCAGCTGCTCGACCGTCTGCACGGTGCACGCCAGCCCGCCGGCCTCGAGCGAGGTGTTGATCTTCGCCGAGTCCACCGCGTCCGAGACGGCGCCGGTGGCCGGGTCGGTGCAGGAGGGGATCGGGACGTAGAGGTCGCGGGGGAAGCTGACGACCTCCACGGTCGAGTGGTCGGCCGAGATGTGCATGAGCATCGTGACGTCGTTAAGGTTCTCGGCACGCTCGCCGTAGGCCCCGGCGGCCGATCCGTCGGCGCTGTCGCTGCCGGCGAGCAGGATGTTGACGCCGCCCTCGATCGCCCCGATCCCGGGCACGTCGCCCCCGCCCGAATCGATCCCGAGGTCGACGGAGGGACGCGCGCTCCCGGCGATCAGCGAGGCGGCGATCGCCACGATGCAGATCGCGCTGAGCACGCCGACGCCCACGCAGGCCGCGAGGATCCGCGCGGCGAAGCGCACGCCGCTCGGGCGGCGCAGGCGGCCGTGCCGTGCTGCTGTGGTCCGGGTGGACGCGCGTTCGCTCATCGGGTCGTACTCTCTCTCGGCTGCGGGACGCGTGTCGTCCCGGAGTCAGCGCGCGAGGTGGAGAACACCCGTGGTGCCGCCCGCCCTCGGCTCAGCCGAAGAAGCCGACCGAGCAGGTCTGCTGGTCGGCGCTCTGGCCGGTGACCGATTCTGGCAGGGCAACCTTGGATGCGTCCTCGGGAGTCGCTGCAGGAGTGCCGGGTGCCGCCTCGGCCGTCGCCAGCGGATCCGCGGTCGCCGGGCCCGACGGAGCGGCGGTGTCGGCCGGGGCCGCCGCCTCGCCCTCCACGGTCGCGCCGGCGCCCGTGCCGCCGGTGATGGCGATCGGCTGATCGGTCTGCAGGGCGCTCGCCAGGACGTCGCCCGCGGCGCGGTCCGGCTCCACTCCGCTCGGAGTCGCCCCGGTCGGGTACTGCGCGAAGACGACGTCCGCGAGGTCGACGTCCTTCAGCGCGAGTCCCATCTGGACCATCGTGTTCACGTTGTCGAGACCGGTCGAGAGCGTCATGTTGCCGAGCGCCGCCTTTGCGAGCCCGTAGAGCGCGACCGGGTTGAGGAGGGTGTCCGCGCTCTTGATCCGGCGCACGAGCGCCGAGAGGAAGACCTGCTGGTTGCTGATGCGGGTCAGGTCGCTGCCGTCGCCGATGCCGTGGCGGCTGCGGAGGAACTGCAGCGCCGCCATGCCCTCGAGCGAGTGCACGCCCGGCTCGAGGTAGGTGTTCGTGTAGGGGTCCGCGATCTCGGTCGCGACGCAGACGTCGACTCCGCCGACCGCGTTCGACATCTCGATCACGCCGTTGAACTGCACGACCGCGCCGTAGTCGACCCGGACGCCCATGAGGTCCTCGACGACCCCTGCCACGCAGCCGAGGCTGACGTCGCTGCCCATCGCCTCGTTGATCTTGGTGTCGTACCGGGCGGGGATCGTCTCACCCGTGGCGGCGTTCACGCACTCCGGGATGTCGACGTACATGTCGCGGGGGAAGCTCACGACCGTCGCGTTGCTGTGGTCGGCCGAGACGTGCATCAGCATGTTGACGTCGTTGAGGACGCTCGTCTCCTCGTCGGGGTCGCCGTAGGCGTCGCCCTGGCCCTTCCGCGAGTCGCTGCCGACGACGAGGACGTTGAAGCCGCCCTCCAGTGCGCCGATCTCCGGGGCGCCTCCGGCCTCGACGCTGGAGCCGGCCGCGCCCGGGTGCAGGTCGACCGAGGGCTGCACGGACTGGACGATCAGCGTCGCCGCGATCGCGACCACCGACACCGAGGCGACCACACCGACACCGCCCACGAGGGCGGCTCCCTTCACCAGGGTCCGCGCGAGGGTGTGCCGCTTCTGGCGGCCGTGCCGCACGAAGGGGCGCGGCGTGCGCGGAGTGTCGCGAGTCTGTGTCGAAGGGCCCGTGCGGCGCATCCGTCTCCCGGTGTCGAGGCGTCAGTGGTGCGGAGGTGAGGGCCGGGCGTCGGTCCCGGGCGTCGCGCAATCCTATACAGAGGGCTGGCGCGTTCCGAAGGAGAGCGGGCAGGCCTCCGTCGTCGCGCGCCAGGACGGGCGTCGGAAGGCGCCGGCGGGAAGCGACGCGAAGAACGGGACTCCGCTGTGGACGGCGTGGCGGAGGGCGTGGGATTCGAACCCACGAGACGTTTCCGCCCACCAGTTTTCAAGACTGGCTCCATCGGCCGCTCGGACAGCCCTCCCGGCCGCTCCCGCAGGAGCGACACCCGATAGTAACCGCCGAGCGCGCGGGACCGTGGTCAGCGCAGCGCCGAGAGCGCGACCGCCACGCCGTCCTGGTGGACCGAGGGGATCACGGCGGAGGCCACGGCCCGCACCTCGTCGGGCGCCTGCCCCATCGCGAGCCCTGCGCCCTCGGCGGCGGCCCAGGTGAGCATCTCGATGTCGTTGCGGCCGTCGCCCAGCGCGACCACGTCGCTCCGCTCGATGCCCAGCTCCTCGCGGACGACCTCGAGCGCGGTGGACTTGTTGACGCCGTGCGGGGCGATGTCGAGCCAGGCGGTCCAGCCGATCGCGTAGCTGACCTGGTGCAGGCCCATCTCCTCGACCAGGGAGGTGAACTCCTCGATCCCGGTCTCGGGCGAGATCACGACGACGCGGGTGCACAGCCGGCCGAGCAGCTCCTCGAAGGGGACGTGGGTCGTCTCGGCACCCATCACGGCACCGCCCGGGAACGCCTCGGTGTAGAAGAAGGCGCCGTCCGCGTCCTCGACGGCGTAGTGCGCGTCGGGGAGGGAGCGGCGGATGGTCTCCAGGACCTCCGTCGGGTCGAAGGTCTCGACCGTCTCGGGGACGTAGGCACCGGACGCGTCGCGGCGGAGCGTGACCGCTCCGTTGCAGCAGATCACGTACTCGGGCGAGATCCCGAGGCGCTCGACGACGGGCAGGGTGGAGGAGGGCGAGCGCCCGGTGGCGAGCATCACCTCGTCGCCCTGGGCGGCCACGCGGGTGATCGCGTCCGTCACTGCGCGGGTGATGGTGCCGTCCTCGTGCATGACGGTGCCGTCGATGTCGAGGGCGACGAGGCGGCGGCCGGAGGCGCGGGCCGCGCTCATGCGACGGGCTCGAGCACCTCGAGGCCGCCGAGGTGGGGCCGCAGCGCCTCGGGGACGAGCACCGAGCCGTCCGCCCGCTGGTGGGTCTCGAGGAGGGCGACGATCCAGCGGGTGGTCGCGAGCGTGCCGTTGAGGGTGGCGACCGGAGCCGTCCTCCCCGACTCTGTGCGGTAGCGGGTGTCGAGGCGGCGGGCCTGGAACGTGGTGCAGTTCGAGGTCGAGGTCAGTTCGCGGTAGGTCTCCTGCGTGGGGACCCACGCCTCCACGTCGAACTTGCGCGCCGCGCTCTGGCCGAGGTCGCCGGCCGCCGTGTCGATGACGCGGTAGTGCAGGCCGAGGCTCTGCAGGACGTCCTCCTGGTACGAGAGCAGGCGCGCGTGCTCCGCCTCGGCGTCCTCGGGGAGGGTGTAGACGAACATCTCGAGCTTGCTGAACTGGTGCACGCGGATGATGCCGCGGGTGTCCCGTCCGCCCGAGCCCGCCTCGCGGCGGTAGCAGGTGCTCCAGCCCGCGTAGCGCTTCGCGCCGCCGGAGAGGTCGAGGATCTCGTCGGCGTGGTAGCCGGCGAGGGCGACCTCGCTGGTGCCGGTGAGGTAGAGGTCGTCGTCGCGGAGGCGGTACACCTCGTCGTCGTGCTCGCCGAGGAAGCCGGTGCCGTCCATGATCTCGGGGCGCACGAGGGTCGGCGTGATCAGCGGGGTGAAGCCGGCGGCGAGCGCCTTCTCGAGGCCCAGGTTCATCAGCGCGATCTCGAGGCGGGCGACCAGGCCCTTGAGGAAGTAGAAGCGCGCGCCGCTGACCTTCGCGCCGCGCTGCATGTCGATGCCGTCCAGCAGCTCGCCGAGCTCGAGGTGGTCGCGCGGGGCGAAGTCGAAGACGGGGCGCTCGCCGACCGTCCTGACGAGCTCGAACGACTCCTCGCCGCCCGCGGGGACGCCCTCGATGATCGGGTTGGCGATGCGCTTCACCAGCACGGTGAAGGCCTCGTCGGCCTCGGACGCCTCCTGCTGGGCCTGCTTGGCGGCGGCGGCGAGGCGCTGGGCCTCGGCGACGAGGGCCGCCTTCTCGTCCTTCGGAGCCTTGGCGACGGTCTTGCCGAAGGCGTTCTGCTCGGCCCGGAGCCGCTCCGCCTCGGTGATCGCCGCACGGCGCACGCGGTCGGCCTCGAGCGCCTCGTCGACCAGCTCGACGGAGTCGCCGCGCGCCTCCTGCGAGCGCTTCAGGACGTCCGGGTTCTCGCGCAGAAGTACGGGATCAATCACCCCAGCAGTGTAGAGGAGGGCCGGGACGGGCCGCCGCCCGCGCGTACCCCCGGGGCCGGCTGAGCATCGGCCGCGAGGAGGCATCCGATCGCGCGGACGGCTGCGAATCTGAGTCGTCCCCCGAGAACGTCCCCCCGCGTTCGACACCCCTGCTCCCCTGAAGGCTCTCCCATGCACGCCACCCCCCTCATCGACGCGACCCCCGGCGTCGTCCTCGAGCGCGACGGCTCCGTCGCCCGGATCACCCTCAACCGCCCCGACGCCCTCAACGCGATCGACCTCGGCACTGCGCGACTGCTGCTGAGCACCGTCGCCGACCTCGACGCCGACGCCGGCTGCTCCGTCATCGTGATCGCCGCGGCCGGTCGCGCGTTCTGCACGGGCGGCGACATCTCGGCGATCATGGGGTCCGAGCACCCGGACCACTACCTGCGCGACGTCGCGACCACGACCGCCCAGGTGATCCGCCTGCTCGAGGACAGCCGCGCCGTCGTCGTCTGCGCGATCGACGGCATGGTCGCCGGCGCCGGCATCGCCTTCGCTCTGGCCGCCGACATCGTGATCGCGACTCCCGCCGCCCTCTTCCTCAGCGCGTACGGCGACGTCGGGCTCGTCCCGGACGTCGGAGTCACCGCCGCGCTCCCCCGCGTCGTCGGCCGCCGCCGCGCCCTGGACTTCGTGCTGTCGGGCCGCCCGGTCCGCGCGGCCGAGGCGCTGGAGTGGCAGCTCGTGACCGAGGTCGTGCCGCGCGCCGACCTCGCCGGCCGCGTCGACGAGCGCGTGCGCGCCCTGGCGGCGAAGCCGGCGCACGTCGCGTCCGCCGCCCGCCGCCTCCTGCGCACCGACCCGCTCGACCGCGCCGAGCGCATCGTCGAGGAGACGGACACCCTGGTCGAGTTCCTGGCGGTCCCCGCCACGCGCACGCTCCTGGACGCCGAGCACGAGCGCCAGGCCCGCCGCGCCGCCCGGGCGACCGCCTCGCTCTGACCCGGGGCGAGCGTCCGCGACGACGCTCGGGCCCGGGCCGGGCGTCGTCCGCCCGACGGCCCACGGATCGGCCGGGCGTTCTCCTCCGATCTCGGCTACGGTGGTCCCCGCGAAGGGGAGTAGTTCCCACCGTCCGCCGAGCGGACGACGAGGCGCGTCGACATGCTGGTCCGGGACGATCCGGGCCCGGCGCTCCACCCCGGCTCCGGCCGGGGCGAACGAGACCTTCGGTCAGTCGACGCAGTCCTGACCGGTCCTCTCGCGCGGGTCGGCGGACCTGAGCCAGGAGATCGCATGGCGACCACCGCCCCCACCCCCAGTCCCGCCCAGGTGCGCCGCTGGCGCCGCTACCTCGCCGACGAGCTCGCCGAGGCCTCCGTGTACCGCGACCTCGCCGGCCGCCGCTCCGGCGAAGAGCGGGAGATCCTGCTCGCGCTCGCCGTGGCCGAGGGCCGCCACGAGGAGCACTGGCGCGAGCTCCTCGGCTCCGCGGCGGAGCCCGCGCCCCGCCCGGACCTCCGCACGCGCTTCCTGGGCTTCCTCACCCGCCGCTTCGGCTCCGTGTTCGTCCTCGCCCTGATCCAGCGCGCCGAGGCCCGCTCCCCCTACGCCGACGACGACGACGCCACCGAGGCGATGGCCGCCGACGAGCGGATCCACGGCGAGGTCGTCCGCGGGCTCGCCGAGCGCGGTCGCAACCGCCTCTCCGGGACGTTCCGCGCGGCGGTCTTCGGAGCGAACGACGGCCTGGTCTCGAACCTCGCCCTCGTGCTCGGAGTGGGAGCGAGCGGAGTCGGGACGGGCGTCGTCCTGTTCACGGGCATCGCGGGCCTGCTCGCCGGCGCCCTCTCGATGGGCGCGGGCGAGTTCGTCTCGGTGCGCTCGCAGCGCGAGCTGCTCTCGGCCTCCAGCCCGGACCTCGACGCGAACCGCATCGTCCCCGATCTGGACGTCGACGCGAACGAGCTCGCCCTGGTCTACCGCGCTCGCGGGATGACCCAGGAGCAGGCCGACGCGCGTGCCGCCTCCGTCTTCACGGGCCTGCGCGGCGGCGCCGTCACCTCCCCCATTACGCTGGGCGGTCCCGCAGGAGACCCCGACGTCGACGAGCACGAGTCGATCGGCACGGGCATGGGCGCGGCGCTGTCGAGCTTCTGCTTCTTCGCCTCGGGCGCGATCATCCCGGTGCTGCCCTACCTGCTCGGCCTGACGGGGCTCGCCGCGGTGGTCGTCGCCTGCGTGCTCGTGGGCATCGCCCTGCTCGCCACCGGCGCGGTCGTCGGGCTGCTCTCGGGCGCCCCGCCTCTGGCCCGGGCGCTGCGCCAGCTCGGGATCGGTTACGGCGCGGCCCTGGTGACCTACCTCCTCGGCCTGCTCTTCGGCGCGTCCGGAGTCTGAGCCTCGGCCTCGAGGAGCTGCGCGGACTCGCGCGGCTCCTCGGCGCGGGGCCGCACGGCGACGCCGCGCCACCGCAGCGCCGCCACTCCGACCGCCAGCAGCAGCGACGCCGGCAGGCAGCCCAGCAGGGGGATGCAGGAGTAGTAGAGGAGCTGCCGCTGGATCCACGCGGGCGAGGGCACGTCGGAGTCGCCGTAGTAGGGCGGAGGCGGCGAGGAGTAGCCGGTGTAGAGGAGCGCGAGGCCGATCAGGGTCCCCGCGAGGCCGGCGAGCAGGAGCACGAGGAGCCACGGGTTCCGCAGCAGGGGCGCCTCGCGCACGGGCTCGGCGGGAGCAGCGGGAGCGGGGTCGGCGGCCGGCTCCGGCAGGGGTGCGGGCGCGGTCTCGGCGCCGAGGCGGTGCGACCGCCGGCCCTCGGCGGCTCCGGCGATGTCGGGCAGGGCCATGATGCGGCGCGGTCCGGGCACGGACGAGGAGCCGGGGCGGACCACGCGCGACTCCGGGAGCGCGGGACGAGCGGCGGCTCCGGACGTGGCGGCGGGAGCGCCGGGGGCGGCACCCGAGCCGGGCCTCGCGAACGCCCGCTCGTCGCCTCTCAGACGCTCCACCGGTCCCGAGAACCCGCGCTGGAAGGCCGGGTCGTAGCGCGGGTCGACCCGTTCGTCGTCGTCAGTCATCGTCGCGACCCGTCATCGTCGTCCCCGGTCATCGTCGACCTCCGGCTCGTGGGAGAGGATCCCGCGCAGCCAGTCGCGGGCCTCGAGGAACACCTCGTCGTCGTAGCGTCGCACGGAGGTGACCGGGCGGCGGTCAGCGCGCGGATACGAGCCGAGGAAGATCACCTTCGGGCTGAAGCGCCGCAGCCCCATCAGCGCGTCGGCGACCCGCTCGTCCTGGACGTGCCCGTCGAGGTCGATGACGAACCGGTACCGGCCGAGGGCATCGCCGATCGGCCGCGACTGGATCATGCTCAGGTTCACCCCGCGGGTCGCGAACTGCTCGAGCATGTCGAGCAGGGCGCCCGGCTGGTCGGCCGGGAGCTCGGCGATCACGCTGGTCTTGTCGGCGCCGGTCGGCTCGGGCAGCGCGTGCGAGCGCGAGACGTGCACGAAGCGCGTGACGGCGTTCGGGTTGTCGCCGATCCGCTCCGCCAGCACCGCGACGTCGTGGTGGGCGATGATCCCGGGAGGGGCGATGGCCGCGTCCGCGGGAGATCCGCCCAGCAGGTCGACGGTGGCCTGGACGTTGCTGGAGGCCGGCAGGTGCTCGTGGCTGGGGATCTCACGGTCGAGCCACACCCGGCACTGCCCGTAGGCGACGGGGTGCGCGGCGACGGTGCGCACCTCCTCGAGGCTCGTCCCCGGGCGGCCGACCAGGATGAACGACACCGGCACCAGGTACTCGCCGACGATGCGCAGCCCCGGGATCCGCGCCAGCGCGTCCTGCGCGGCCGTCACTCCGCCCTCGACCGAGTTCTCGATCGCGATCACCGCGCCGTCGCTGCGGCCGGTGACCAGATCGCTCAGCGCCTCCCCCACGTTCGCGACGCTGCGCCACAGCTGTCCGCGCGCCTCCGGGACCTGCGCGAGGGCCGCCTCCGTGAACGTGCCGCTGGGCCCGAGATAGCTGTAGGCACGGGTCTCGGGGGCGCTGTCGGGCATGGCGCAAGCCTAGCCAGCCGCGGTACCCCTGGAGGGGGCTGGACTGCCACTATGGACCGCATGACCGATCGCGCAGGGAAGCCGGCACAGGCCTCCGATCTCATCGACGTCGAGGCCCTCGTGAGGGCGTACTACGAGAAGAAGCCGGACGTCTCCGACCCGGCTCAGAAGGTGGTGTTCGGCACCTCGGGCCACCGCGGATCCTCGTTCGACACGGCCTTCAACGAGGACCACATCGCCGCCGTCACCCAGGCGATCGTCGAGTACCGGACCGAGCAGGGCATCACCGGCCCGCTGTTCATCGGCGCCGACACGCACGGGCTCTCCCGCCCGGCCCTCACCACCGCCCTCGAGGTCCTGGTGGGCAACCAGGTCCGCGTGCTCGTGGACGAGTTCGACGACTTCGTGCCGACCCCGGCGCTCAGCCACGCGATCCTCCGCTACAACAACGACCCCGCGCACACCGACCGGGCCGACGGCATCGTGGTCACCCCCTCGCACAACCCGCCCCGCGACGGCGGCTTCAAGTACAACCCGCCGCACGGCGGCCCCGCCGACTCCGACGCGACGACCTGGATCGCCGACCGGGCCAACGAGCTCATCGCCGACGGCAACCGCGGCGTGACCTCGGCCGAGCCCTCCGCGGTCGAGACCTACGACTACCGCACGCACTACGTCGCGGACCTGGCGAACATCATCGACCTCGACGCGATCCGGAAGGCCGGCGTGCGGATCGGGGCCGACCCCCTCGGCGGCGCCTCCGTGCACTACTGGCAGCTGATCGCCGAGATGCACGGCCTCGACCTGACCGTGGTGAACGGGGAGGTCGACCCGGCCTGGGGCTTCATGACCCTCGACTGGGACGGCAAGATCCGGATGGACCCGTCCTCCCCCAGCGCGATGGCCTCGGTGGTCGCGCGCGCCGGCGACTTCGACATCCTCACCGGCAACGACGCCGACGCGGACCGGCACGGCATCGTCACCCCCGACGGCGGGCTGATGAACCCCAACCACTACCTGGCCGTCGCGATCGACTACCTCTACCGCCACCGCACCGGCTGGCGCGAGGACGCGGCGATCGGCAAGACGCTGGTCTCCTCCTCGATCATCGACCGGGTCGCGGAGTCGCTGGGCCGGCGCCTCTGGGAGGTCCCGGTGGGCTTCAAGTGGTTCGTCCCCGGGCTGGTCGACGGCTCGGTCGGCTTCGGGGGCGAGGAGTCCGCGGGCGCCTCGTTCCTCCGCTTCGACGGCACCGTCTGGACCACCGACAAGGACGGCATCCTCCTCGCGCTGCTCGCCTCCGAGATCGTGGCGGTCACCGGGAAGAGCCCGTCGGCGCTCTACCGCGAGCTGACCGAGCGCTTCGGCGACCCGGTCTACGAGCGCGTGGACGCGGTGGCGACGAAGGCGCAGAAGGCGGCCCTCGGCAAGCTGGACGGCGACGCGATCGCGGCGACGACCCTCGCCGGGTCCGAGATCACCGCGAAACTCTCGAAGGCGCCCGGCAACGGCGCGGCCGTCGGAGGCGTCAAGGTCGTCACCGAGGACGCCTGGTTCGCCGCGCGCCCCTCCGGCACCGAGGACGTCTACAAGATCTACGCCGAGAGCTTCCGCGGCCTCGACCACCTGCACGAGGTCCAGGCCGAGGCGCGCACGATCGTGGACGCGGCGCTGAACTCCTAGGCGCTGCGCTCAGTCGCCCGAGAAGGCTCGTTCCCGCCCAGGAGAACGAGCCTTCTCGGGCGACTCAGCGGCGGTGAGGAAAGGGCCGGCTACCAGCGCGGGTGGACGGTGGGGCGGAAGTGGGTGTCGTAGAGGGCGTTCACGGCCTCCATGAAGGCGGGGCCGAGGGGCGCGGCGGAGGCGGCGGCCGCGTTGGCGCGGGCCTGCTCGGGCGAGCGGGCGCCGGGGATCACCGAAGTGACGCCCTCCTGCTGGATGATCCAGGCGAGCGCGGCCGCCGCGGGGGCGAGGCCGTGGTCGTCGGCGAGGCGGGAGAACTCCTGCGCGGCCTCCACGCCGGTCGCGAAGTCGACGCCCGAGAAGGTCTCGCCGACGTCGAAGGCTGAGCCGTCGCGGTTGTAGCTGCGGTGGTCCTCCGGCGCGAACACGGTCTCGGTCGTGTAGCGGCCGCTGAGCAGGCCCGAGGCGAGCGGGACGCGCGCGAGGATGCCGACGCCGGCCTCGCGGGCGGCGGGCAGCACCTCGTCGAGCGGCTTGAGGCGGAACGCGTTCAGGATGATCTGGACGCTCGCGACGTTCGGGCGGGCGATGGCGGTCAGCGCCTCCTCCGTGCGCTCGACCGAGACGCCGTAGGCGGCGATCGCGCCCTCGGCGACGAGGGTGTCGAGGGCGTCGTAGACGGCGTCGTCGGAGTAGACGGAGGTGGGCGGGCAGTGCAGCTGCACCAGATCGAGGGTGTCGACGCCGAGGTTGGCGCGCGAGCGGTCGGTCCAGGCGCGGAAGTTGTCGAGCACGTAGTTGGCGGGGATCTGCTCCGCGCGACGGCCCATCTTGGTGGCGACGAAGACCTGCGCATCGGGGTGCGCCGCGCGGTAGGCGCCGATCGTCCGCTCGCTGCGGCCGTCGCCGTAGACGTCGGCGGTGTCGAAGAGGGTCACCCCCGACTCCACCGCTGCGTCGAGCACGGCGAGGGCGTCGGTCTCGGCGACGTCCCCCCAGTCGGCACCGAGCTGCCAGGTTCCGAGGCCGACGACGGAGACGGGGGCGCCGGTGCGTCCGAGGATTCGAGTTTCCATGCCTCCACCGTAGGTGCGGCCGAGCCCGCGGCGGACCCCCTTGCGCGTGCTCTAACGTCGAGGGCATGCCCCTCCTCGTGCTCGGAAGCGCCAACCTCGACCACGTCCACCGGGTCGCCCGCATCCCCGCTCCCGGAGAGACGGTGCTCGCCCTCGACGCGAGCACCTTCCCGGGCGGCAAGGGCCTCAACCAGGCCGTCGCGGCCGCACGGACCGAGCCCGGCACCGTCTTCGTCACGAGCCTCGGACGCGACTCGGCGGGAGACCGGCTCGCCGCGGTCCTCGGCGAGGAGCCGCTGGAGCTGCGCGCCCGCCGCGGCGACGTCCGCACCGGCACCGCGCAGATCACCGTGGACGAGCGCGGGGAGAACGCGATCGTCGTCGACTCCGGAGCGAACGCCGCCCTGGTCGGGTTGACCGCCGAGGAGTCGGCCCTGGTGGTGGCGGCCGACGCCCTGCTCCTCCAGCTCGAGATCCCGACAGCGACGGTGACGGAGGCGGCCCGCGCCGCGCGCGCCGGCGGCACGGTGTCGATCCTGAACGCCGCCCCGATCGGACCGCTGCCGGAGGAGCTCCTGGCGGTGCTCGACGTGCTGATCGTCAACGAGCACGAGGCCCGCGAGCTCGCCGCCGATCGCGGCATCACCGCCGCCGACGACGACGCGCTCGCCGCTGCCCTCACCGCGCTGGTGCCGCTCGTGCTGGTCACCCTCGGCTCCGACGGCGTCGTCGTGGCGGTCCGCGACCGCAGGCCGGTGCGCACCCCGGCCTTCCGGGTGGAGGCCGTGGACACCACCGGCGCGGGCGACACCTTCTGCGGCGCCTTCTCGGCCCGGCTCGCCGCCACGGGAGCACGGCTCGACGATCCGGAGCAGCTGGTCGCCCTCACCCGCTGGGCGAGCGCGGCCGCGGCGATCTCGGTCACCCGCGCCGGAGCGGCGGTGTCCGCGCCGACGGCGGCCGAGACGGACGCGTTCCTCGCCGAGCGCGCCTGAGCGGGAAGCTCCTCAGCGAGGACGGAGCGGACACCGACCTCGGGCGGCCCGCAGCACCGTCGCTCCGGTCGGCAGGGTGCACTCCGGAGGAGAGAAGCACGGGACCGCCCGGCCCGGCTCCGCTCCTCGCGGCGAGGCGTCGCGGCCTGCGGACAGCCGCGCCCGCTCCCCGATCCGGCTAGTCGATCGCGGCGACCCGGACGGTCACCCGCGGCCGCAGCTCCGGATGCACCCGGACGCACCACTCGCGCACCGCGGCTCCGATCGCGCGCGCCACGTCCGGCGCGGACGCCTCCGCGGTCACGCAGAGGTCGACGGCCACGGACACCTCGTCCCCCGCGACGCGGACCAGGACCGGATCGGCGAACGTGCCGCCGCTCGCGGTGCCCAGCGGCTCGACCACGATCCCGGTCGCGCTCAGCGCCGTCGCCGCATGCGCGAGCACGTCGCGCACCTCGGGCCTGGCCGGCATCAGGGTCGCGACACCGTCCAGGGCGCGCAGCTCCGCAGCGAGCGCGGACACCGGATCGACCGGGGCCGCCGCCTCGAGGCCGCTCACGACTCCTCCGTCCCGGGGACGTAGACGTCCTCCACGCGGACGTCGATCCTCGACACCCGCAGCTCGGTCTGGGTCAGCAGCCGCGAGTGCACGCGCTCGCGCACCTGCTGGGCCGCCTCGGCGATCGGCACCCCCCAGAAGACCGAGATCGTCAGCTCCACCACGACCTCCGCGCCCGGCTCGGCGATGTCGCCGACCAGGCGGCAGCGGCCGACCAGCACGCCGGCGACGCTGTCGCCCGCCTCGCGCACGAGTCCGCGGACCGCCCCCTCGGTGATCGTGAGCGCCACGTCGGGCTGGACGCTCGCCAGCGGGATGTCGCGTCCGGCCCGCGACTCGCGGCGCACCTGGGTGAGGATCGAGCCGAACCAGCTCTCCTCCGGCGCGGGCAGGCGTGCGGCGTCGTCGTCGATGAGCGCGCCGGAGAGGGCGCGCACGCGCTCGAGGGCGCGCAGAGTGCGCCGGTGCTCCGGCGACTCCTCGATGGCGGGGTCGTACGGAGTGCGCCCGCGGTCGAGGTAGTCGCTCAGCTCGTCGATGCCGATGCCGTCGCCCTCCTGCTCCGTCGCGTCCGCCTCCTGCTCGAGCGCGGGCGGCAGCACGACGTCGTGCTCCCCCGCGCGCTCCGGCCCGTCGCCGGGACCCTGGTCCGCGTTCATCGCGTCTGCTCCCTCATCGCCAGTCCTCCATCGCCACGACCAGCGACTCGCGCGCGCGGGCGAGCTTGCCCCGCACGGCGGTCACCGTGAGACCGAGGTGATCGGCGATCTCGTTGTACGACTCCCCGCCGACCTCGCGCAGCACCCAGCACTGCCGCTGCGACTCCGGCAGCTCGGACAGGGCGTGCGCGAGAGCCCGCATGGCGTCGCTCTGCTCGGCGGCCTCGAACGGGCCGGGCTCTCGGGCCGGGGGATGCTCCACGGCGTCGACGTCGTCGGTCGGGCGGCGCTGGCGCAGCAGATCGACGCTGGAGCGGCTGACGATCCGCATCATCCAGCTGCGCACGCTCGCCGGCTCCTTGAGCTGCGGGAGCTGCGCCCAGACCGTGATCAGCGCGTTCTGCACGGCGTCGGAGGCATCGGCCTGCGAGCCCGTGAGCCGCCAGGCGTAGGCGCGGAGGATCGACTGGTGCCGCTTGACGAGCACCTCGAAGGCGCGCACGTCGCCCTCGGCGGAGCGCTCGGCGAGCAGCGCGTCGCTCGCCGCTTCCAGTCCGGGCACGGCGCCTCCTCCCTCTCCGCTCCTGCGGCCTCGGGCCGCCTTACAGGTGACGCTCAGGAAAAAGTCCACCGAGCACCGTGACGAACGCCGTCCGGGCTCCGTCTCACTCATGAAAGCACAGCCCGACCGGATTCCCGCCGGGCCTTCGACCCCGGTCTGCTCAGCAACGGCAGCCGATGAGACGTCCAGGAGACCTCATGAGCGACACCACGCGCACCCCCTCCACCACCCGCGTCGACAAGAGCTCCGTCGACACGGTGACGAGCCTCGGCGGCTCCCGGACCTCCGGCACCGCCCAGGGCACCACGGTCATCGACGACAGCGTCGTGGCCAAGGTCGCCGGCATCGCGGCCCGCCAGGTGCCCGGCGTCTTCGCCCTCGGCAACAACGCCGCCCGTGCCTTCGGCGCGATCCGCCAGGCCGTCGGCGGCGCCGACCACGCCCAGGGCGTGAGCGTCGAGGTCGGCGAGACCCAGGTCGCGGCCGACGTCACCATCGTCGTCGAGTACCCCGTGCCGATGCAGAAGGTCGCCGACTCCGTCCGCGCCGCCGTCTCCGAGGCCATCACCGAGCTGGTCGGCATGGCCGTCTCCGAGATCAACGTCGCCGTCGTCGACGTGCACATCCCCGGCGACGACAAGGACGACGAGGCCACCGAGAGCCGCGTCCGATGAGCGACTTCCAGCGCCCCGCGCCCACCGCCCCCGGCGGCCGCAGCACCGTCCTCGGTGTCGTGGTCGGCGCGATCCTCGCCTTCGCGGCCCTGATGTTCGGATTCTGGGGCTTCGTCCTCACCGCCCTCTTCATGGCCCTCGGCGTCGTGATCGCCCGCATCGCCGACGGCACCCTCGACGTGCGCAGCCTCGTGGACGTGTTCCGCGGCCGCACCACCTCCCGCTAGGAGCCCACCGTGACCGCTCTCGACACGCGTCCCGCATCGCCGGTGGCGGGCACCGTCACCATCACCGTCCGCTCCATCGAGCGCGCCGCCGTGGCGATCGTCCACGAGGAGCTGGGCGTGGAGGTCTCCGCGATCCGCGTCCGCCTCTCCGATGACCGGGGCGGCCTCGCCCTCGCGGTGACCGCGCCGGTCGTCGTCGAGCCGGGCACCGCCCCGGCCGGCGGCTCCCTGCTCGAGCGCCTGCACGGCGATCGCACCCGCATCGCCTCCCGCATGGAGGCGCTGACCGGGCGCACCGTCAGCCGGATCGACATCCGGGTCACGGGCACCCGCACCCGAAGCACGAGGAGAGTCGCATGAGCCCCGCACCGTCGGCGCCCGGCACCCGCTACAGCCGCTACCTCCGTCGCGAGACCCACAAGTCCCGCTCCGCCGCGCAGATCGTCGTCCTGGTGCTCATCGCCCTGGTCGCGGCCTACGTCGGCACGGAGGCGGTGCTCGCGATCCTCGGCGCCGCGCCCCTGCTCGCCGCACCGTCCGCCCTGCTGGGCGCGATCGTCGGAGTCGCGTCGCTGGCGAACCCCGCCCTCATCGGCGTGGCCGTCGGCACGGGCGTCCTCGCCCTGGTCCTGCTGGTGCTCGCACTGGCGCCCGGGGCCCGGGCCCGCCACACCGTGGACGACGACCGCCTCGCCGTGGTCGTGGACGACGGCGTGATCGCCTCCTCCCTGGCTCGGGCAGCCCGCACGGCCGCCCACTCCCGCCGCGAGGACACCCGCGCCTCGCTCGGCCGGCGCACCGCACTGGTCGAGGTGACCCCCGCCTCCGGCATCGCGGTCGACCGCGACGCCGTGCAGAGCGCCGTCGACGAGGAGCTCGCCCGCATCGGCGCGAAGCCCGCCCCGCGCTCCACCGTCCGCGTCTCGACCTCCGGGAGGATCTGATGACCACGAGCAACCGCTTCGTCAACCGGCTCGTCCTGCTCGTCGTGGGCCTCGTGCTCGCGCTGGTCAGCGCCGGAGCCGTCCTGATCGCCGTCTCGCAGCCGGTCCGCGACTCCGTCCTCTCCTTCGCCGACGGCGAGGGCGCGGCCCTGGTCTCGCGCCTCTCCCCCGAGGAGGGCACCGCTTGGAGCGATGCCGCCGTCCTGTGGCCGCTCTACGCCGTCGTCGGGATCTGCCTCCTCGGCATCGTCCTCGCGCTGGTGATGGCCTTCGCCCACGGTCACGGCCGCACCGGCACCGTCCTCCGCGACGAGGCCGAGGGCACGCCCGCCGGAGGGATCGAGATCGCGACCGGCTTCGCGGAGGACGTCCTCGAGACGGCTCTCGCCGGGCGGACGGAGCTCCTCGACGTCACGGTCGCGGCCTACCGCCACGGCTCCGAGACCGCGCTGAAGGTGCGCGTCCTCCCCCGCGGCGGCGTCTCGCCCCGCACCGTGGTCGACGCCGTGCACCAGGAGGTCGACGCGCTCGACGCCCTGCTCGGCGCCCGCCTGCCGGTCCTGCTCGAGGTCGCCTCGAGCGCCCGGGCCGGCTTCTCCAAGGAGGACCGGGTCGCCTGACCCCGGTCCCGCAGCTTCCCCGGCACCCGCCGGCGGATGGTCACACCGAACAGAAGGAGCCCCTCATGGGTGCAGACGACAAGATCCGCAACGCAGCCGAGAACCTGGTCGGCAAGGCCAAGGAGGCCGTCGGCAAGCTGACGGACAACGAGCGCCTCGAGGCCGAGGGCCAGGCCGACCAGACCAAGGCCCACACCAAGAAGGTCGGCGAGGACGTCAAGGACGTCTTCAAGAAGTGATCTGACCGGAACCTCGACGGGGCCGTCACCGCATCAGCGGTGGCGGCCCCGTCGTCGTGCGTGGAGCGGGTGCGTCGAGCGTCAGACGCCCCAGAACATGATCCGGCCGGCGGAGGCCGCGTCGATGCTCTGGTCGTGGTTGTCGGCGGTGTGCGAGGAGTAGAGGATCCTGTCGCCGTCGACGCTGGTCACGACGCCCGTGTGGTCCCAGTCGCCCGAGCCGTCCCAGTCGAACTGGACGATGTCGCCCGGCTTCACCCGGCTCCGCTCGGAGTCGGGGATCGCGGTCGCGCGCTCCGGGTGCGCGGCGAGGTAGGCGTTGAACGCTGTCGACGACGCCCAGGCGGAGCTGTACCCGCCGGAGGAGGAGTAGCTCCACTCGCCGTCCATCTCCCAGCCGCGGGCGATCAGCGACTGCGAGGTGAAATTGACGCAGTCGTTGCCCGAGATCACGCCGTACTGGGCCGAGTTGTAGTCGTTCCAGTAGGTGGAGAGGTAGTCGAGCTGCGAGGCCAGGCGGCTCGCGTCCAGCGCGGCCTGGGCCTTCGCGGCCTCGATCGCCGGGTCGGGCGTGTAGGCGAAGGTGATCGCCGAGGCGACGACCTTCGTGCTGGCGAGCACGCCGGTCGCGGCGAAGCTGGGAGTGGCGGCCGCGGTCGGGGCGGCGAGGTCGGTCGAGGCCTCGGCCGTCGTGCCCTCAGCGGAGCCCGACGTGTCGACGGCCGGCTGCACCGTGTCGGCCGGGGTCCCGTCGACGGTGACCGCCGCGGCGGAGTCGGTGACCGCGTCGAACGTGATGGCCTGACCGTCGGCGTCGAAGAAGGCGACCGGGACCTCGCCCGCTGCCTCTCCGTCGGCCGGAGGGGCGGTGACCGTGATCTGGTCGGGGTTGTCGACCGCGACGCTGCCCTCGGCCTCGCCGAAGCGCACGGTGGCGACCGAGTCCAGGTTCGATCCCTCGAGCGTCACGCTCGTGCCGCCGGCGACGGTGCCGGAGGTGGTGGAGACGGAGCTGAGGACGACCCGGGCGGAGGCGGTGGTCGCGGGGAGCACGGCGACGCTGGTCGAGGTCGGAGCAGCGGACGGCGTCGCGGTGGCCGACTCGGCCGAGGAGCCCGTGCCGACGGTGAGGCTCAGGCTCGACGCGACGGCCACGACGACGAGCCCGCCGGAGACGGCAAGCGCCAGCGTGCGCGGGGACGGGCGGAAGAAGGAGGCCCCGCGGCGGGCGGGCGCGGTGCGGAGCCGGTGCCCCTCCGCTTCGCGGCGGTCGCGGCGGGACGAGAACGATCCCTCCGGAGCGGGGTGCACCGGGGCGGGAGCCGAGGGCCGCGCGGGGGC
>NZ_PSTN01000035.1:0-25360 GCF_002930955.1 Rathayibacter sp. AY1A4 | reverse complement strand
ACGGCGTCGGCGGAGGCGCACAAGCCCGCCCCCGACCTCAGGACACCGTGAACCCTCAGGACACCGCGAAAGCCCCCGCCTTCCCCTGGATCGGCCTGCTCACGCTCGCCGGCGCCGTCTTCGTCTCCGTGACGAGCGAGTTCCTCCCGACCGGGCTCATCCCCGACATGTCGCGCGACCTCGGCGTGAGCATCTCGCTCACCGGCCAGCTCGTCACGATCTTCGCCGCGACCGTCGTCGTCGCGACGACTCCGCTGACCCTCGTGACCCAGCGCTTCTCGCGCAAGAGCCTCCTCCTCGTGGCGCTGTGCACCATCGCGGTCGCCAACGTCCTCGCCGCGCTCGCCCCCACCTTCGGGCTGCTCATCGGCGCCCGCATCCTCGGCGGGCTCGCCCACGGCCTCTTCTGGGCGATCGTCGCCGCCTACTCCGCGCACCTCGTCGCTCCGGAGCAGCTCGGCCGCGCGACTGCGATCACGGCGGGCGGCGGATCCGCGGCCTTCGTCCTCGGCGTCCCCCTGGGCACGGCGCTCGGGCACGCGTTCGGCTGGCGGCCCACCTTCGCGATCCTCGGCGGCGTCGTGCTCGTGCTCGCGCTGATCGTGGTGAAGTTCCTGCCCGCGGTCGACCACCACATCCCGCTGCGGACCGGCGAGATCCGCCTGCCGGCGCGGAAGGACCGGACGCTCCCCCGCATCATCGGCGTCTGCGTCGTCATCCTGCTGGTGCTGATCGGCCAGAACACCCTCTCGACCTACATCACGCCCTGGCTCGAGAACGCCTCCTTCGCCCCCGACACGGTGCCGCTCGTGCTCTTCGCGTTCGGCGGCGCAGGGGCGGTCGGACTCGTCCTGGCCGGCTTCGCGACAGACCGGTTCCCCCGCTCGGGTTTCGTCGTCGCCGCGATCGCGGTCGTGCTGGCGCTCGCGGGCCTGGCCGTCGCCGCGGGCACCGGCGCCGCCACGGCCGTGGTCGTCGCCGCGGTGATCTGGAACATCGCGTTCGGCGGCATCCCGGCGATGCTGCAGACCCGGATGCTGCGCACTTCCTCCTTCCAGCTGCGGAGCCTCGCCGCGGCGCTCCAGACGACGGCGTTCAACATCGGCATCGGCGGCGGCGCGGTCGTCGGCGGACTGGCGATCGACGCGAGCGGGCTCGACGTGCTGCCGTGGGTCGCGATCGTCATCGTCGCTGTGGGGCTCGTCGTCAGCCTGATCGTCGACGCCCGGGCGACGGCGGCGGTGCGGGCGGAGGCGGTTCCTACTCGCTGATCGCGTCCACAACGGCCTCCAGCTTCGTGAACACGGCGGTGTTCCTGCGCTGTCAGCACGGCAGCCTTCTTCGGTCGTGAGCACGGCAGGCTTCCTCAGTCGTGGACACGGCGGCCTCCGGCTTCGTGAACACGGCGGCGTTCCGCCGAGGCGAACACCGGGATGTCGTCCGCACGACCGACGCGGCGCCGCGGGGAGCAGGGGATACGGTCGAGGGATGAGAGACGGAACCCGATGAGCCCGAGCACCCTCGAGCCGCCGCTGACCCTCCCCTACTACGGGGCTCCGCCGATGGCGGCGCTCCGCCGCTTCTTCGGCAACTACCTCCGCTTCCGCGGGAGGGCGAGCCGGGCCGAGTACTGGTGGATCATCCTCCTCGGCAGCGTCCTCACCGCGCTGCTGCAGCTGGCCGACGGCGGTCCGTGGCGCCTCGACTTCACGCTGACGCCGTACCCGAGCGGCGCGCCGTTCCAGACCTTCTGGGTGTCGCTCGCCGCGAGCGCGATCGCCCTGGCGACGTTCCTCCCGTCGCTCTCGCTGATCTGGCGACGACTGCACGACGTGAACCGCAGCGGGCTCTGGATCCTCGCGATCCTCGTGCCGATCGCCGGCTACGTGTTCCTGCTGATCCTGTTCGTGCTGCCGCCGCGGCCGGAGGGCGCGCGGTTCGACTGAGCGGCGGACGCGTCGGCGGTGGAGTGCCGGACCCGGCCGACGAGTCGGCAGCCGGCAGACCGGCCGGCGCCTCGACGGGCGCACCAGGCCGCCACCTGTAAGCGCTGGCGCATTGGATGGAAACCTCCGCGGGTCGCCTGATACCGTGCTGCGCAGGTCATGGTCTCCGCGCGCATGTCTGGGCGTGAGCGCTAGGAATCCGGCCGCACACCTCGGCCCATTCGACGAGAACTCGAGATACTGCACAGCAGTCCTCTTCGCCGGAGACGGTGGAGGAAACCTCCGGACCTCACGAGTCGACGGACGGCCTGGACGCCCTTTGTAAAGGCGCAGCGGGGCCGTGGGAGCCCCCCCGCCTCATCCGGGTCGGCTCGGGGCTCCAGGAGCCTCACCGCGAGCCGGTCGGTCGCAACGACCGCCCTCGAAGACGCGCCGAATCAAGTGACCGTTGGGCACTCGGCTTCACTGCTCTCCCTCAGGGAGCGGAAGGGTGACGTCGACGGCGCGCAACTCCGTCATGTTCGAGCGCTCGACCGCCCGGTAGACCGCCGAGCGCGTCGCCCCGAACTGCTCCGAGAGCTCGGCCACGATGTAGTTGCCCTAGCGGCACTCCGCCACCAGGTGCGCCTCGATCTTCGGGGAGCGCTTCGGCTGGCGGCCGCGCAGGCGCCCCTTCGCCTTCGCGATCCGCATCCCCTCGCGCGTGCGCGACCGGATCAGGTCGCCCTCGAACTCCTCGAGCATCGCCGGCACGTTGAACAGCAGCCGGCCCATCGGGTCGTTCGGGTCGTGCAGCGACCCGCCGATATCCAGTCGTACTCCCCTGTGCTCGAGCTCGTCCACGACGTCGCGTGCGTCGGTGATCGAGCGGGTGAGCCGGTCGAGCTTCGTCACGGACAGAGTCGAGCCGGCAGGGCCTCGTGCAGCGCGGGCCGCTCGCGGTTGCTGCCGGTGAGGCCGACGTCGACGTAGATCCGCTCCGCCGGCACACCGGCCGCGAGCAGCGCGTCGCGCTGCGCCTGCGCGTCCTGCTTATCCGTCGAGACGCGGGCGCCTCCGACAATCTCATGACGTCCGCCTACAACCACCAACCGGGCCTCACGCCGACCGCCCCTCGGTGGGCCTCGAGCTGATGGCGGTCAAGATCGCGCTGAACCTCGCATCATTCGCGGCCTTCATGCCGAAGAACGAACGGTCACCGTAGGGGGCGAGCACGACCGATCCGCCCTCCTCGAGGACGACCTCGATCGCCCGCCGGATGAAGAGCCGGTCGAGCAGCGGAGTCGGCCGGACGGACGCGACCCGCGGCCACGGGAAGGTGACCCGGCGCGCATTCGACTGCGACAGGATGCTCAGTCCGGTCTCGTCCAGGTGAACGACCGGGTAGGACCCCATGCTGACGTCCGGGTCCAAGCCCCTCACCAGCGACCGCAGGTGCTGGTGGTAGACGCACGCGAATGCCTCCCCCGAGGTCCCGGGATCAAGTTCGGCCACTCTCCGCGCGGATCGTCCGGCTGACGCCCTCGCCCAGAGGAAGAGCCCCACCGCCAGAACCACTAGAGCCCCATCGATGACAGCGACCACCGCCTGAGACCCCTCTCGGCCGAGGGCGAAGAAGTGCTGCGCCACGACGGCGCCGACCGCGAGTACGAGCGGAAGCCAACGGACCCTGAGAGCAGGAACCGCAGAGCCGACCGCGGCGCCGGTCGTCATCTCCCGGTTCCGCGCTAAGCGCCTGCGCATCCTCGCAACCTTCCCGTCGAGAGGAGGCTCACCCGCTTCCTTCAGGATCACACCGGTCCGCGAATCGACCATCGGCAGGTCAGGCAGCCCGAACCCCAAGGTCGTGTAACCGGCGTTCCTCTCGGCCCTGATCCTCCGCGAAGCAAGTAGGGAGCAGATCAAGCTCCAGAAGCACGCGATCAAGAAGATTCCCAGCGGCACCATAAGAGGCGCACGTGACTCCGGCGGAACGAAGGAACCCACAGTGAAGGTCACCGTGAACATGACCGCCATAAGGACGTACAGCCATCCAATATGAAGAAGGCGGGTGCGTGCTGACCACCCGGGCAGCACCTCCACCTTCCCCGCCCCCAGCGCCGGCTCCTTTTCGTCTCCCGATATCACGCTCCCTCCGTCGGCAGCGCTAGGGCGACGTCGACCGCGCCGGCGGCTCGCGCGTCCGCGCGCTGCACCGCCCGATAGACCGTCGACCGCGCGACCGTGAACTCTGCCGCGAGTTCGGCGACGGTGTAGTTCCCGGCGCGATGCTCTGCGACCAGATGCGCCTCGATCTTCGGCGACAGCTTCGGCTGCCGCCCGCGCAGCCGCCCCTTGGCCTTCGCGACCTTCATCCCCTCACGAGTGCGGGCACGAATCAGATCCCCCTCGAACTCCGCGACCATCGCGAGCACGTTGAACAGCAGCCGGCCGATCGGATCCTCCGAATCATGGACCGATCCCCCGATGCTGAGCTTCACCCCGCGGCGGGTCAGCTCATCAACGATGTCCCGAGCGTCTGTGATCAACCGCGCGGGCCGGTCGAGCTTCGTCACGAGCAGAGTCGATCCGGCGTCGCACGCCGCCAGCGCCTCCCGCAGCGCGGGACGCTCGCGGTTCCGGCCCGTCAGACCGGAGTCGACGTAGATCCGATCGGATGGAACGCCGGCCGCACGGAGTGCGTCGCGCTGCGCGGTCGCATCTTGCTTGTCGGTTGAGACGCGGGCGTATCCCACGAGAGCTGCCATGCGCTCAGTGTGTCGGTTGACGCCCCGTCGTCGGGCATTTCACCGGGCGGGTCTATTGCGACAAATCACGTCGCAGAAATCCGGTGGCGCACACGACCGTCTCAGGCGGCCGGATGACGACCCTGTTACGGGACAGGACCGGCGACCACTGTCTGGACGCTCGAACAGCCCGATCAGATGAGCCAGCGGCGGGTCAGCGCCGACGAAACGCCTTGAAGAGCGCGAAAGCGAGAACCCCGCCACCGATCACCAGCACCAGCCATTGGCGGTCCGGCGGCGGCGTAAGTGTGCACACCCCAGTCCCGTCGACGTAATCGGTGCAGGAACCCGTCTGGACGGTGATCAGCAGCAGGAACATCGCCGCGACGGCGAACAACGCGACGTTGACCCAACCCCATCGAACCGTGCGCTTCGTCCGCTCGCTCATGACGCGACACTAGACGGGTGTGCGGCAACAACCTAGAGGGGGCCATGGACCGGTGAACGATTCCCATACGAGACACCGCTTCGTACGCACCGTACGATCTGCTCATGTCTCTTCGCGCGGCACTCGCGCCGTTTTTCGCTGTGAGTGACACCGGTGACGGTGCACTCCTCTTGCGTCCCCATGCGCCCGGCGGGCGGGCGATGTTGCTCGTGCTCAGTGGTGAAGCTGAAGGTCGTCTCAACGCGAAGGAAGCGCCGGAAGTGGTCGCGGCGCGTATCGCTCTGGCGATCCAATCTGCTCGAGGGAGAGAGCGGTTCCTCATCTTTGAAGGCGACCTCTTGACGCCGTCTTTGAGTTCCACGGCTGTGATCCGTGACCATGCTCCGAGCGAGGCCTCGCCGGGCGACGGAACCTGGAATCTCTATTCGCGGTAGGCCGTCAGCGATTGAATGTGTGCTCTACCCAGAACGCTGACAGACGCCGATCCGGGCGCCCCGCTAACCATCGCTCACCGGAACGCTGGGCTCGAGTCGCGATGGCGCCTTTTGGGCCGGCGGCGATGTCATTCTTCCTGCGTTGTCGGGAGGATGATCGTCAGGGTGTCCCCAACGAAGCGCCGTCTGCGGATCTCGAACGTGCAGTTCGTGTTCGCGATCGCCTGCTGTCTCGTCATGCTCGTGCTTGCACTTCTGGACGGCAACTTTCAGTGGGCCCTGCTCGTCCTGGCGGGTGCAGCCATCGGCATCGTCTACAACTTCTGGGGCACCGAGTCGGCGCCCCGAGCCGTGACCGACTCGCGCTCTCGCGAGTACTCGATCAACGTTCCCGCTCGTCGCCTCGAACGGGACCGGCCGCATGCAGCCCTGGTCACGAAGGGACCCTACAGCGGTGAGTACGCGATCATCTCTCGTGACGACGACTGCTGGTCTGTCATCGTCGCGCCGCGAAAGCTGATCGCCCGACGTCCGAGCGCCGGCTTCTATGACCTCTCCGATACTGCCCTCGACGACCTGCTCCACGATCTAGGTGCAGCCGTCATCCGGTCGGGTTTCTACGCCGACCAAGTGCTCGATGGGTTCGGACTCTGACCCTCTGCAGCACGAGGACCCCGTAGTTCTCGTACCAGCGTTCTGTTCGACGGGAACACCGTCCCGCATGGGAATCCCCAAACGGGACTGGCTGACGCATCCTCAACGCCCTGCCGGTTTCACGTCGAGTTATCTCGCTTGAGTTTGATTTGGAACCAACTCGATCGAGCGGACACTTCTAGGCATGGGTGTGGAATGGGAGACGGATCGCGAGGTCTGGCGGCGCGCGACGGGGGCTGATCCGCGGGCATTCACGCTGATCTTCGACCGGTATCACTTGCGCATTCGGGCCTACTGCCGTCAACTGCTCGGGGAGTCCGTCGACGCGGAGGATGCCGCGGCCGTCGTGTTCCTTGAGGCGTGGCGTAAGCGCGCTGACGTCCGCTTCGTCAACGACTCGCTCGCCGCGTGGCTGCTCGTCGTCGCCCTGAACGTCACCCGGAACATCGGTCGCGGTCGACGCCGATACGAGCGGATGCTGCGCACTCTTCCACCTCCTGTCAGCGCGCCCGATCCAGCAGTGACGGTGGCAGCCGCAGCAGCATCCGCCGAACGCAGCCGCACCATCCGAGCTGCACTGACGATGCTGCGGCCGGCGGATCAGCAGATCCTCGCGCTCTGCGTCATTGAGCAGCTCACCCTCGAGGAAGCAGCCGCCGTGCTGCGCATTCCGGTCGGGACGGTGAAGTCCCGACTGTCTCGCGCCCGAGGTCGCCTACGCGATGAGTTCACCCGCAGGCGGACACTCCCCCACACCTTCCGACCCGCGGAGTACTGACATGACAGCACCAGAGCACGACCGCACCCTCGCCCTCCGAACGGTGATCGCGCAGGCCGCAGAGAATGACCCAGGCAGCGGGCGCCACCGACGTCACCGGATCGCGATCGCCGCGGTTCCCGCGGCAGTCATCCTCGCCGCGGTCTCGGGTGGACTCTTCTTCGCCCAAGCGCCGGTGTCCGATGCCATGACGGTCGCTTGCTTCGCGCGAGCAGAACGCAATGGGTCCGAGTTCCCCGGCACCACAGGAGCCCTCGCAACACCTGACGGAATACCCGGTAGCGCTGATCAGGTGCCGATCCCGGACGCGATCGCGTTCTGCTCCGACCTGTGGAGGCAGGGCGCACTTGACGTCGGCACGGCGAACGGCTCACCAGTCGACCTTCGACCAGGACCGATTCCTTCCGAACTGACCGTCTGCGTCATGCCCGACGGCATTGCAGCTGTCATTCCCGGTACCTCCGACGTCTGCGGGCAGCTCGGCCTCGCCAACCGCGTCAAGTGACTACCAGCGCACCCGATGAACCATCCCAAAACGGGATGCGCCCGGAACGGCCGAAGCCGCTCACCTCATGCCATAACCTCGTGCCATGCGCACCCTTGAGCGGCTACTGCTAGCGGCGCTCACCACTGCTGCCTGCGCTCTTGTGGCGATGATCACCCTCCTGGGGTTGGCATCTCTCGATTTCCCTCGAGACACGATCCCGCCCTACGACCCCACCCCATCGATCCATCCGACCGCTCGTCCGATATCTCAGAAGATCGATAGCTGACCGGTCAACGATCCCCATCGGACGCTCGGTCAGGGATCGCCTTCGGGACGTGATCCGCCCCGACCGGTGATGCGGTTCACTGTGGACATGAATCAACGTCGCCTCGTGGTCCTTGCTTGCGCAGCAGCGCTCGTGATCACAGCAGGAGGTGCAGCTGCCCTCCTGCTGACCGCGCAGAGCTCGCTACCACCCGCCGGCTCCGCGCGCTCCACGCTCACGGCTCTCGAGCCGGGCGTTCTGACCGGGGATGTCGAAGCGATCCGTGCTGCCGCTGGCGCGACGTCGGAGGAACAGGCTTCCGGGATCCTCGATTCCTGTGCTGACGTATCAGCGACGGATACGCAGTTCGACGTGTTCGATGAGCTCGTGCCGACCTCTGCCCACGCTTACCTCGCCGGCGCATCCCGCTCTGGAGCCGCCGCGCGCAGTGCGTGCGAAGTGTGGATCAGCTGGGATGGCGAAGCATGGGTCGCCAGCTCGAAGCACACCATCGCGTCTCCGACACCTCTCCCCACGAGCTGACCGGACCTGTCGCGCTGCGGGAGGCTCAGCAAGCATCGGCGCCCTAAGCGACCGGTGATCAATCCCCTTACGGGACGCCTCTTGACGCAGACGTCGCGCAGATGGGTCACTGACGTCGCGGCAACCGCGACTGTCCTCGACCGAGTGCTCGCGGTGACGCGTACAGCGACAAGTGGGGAGCTGCTCTTCGATGTCGACTCGCTGGCAGACGAGCTCTAAGCCGCGGGTTGGATTCGCGCCGTCAACGGCGGAAGATGGCGCTGTCGATCGTCATTCATCCCAGCAAGCTCATCCGGCTCTAGTCGAAAAGGGTCTTTCGGACGTCCTTCACGAGGTTCTCGACTGCAAGCTCAGGCAGCGCTCGGCCGAGAAGGTCGCCCCGCCTGATGACGATCATGGGTACGACGACCTCTCCAGTCGGCCCCTGAGCAACGAGCTCGATCACGCGGTAGATCCGGGCCCCGTCCTGCAGCAGACCAGGCCGAACCGCCATAACGCGCTCTCTCCGCAGGACAATCACGGCGCGAGGACGAGAGGCACCCATGAAGAAGCGGACCGTCGAGCTCTGATCGATGGCCATCGTCGCGGAAACCCCTGGGATGATCCGGCTCCGCATCCCGAGGTCGCGAGCCGCAACAGCGAGGGACGTCTTGGTCACGATGGGAACGAGCAATGATCCCGGACGCCTGCGGAGGATCTCGCTCTCGCGTTGCACAGTCCGTCGAGAGACGACCGATCCGCCCACTGCGATGATCGCCATCGCCCCGACGATCCCGCCGATCATCGCCAGCCACGTGCTGCCGGCTCGGGAACTGTGGGTCAGCGCATAGGCATTGACGATCAGCCCCACGACGACGACGAGGAGCGGCAGGAGGAGGACCCGCGGCCTGCCCTCAGGAGGTCGGCGCGTCAATCGATACTCCTTCAAGATCGGCAGCACTGGTCAGACGATGCGATGTCCGTCACGGCCGGAGGGGAAGAACGAGTGAATCGCGGATCGACTCTAAACCGACCCGGCAGGTGATCTAAGCCGCCCCGCTGCGCGATCCGCTGGCTGGCCCCGCGCCATCGTCGCAGCGCTTCATGCCAGGGCCACTGCGGCGTCCTGCGATCGGCGAGGATCCGTGGCGTGAGATCAGTATCGACGGCGAGCACTACGTACTTCTGCGGAGCGCCTTCTGGGCCGAAACGTCGGTAGTCAGTGGGGTCTACGGCTGCGCGGAGCGGGCCTGGGAAGCGGCACGGGCCATGGCGGACGCACCGCCCCGACCTGATCGGTGGGTTCTTGAGACGTGGAGCGGCGGTGAGCTGCGCAGCAGCGTCCAGCTCGACTGACGCTCGGGCAACGCGCCGGGGGCTCTACTGTGGCGGTGCGGTCGAGAAGTGGGGACTTCGCTGACGCCGCACGCGACAGACCGGCGGGGGCCGCCGGTGTCGCCCTGCTCTCGGCCGCGACGCACAGCGCGGCAGAGAGCAGCACCCGCCGGCTCACCGGCCCGCTGAACGACCCCTACCGGACGCCCCGCCTACCGTTGAACGATCCCCTATCAAAACGGCCTCGAGCACCCCGAGAGATGGGTAACGCGGGTAGCGACGGCTGCACTTTCGGGTCGTCGACACCCTCGGGAGCTCAGTAGGCGTTCCAGGTCGATGTCAACGCCAGAAGGACTGTCTTGTCCTCGCTGTCGGGATTCTGATCGAGCCAGGCGCGTAGACACCTCACGATCGCGTCGTAGTAAAACCCCTCGGGGTTGCCCCCTTCAGATGAGAGAACGATGGCATCGGCCGGCCAATCAGACTCCCTGGCGCCTCGTGAGCGCACCCGATAATCGCGCCCCTCCGCTCTGACGGTGGTCTCGAAGAAGTCCTCGCGCAGGTCCCATGCCGCTGAGTCGTGAGAGAAACCGGAAGCTGCCCAGAGGTGACGAACCCAGTCGTCCCATAGCCCGACATCATCAGGAACACCGTTGCGGCGAACGTCACGTTGCATGCTGAGCAGCAACGTCTCCGTGTCCAAGCCGGCGTAGCCGATCGTCTCCGCCGTGAAGCTTGCAAGAGCGCGGTCTGCGACCTCAGTGGAGTACAGCAAGCTCGTGCGCGAGTCCTCGGTCATGGCCACAGCCTGCACCGCGAGCCGCAGCCCGTCCACAACCGTGAACCGAGACGGCGACCCGTAGCCGCCGGGCCCTGCGCGCTGGCGTCGGCGCAGCCTTGACCGCTGAACGATCCGCTTACGGGATGGCGCACTCACAGGAGTAGATGATGCGAGGAGTGCCCGAATCCAGGTCACTTCGGGCCGGTACGGTGACCGCATGGACGACGACCACGAACGTCAGAACCTTGAGACGCTGACCGAGATCGTCAGCGCCTACATCACAGTCATCGAGAACCCCGAGAAGCTGTTGCGGGTGTGCGCGCACGTCTCGGGAGGTCGCGACGACGAGAGGGCAGCCGTCGCCGCAGAGTTCGAGGTCAGCGACGTGGTGGCCGATGCGATCCTTGACTTGCAAGTGAGGCGCTTCACGCCGAGGTCGGTCGAGCAGATGCGGAACGAGCTGGCCGACTACGACCGTCGACTGGCCGAAATCGACCGCCCGTAGGACGATCCCCACACGGGACGGCGGGGTCTCGAGTGAGATACTCTGCGGTAGCTTCGCGACCGGGGGTGGTCATGGTGGAAGTACTCAAGGGCTTAAGCCTGCTCGCGTCGGGTGTCGTGATCGCCTTAATCTGCTCGGTGTTGGGGTTTCAGGCCGGCGTTCGTGCGGACCTGAATCAGACCGGGGGCCAGCTCAGCCCGGTCCTGCTCGTGGGCTTTCTGGTCGGACTCGTCGTGTCAGCCGTTGGCGCGATCGTGCTCTACCGGTGCTACGAACGAGCCCGCGGCGTTCGATAGCTGTTAGCCGAAGGCTGCGAACTCCTTTCTTGGGCCCGGATGAGCGACCAAGTTCCACGTGACCGGTCCTCGATCCTCAATGGAACGGCCTCGGCGGGTTCTAGGGTTCGAGCATGAACACGATGCCTTCCCACGACCGGGAGGTCGATCCGTTTCGAGCCCAGCTCGACGCGCGATGGAGCACCTACCTGGACACTCGCGCATCAGCCGTCGATCACGGGGAATAGATGTCGGAGGCGATGAGCTCCTACCGAGACGAGATTGTGCACTTCGGTGCGCAGCTCCTCAACGACGTCGCGATCCGGGAGTGAAACGTGGAGCGCGCATGCGTGGCATTCGCCAGGTACGTTGCGGCCGCGGCTGCGTACGACCGGGATCCCGCCGCCTGGGAGTCTGCGGTCCGGCACCAGGATGACGTCCCCTCCGAAGGCGCCGGCGATCGGGCCGACCGCCTTCCAGAGGAACTTCCTTGATCGGTGACCGCTCAGCGATCCCCATACGGGCCGCCACCCCGCCGGACACCATTGGCCGCGGAGGCCTGCAGTTAGGCTCCGACAATGGCGATGCTTCCCTAAGGGAGCCTGGTCGCGGTTACGGCGTCCGCAGGCGGTACGCGGGTGTGGGATGGGGATCTTGCTCCTACAGCCTTGTGTAGCGAGTCCGTCGACCCGCACGACGATCGTCTTGCTGGGCGTCCCGCGCGGGGGCGGACGCGGATGATCGTGGCAGGGTTGCAGTTCGGGAGGGTCCGAGATGACGAAGTACGACCGATACGAAGTCGGGGCCCTTGTGGACCTGCTTCCGGGCTGGTCCGGTCAGAGTCGTTTTCTCCACGGGCTGTACGCGATGGCGAGCATGTTGATTTTCGGGGCCCTCCTGCTCGTTGCGATAGCAACCTTCACTTTCGAGAAAGACGGCTCGTTCTCGCAGCCCGGCATCGTCGCACTCAGCCTGCTCGTAGGGATGCTGATCAGCCTTGCGTGGTCGTTGATCGCAATCTGGATGCTTCCCTACAGAGCGGAGGACGAGGAACGCGCCGGCTACACCACTCTCCGCTTCCGCAGGACGCGATTGCCGCTCGTCGATCACAGGACGGGCGCGATCATGCGGCCAGCTGGTGCGGGCCGGCTCGATCATCGGGAAGCAAGAGCCGTCCGCCGAGCAATCCGCGCCGCGGTGGATCAACGGAGCGCTCAAGGCGCTGGTCTCGTCCATGACCGATGCGACAACGGCCTCGCGCAAACCCGGGGTCACCGCAGCTCGTCGCTGGCCGACGCGCTCGCGGACGTTCAGCAGGTCCGGGCATTCCGCGTCAGAGCCGCACTACTCGGTCTACCGGTTGTCCTGATCGGCATGGAACTCGTCCTGCTGACGCGGCGCAGCGGAGGTGAGCCACTGGTGGCCGCGCTGTGGGCGCTGGGGATCGCGATGCTTGTCGTCCTTCTGATGGTCTGGATGTTCTCGGGCCTCGCGCGGCGAGTGGAGCGCCGGATGGCCGTGCTGAGGCAGAACGAGCCGACTAGCGACATCTTCGCTGTCTCGTCTGCCGCCCCTGGACTCAAGCAGTGGATCGAGAAGAAGGACGCGATACTCGCGGTCGGCAACTACCTGGTCGTCGTGGCGGACGAAACCGGTCTGTGGTTCCTCTCCGCGCAGTCTGACCGGCGCGCAGGAGTGACGTGGCCTGACGTCGAGGAAGTATCGGTCGTCCGCGTATCAGAGCGGTTTTTCCACCGTCGAGCTCTTCGCGTGAGCACCGCGGACGGATCGATCGACCTCGCACCCTACGGCCGGCAAGGCGCTTTCGGGCTACGGCCCGCGAGCGACGAAACCGCCGCGTCCTTGCTCGTATCGCTGCGGGACCGAGCCCGAGCAACCGGCGTCGGTGTCGGCTGACAACGGCTCCTGCCGTACCGCTGAACGATCCCCTTACGGAACACATGATCGTGGAGTGCTGAACGTTCTGATTCATGGCGTGTTCACCGACGTGCCGGATCCTGATGTCCATGGATGCACGAGAACTGGCATGGGGCATTCTGGCGTGGCCTGCCGTTGCGGTCCTTGCGCTGCTGCGAACTGTGGGCAGCTGGGATGTATCGGGCGGGTCCGCAGCAGGGCTCATCGCGGGCACGGCAGCTGCGTTCGCTGTAGCGGGCGCTCTCCTGTGGCTTCCCTCGAGTCTCTGGCTCGACCGGCGGACACGCCGCTTCCCTCGTGTCGGGCAGGCGGCCGCGTTCCTGGGTCTGGGACTCGTGATCGGCGCCGCCGCCTCCACCGCGCTGGTACTCGCGTCGGGAAACGCGACCTGGCCCTCCTCCGCGGGCGTCATCACGGAATATGCAGTCACGGCAGGAATCGCTTCCCTCCTCGGCTGGCTCCTCGCCGCTACCCTTCGTGCGAAGAAGCTGCCGATCGTTCAGACGGCGACGGATCGCGTGAACCGCTGAATGATCCGGGTCGTCGATCGATCAGCGTGCCAGCAGCAGTCCGGCCAAGCCGATGACGACCGGCACCACGGCAAAGGCCAGGAAGAGGTAGGAGAGCACGAGTCCCACCGTCGACTCCCAGCGAGGACCGACGTGTCGTCGCGCCTGATGACCGACGAGGACGCCGGCCAGCGGGAGAAGGTACTGCAGCGTGGTCGCGACTCCGATGACGAGGGGATCGCCCACCCACAGGTGGGCCACCGCCAGGTATCCGACGGCGTAGGACACGACGGCGAGAACGCCCAGCACGAACGCAGCCCGCGTCCACCCTCGTCCGCTCCGCCGCGCGGTACCCGTCTCCTTCATCACACTCATACCTCCACTGTACGAATCGCTCCTCGCGCACGCCCGCCCCTCGGAGCATGTGCCGGTCCTTCGCCCGACGTCTCGTTCGGTGACACGACCACGCCTCGGCGAGCTGCTGTCCAGCGTCAGCCGGCGAGCCGGCGTCCACAACGAGGACGCGACTCGGATTCGGAACATGTCCGATGGCTGCCTCGATAGCCTCAGCGCATGAAGATCCGAGCCGGTTCGCCTGACGATCGCGGGCCCTGCATCGACCTCTGGCTGGAGGCACTCAGAGCACGAGACGGATGCAGTCAGGACGACGCGGTCGCCGAGAGGGCTCGAGCGAAGTTCCACCGGCCTCTCGTTCGGTTCGCCGTCATCGGCTCGGATCCCCTCGGGTTCGCTCTCACCGTCGACACGGGCGATGGTCCGGGCCGACACAGTGCGCTGCTCGAACTGCTCGCCGTCGCACCGAGCGAGACAGGGCACGGGCTCGGCCGGATGCTGCTCGACGACGCGATCCAGACCGCTGCTCAGCTCGGCTACCTCGTCCTGAAGCTGCACGTCCGCGCCGGAAACGATCGGGCAGAAAGCCTCTACAAGGCGTCCGGCTTCGAGCCTCACGGGGATCCCGCGCCGCATCCGCTCGGTGGTCATGCGATGATCGCGTACGCGCGGACGCTGGCTCACGTCAGCAATTGAGAACAACCGGTCACCGATCCCCGTGCGGGGTACCTCCCGCGACCGGATCGCACGCGCACACAAGGCTCGTCGAGCGGTCGGGACGTGGAATCCTCGTCCCATGATCGTGAGCGACGGACAGGCCTGCGCCCCAGGGGACCTCGACGTGCTCACCGACCGACTCCGGCTGTGCCGGCCCGCCGAAACCGACCTCGACGAGCTGTCCCGCCTCTACACCGATCCGCGGATCGCGGAAGAAGATTCACTCCTCCTCCATCTCTCCGCCGATCAGACCCGGGCCGTCATCGCGTACCGGAGAACCCAGTGGACACAAGACGGACTCAGCAGCTGGGTGATCCGCCGGCGCGAATCCCCCACCGTCAACCATGATCTGATCGGGATGGGCGGATGCACCCTCCTCTCCGATGCGGCCTGGAACGTGGCGTTCACCCTCCACCCCGACCACTGGGGAAAGGGCTACGCGCAGGAAGTCGCCCTCACCGGCATCGAACTCGCCCATTCACTCCGACCGGAGCTGCCCGTCACCGCGGTCGTCGCAGAACGCAACGCACGCTCCCGCCGCACCATCGAGCAACTCGGCCTCCAGCGGAGGTGGGAAGGTCCGGATGCGCACAGCACGGACCCGACCGCTCGGGTTGTCCTCTACGCTGACCGCCAGCTCTCCGCCGAACAGGTCCGCCGACTCACCAGCTGAACCCGGCCGCAGCGCGGCCTCATCAGCCGGCCAGGGATCCGTTACGGAACCGTCGATGGTAACGAGGCAATGAGTGAACATGTTTCTGCGTCAAAACAATGGATCTGTCGCAGTGGAGCATCCGCATACGTGTCAGTTCTCGAGGTACTCCGCACAGATCTTCAATGTCGTCTGCACAACTACCGGAGCCGTCATTCAGAGCGTACGCCGGCCTCGGCGAGCTGCGTCTAGGTGCTCTTGCGTCCGAGGACGCGGAGGCCGTCCGGTCGTACCTCACCGGTGGGTGAGACGTGGCGGTAGAGCGTCTGGCGGGAGATGCCGCGTTCTTTGCAGAGGGCGCCGATGTTCGTTTCCGGCTTGCCCATCGACGCCATGGCGAGTCGCACCTTGGCGGGCGTCATGGTGAACGGGCGCCCGCCGACCCGACCGCGTGCTCGAGCGGACGCGAGGCCGGCCATGGTTCGTTCGGAGATGAGCTCGCGCTCGAACTCGGCGAGGGCTGCGAAGATCCCGAAGACCAGCTTGCCGGCGGCGGTGGTTGTGTCAATCGCCGCGCCCTGACCCGTGAGCACTTTCAGCCCGATGCCGCGCGCGGTGAGGTCATGGACCGTGTTCACGAGGTGGTGAAGGTCGCGTCCTAGCCGGTCGAGCTTCCACACCACGAGCGTGTCCCCCTCGCGCAGTGCCTTCAGGCACGACAGCAGGCCCGGCCGATCATCCTTCCGGCCGGACGCGAGATCGGAGTACAGCTGAGCGTCGTCGACGCCGGCCGCGAGTAGCGCATCGCGCTGCGGAATCGGTGGTCTGCGTTCCGTCGGTCTTCGAGACGCGCATGTAGCCGACGAGCATCGCTGACCCCGGTCACTTATACGGCCGAATACGTGACATTGACTTGGCAGAATGGCGCGCCGGGTGGAGTTATCACGTAACTTGTCACTCATTCTAGGTGTCGTGAACGGCTGGAACTAGGTTCCGTGACGACGGGTAGTCGCGTATGCAGCCTGGGTGCACCGGCGAGAGCGTCGTACGGTGGGCGCATGCACGCGCGACCCGACCCTGGCCGTGAAAGGCGACTCCTCTGGCGGGGTTTGCTCGCTCTTGCAGCCGCTGTGATCCCGCTCTCCGGTTGTGCCGGTGACATGCCCGGGCCGTCGCCAACCTCGCCCATTGTCGCGGCAGCACGGCAGGACACGCGTCCGCTGTTCGAGGAGGCGATGGCGGTGGACGCCGTGCCGGGCGTGCGAGAGGTGGCACGGGCGACGGAGGACTGGTGCTTCGGAGAGGGAGGATCCGATCAGATCGGCGAGTCGGGGTCAGCGATCACGACGGTCTGCCGACTCGACGGAGGAATCGTCTACGCGGTGGACGGCACCGATCAGCTCGCAGCGGCCGAAGCCGTCGATCGATTCCTCGCGACCAACGGAATCCACGACACAGGAGTGAGAGTCGTTGATTCCCTGGTCGGCATCGACCTACTGCAGAGCGGTGACGTCTCCGGTGGTGGTGGTCGCGGGCTTCCCGGTGGAGGTGCCAACGGAATGGCTACCGTCCGGTGGACTCTCGTCGCCGCCTCCAGACTGCAGGTCGATGGCCTCCCGCTCCCTCAGGGATTCAACCGTCAGTCCTACGAAGGGTCGATCACCGAGTCGACTCCAGCGGATGTGCGCGCAACGGATGCCTCTTTCGCCCTGACCGTCGATTTCGGTTGGCGGTATTTCGCGGGTACCGGCGAGGGGTCCCATTCCTCACCCTGACGGCATCGCCGTGACCGTCTGGCACCACCCCGACGTCGGAAGCTAAGAACCCGGACTGCAAAAATACGACTCGTCCCAATCGGCGTGCATTCACCCTCCTCGCCGGCCCCACGCTAGCGCTGGCCGGCCGTCCCGTATGGGGATCCCCTTACGGGACCGCTCCTCAAGTCCGCTCGTCGCGCGACTAACGGGTGGGGGTCGTCAAGCGGATACCGATGAGTACGAGCCCCGCCGCCACCGCCGCTGCACCGAAGGCGACGGCGGCGGTGGCGCCCACTGAGCCTGAGGTGAACGCGCCGATGAAAGTCATTGCCGCCCCCACGATCAGAAGGACGGCCGTGTACGCGTTGCCGAGCGTGCGATTGGTCATTCCCGGAATGTAGCGCCAAGTGTTGGCGCACGAGTGCAGTGGACTCACTCGGTGACTCATAGTGCGAGCGTTGGAGTATGGTTCGGATCATGGTCGGCGAGATGCGAGAGACGACGTTCTGGATCTTGACCACGTTGGCGACAGGTCGGCGCCACGGTTACGCGCTCCTCCAGGAGATCGAGGAGCAGTCCGAGGATCGCGTGCGCCTTCGAGTGACGACGCTCTACGCCGCACTCGAACGGCTCGACTCAGAGGGGCTCATCTCCTCCGATGGAGATGAGCGGATCAACGGTCGAGTCCGTCGCTACTTCCGACTGACCGACGCCGGCCGTACTGCGCTCGGTGTCGAGGTCGACCGCATGGAAGCCAGCGCGCGCCGAGCACGGGCGAACCTCGGCCTCGTTCCCGCCGCAGCGATCCGACCTGGCCACGCCCCTGATTGGAGAACGGCATGACGACGAACGATGACGCCTACCGAGCCGACCGCTTCCGACGCGCGTTGCGCTGGTACCCGCCCGTATGGAGGGCGGAGCACGGTGAGGTGCTGCTCGGCATCCTGTTGGACGAAGCCGACGACGCAGGCCGGTCCCGCCCCACGCTCGGACAGCGAGTCACTTTGATGGTCGGTGGGGTGCGTCACCACTTCCGTTCGCACGCTGGCCGATCGCCGGCCGCGATCATTCCGCTCGCTCTCGCCACGGCGTTCTTCATCTTCTATTTCACGATCAACTGGTCACCGGGGATCAACTATCCCGGTGCGATCGGACCGTTCACCAATCCCTCCGTCTTTGCGGGAGCCGCTTTCGTTGTCGCGCTCGGGCTCGCGGTGGCCGGACGAACAGGTGCCGCCCGCGGCATGGCACTGGCGGCTTCTGCCGCGGAACTGATCATCGCTTTCGTTTCGGCGTCCGCTGGGTGGCTTGGTCCCGGCCTCTCGACAGCGGCGCCTATCGCAGCGCTCGGCCTGCTCACAGCGCTCCCCTGGCGCGGGCGAGTCACCGCCGCGGTTTCGACGCTCGTACTCATCGGTCTGCCTGTCCTGCTGATCGGGATTGAGGTGCTCGGAGCAGTGCTCTTCCCGATGTATCCAGCGCTGCCGGCTGGACTGCAGCTCCCCATCGTGTGCGGCGTGCTGCTGGCGATCGGACTCGCCGCGAGCCGAGCAGCGCGACTCGAAAGGAAACTGCCTGGCGCCCTCGGCGCCTGACGTGCCGAACTCGGGCTTCATCATTCGCGAGCGGTTCCGTAGCCGAGGTCCCGGAGTGGGACAGAACATCAACTGGTCGATCATCTGTAACAGCAGCTCGGCTGGGGACATGTCCCAGGTATGAGCCCACCACAGTCCGCTCGCGAGGCGAGCTTCTCCGAGCTGTACGAACGCGAGTACGTCAGCGTCGTCAGATTCCTGAGGCGTCGCACTGACCCCGAGCGTGCCGCCGACCTCGCGCACGAGGCGTTCCTGATCGCCTGGCGCCGCCACGACACCGCGCCGTCGGAGGACGAGCCCGCGCGGGCGTGGCTGTTCACCATCGCCCGGAATTGCCTCCTCAACGACCTTCGCGGCCAGCAGCGCTCCGCCGCGCTCGCGATCCGGGTCGCCGCTCACACCGACGCGGCCGCGCGGTCACCGGAGGACGCGATCGCGACCCGGCTCGACCTCTACCAGGCGTGGCAGCAACTCAAACCGCAGCACCAGGAAGCGATCGCGCTGACGGCCTGGGAAGGACTCGACTCCCCGTCCGCGGCCGGAGTGCTCGGCATCACCGCCGTCGCCTTCCGGCTCCGACTTCACCGAGCACGCACCGCGCTGCGGGCACTGCTCGATCCCCCTTCGCATCAGCACCACGCGCCCGCCTTGGAGGCATCATGACCACGCCCGAACTCCTCGCCACGAAAGACCTCGACCCGGCCGCCCAGTACGAGCTCGACGGCCCGGCTCGCGAGGCCGCCGAAGCGCGGCTCCAGATGATCCTCCACAGCGACCCGGTCGCCGCTCGAGAGCCCGCCGCTCGGCGTCCTCGGGGATGGCAGTTCATCCTTCCCGCAGGACTCGCGGCCGCAGCGCTGGGGGTCGCTCTCGCCGTCCTGCCGTCCGGTGTCGACTCCCGCGCGTACGCCTCATGGACGTCGACCGCGGAGGTTGCCAGCGCCTCCGACCTGACCGTCGCCGGCGCGGCGTGTGCAGCTGGTGACACGGAGCAGCTCGGGCAGCCGGCGATAGGGGAACGGCGCGGCGACTGGGTCCTGCTCTCCTACACGACCCCCAGCCAGCGGGCGTGCCTCATCGAGATCCCGGCCGGGACGAGCACTGCCGGGAGGGCGCTCATCAGTTCCACCGGAAGCGAGGGCGGGTTCACTCCGCTCGCTGACGAATACACGCAGGGAGGCATCAGCCAGTTCACCGGCGAGAACCTTCCGCCCGCCGTCTTCACCAGCGGCGACGTCGGCTCGGACGTGACCGGACTCACCATCCGCACCAACGACGGCACGAGCGTCCTCGCCACGATCACAGACGGCCACTGGGCAGCCTGGTGGCCCGGAACCGGCCTCACCGAGGGAGGCGAGACGGGCCGCAGCGGACCCGAGCCGACCTTCACCGTCACACTCACCCTCCGCAACGGAAGCACCATCACCGACGCCAGAGAATCCTTCAACCAACCCACCCGGTAGACGATCATCCCTAGCGTTACAGGAGAAGGCGCCAACGCTGCCCACCAAGAAAGGAGTGGGGACATTGCTTACCCTGAGCCGATGGGGGCATTCTCGAGGGCGCGAAGCACGGTCGTAGTCGCAGCATGCCTGATCGTCATCACGGGATGCACGCCACAGCCCACGCCGCCGGCTCGGGTGACGCCCACGGATGGCAGCTCCGACGCTGCGCTCACCGGCGACCTTGGCGTGGCAACGTTCACGGGGAGCGATGGGACGGCCAGCGTCATTCGCTTGAGTGCGGCAGACGGTCGGCTGGCCCTCGCGTCAGAGGCGCTCGCGATCCCCGCCGCAACAGAATCCTCTTCCGGTTTCGTCGCGGTCATGGGGGCGCTGGATCCGATCAATGAGGGTGCCACCTGTTTCAACGTTGATTTCCCGATGCGCCTCGCGGACGCGGAGTCGGGAAAGCCCTACAAGGCGTGGCGGAACCTCGCCGAGTTCCGCGGCGACCCGACAGCGATCGATCAGCTCGTCCTCACGACCCGACCGCAGAACGACCCGGACTGCTCGACGGAAATCATCGCCATCGCTGACATCCAGTGGAGTGTGGAGCCCCAACGCAGCACCCTCGTCGCCCGGGACACCGGCCCGCGCGCAGCAGCACGTGGCGAGACCAAAACGACGAACGGAGTACCAACGTCATACAGCGTCGCTCGCAACGACCTCGCAGAGGACGTCGCGGCACGATTCGGCATGACGGACGATGACCTGTTTTACCTCAACCCGTTCCGCTTCCCCTCGAACGAGATATTGCGCGTAGGGGAAGAGCTGAACCTCACCGTCACTGCACGATGAGCCACGTCCTTCCCGCTACCAACGAGGACCCCTGATCGTGACCAACACTCCCGCTTCAGCAACTCCGACGACCTCGACTACAGCACCCGAAACTTCACTGGACAGCCTCATCACCTGGTCGGGCGTGGGACTCGCCACCGCGATAGCAGCCCTGATTCTCATGCTCAGCAGCTTCATGATCGCAACGGGCGTGACCGATTCGGACCCGTCTGAGGGAGTTTTCGGAATCGCGTTCGGTGCGATCGGCGTCGGGACGTGGATCGCCCTCGCCGCTGTCGCCGCTCACATAGTGGCCCGGAGACATCCGCGTCGCCGCGTCCCGCTCGCCTTGATTCCTGCCGCAGCGAGCCTCGCCTGGTGTGGACTGGCCATCTCCCTGTTCTCCTTCTTGATCATGGACGTCCTCGGCCCTCTGTCGATGACCTGGTTGTCCTCCATCGACTACCTCCTACTCGCGCTCCACGCCGTCCTTCTGACCGCAGGCACCATCCCGACAGGGCTCGGGTTCCTCGTGACCGGCATCGTTCTCCGAAGGATCCGTTCCCGCCGCAAGCGGGCTGCGCTCGAGCTCGGGCCATCCCGGTGAACGACCCTGTTACGGGACAGGACCGGCGACCACTGTCTGGACGCTCGAACAGCCCGATCAGATGAGCCAGCGGCGGGTCAGCGCCGACGAAACGCCTTGAAGAGCGCGAAAGCGAGAACCCCGCCACCGATCACCAGCACCAGCCATTGGCGGTCCGGCGGCGGCGTAAGTGTGCACACCCCAGTCCCGTCGACGTAATCGGTGCAGGAACCCGTCTGGACGGTGATCAGCAGCAGGAACATCGCCGCGACGGCGAACAACGCGACGTTGACCCAACCCCATCGAACCGTGCGCTTCGTCCGCTCGCTCATGACGCGACACTAGACGGGTGTGCGGCAACAACCTAGAGGGAGCCATGGACCGGTGAACGATTCCCTTACGGGACGATGCGCAACGTCACTGCGTGACAGAGTTGAGCCGTGGAGCGCTGGCTGAACGACGAGATGCGATTGAGCGCGCCGTCGACGGTCAGGGCGGTCGACGACGATCCCACGCTCCGACCGCTCATCGAACGCGGGTTCACTCGTTCAGGTGACTCGGTTGTACTTCGGTCCTACGCCGCCTCTCGCCTCCGGACGGCTCCGCCGTCCGATGCTTGGGGAGTGGAGTGGTGGGTGAATAGCATCCACTTACGCTCGAACCTTCCGGCCGCCAACGTATCGTGGCGGGAGCAGGTGGTCGCACAAGGATTGTTCCTGATCGAAGGGCTGCTCCCCCGAATGGTTCGACTCTCGTCGGGCCGTGCGGCTCAAGCCGTCCTGTCGCTTCAGTCGTCGCCAATCTTTGTCGACCCCGAAGCCGACTTCGCATCAGGGTCTGTCCATTTCACGCTCGTCCGCAGCGCAGTGGAAGACGCTCGAGCAGTGGAAGACGCTCGAGCAGTTCAAACGCGGTCGATACAGCCCGTCATGGTTGTCACCCTCGACTCGATCGACACCTCGACTAGAGACAGCGACGCCTCCTGACGCGGGCCCAGGATCGGAATCCTTCGCCTACTGGGCGGACCGGCCTGCCCCTGCGACCGAAGCGCTGAACGATCCCAATCCGGGACGCGAAGCGCGGCTGCGATGATCACTCTATGCATCGAACAGTAGGCAGAGTGGTCAGCCGGTGACCCCACCGCAATCAGACGCGAGAACGGTTCGCGCGAGGATCCGTCTCCGTCCAACCAGCGACGGCGGCCGAAAGGCGCCCATCGGTCTCGACGGAAGGTATCGACCACATGTCGTCGTCGTCGGCGGCGACGGAACGCATCTCGGCGTGATCGTGCGCAGCAGCGAGTCTACTGAAGTCGATCCCGGCGAGACGAGCGAAGTGACCCTTCAGCTTCTGTACGACATCGACTACAGCTCCCTCAGCGCCGGAGCGGCCTTCACTATCGTTGAAGGCCCCAAAGCCATAGGTGACGGACAAGTCCTCTAAAACAGTCGCCTCGGTGGGCCGCCATGCTCTGAAGACACGATCGAGCGCGTCGCTCGGAGAACTGCGCCGCAGCGTCCGCTGCGATGCTCGGCCGCACCGCGTGACGACCCGGTGATCGATCCTCTTCCGGGACGGTGACAACGGATCTATGCGGCGGTGATCAGCTCGCCAGGCGCACCGAGAGACGCGAGGTCGACATCGCCCCGTGTCGCCAGAAGCTCGCCGCTGATCCCGTCGTATACGGCGGTGAAGACGTCCACTCGATGGAGGTCGAAGCCGTAGGGCACGTCCGTTTTTTCCGCAGGTGCGTGCACGGTTAGTGCCCAGACCGGCTCGTCCGGTGCGACCCAGTAGTGGTCCGCGAGAGCGGGCTCGTACGCGGCGAGTTCCTTGTACGTGGTTCTGACTGCGTAGATCGGGTACTGCTTCTTCTCCTCCGCGCCGAGCGTCGAGAGGCGGGTCCCGAGACCGTTGGCCAGATCGAGCGCCGGGTTCGTCAGCTGCTGGACGTCGATCATCGGCCCCTCAGAGGCGGCGGTGGCGATGGGGGTGCCCGGCGGGCCTTCCGTCGGAACGGTGGGTGTCAGGGCCTCCGTCATCTCCGTTGGTTCGGCAGGCGTCTCGGTGGGTATGGGGGTCGTGCTGGCGGTGGCGTCGATGGTGACGGGGCCGGAGCGGATACGCATCGCCGTGGTGGTCTGCGTGAGGCTGACATCCTCGGCGCCCAGCGTGCCCACCAGCCACTGCTCTCGTTCGCCGGCCACGTCGAGGCAGCCGACGTAGGTCGTCGCGGGGCCTTCGGTGACGACCCATACGGACGGCTGCAGGCCGGCGGACTGGAGGTCGTAGGTCAGCGTGTTGCACGGCCCGTCGACGTTGAGCTTCGACTGGCCGTCAATGCCGATGATGCGAAGGCTGACCGGGTGATCGAGCAGCCATCCGCCTGATCCTTGATCACCGATGACCGAGGTGGTCTCGTAGACGGGCTTGGTCGCGTCTTCGGCACTGAGCAGTTCACCCCGCACCTGCGACGTCAACGAAGAGCCGGGACTCGTGGCACTCGTCGCGCATCCGCTGAGGACGAGCGCCACGCAGAGGCCGAAGATGCTGCGCGTGAGAGTTCTCGCGCGTCTGATGGTCACTGGTCCACTCCCGTCTGGGTCGCGGGCGGGTTGGTGCAGTCGACCGTGGAGGTCAGTCCCGTGAAGATCCGGATCTGCCCGTCTTCCTGGCAGACCTGACTTCCTGCGAGGGAGTACTGAGCGGCGTCCGTCCCGTCTGCGGTCCCACCGTCGGCACCCGACCCGGTGAGCGCGGCGCATGCCGCGGCGAGCGACGCGGTAGACCGCTCGGCGGGCGTCCGGATCTCGCCCGACAGGGCGACGCCCTGCCCGTCCTGCTCCCAGCAGGTGACGGACGCTGCGACCGGAGTGCCGCGATCCGTCGTCACCGCCGTGAGGACTCCCGCGCTGAGGACCGCGCCGGCGACCCCGGCGATCGTCACCGCCACAGCCTGGACGAGACGTCGGCGGCGGCGGATCCGTTGCGCGAGTCGCGCGCTGATGCGCTCGAGCTGCTCGTCGCTCAGGTCACGACTGTCCATGGTCCTCTGTCCGTTCCGTCAGGGCTCTCGTCACCGATGCCCGCACCCGGGAGAGACGGTTGCGGACCGTCCCGTGGGACAGGCCGAGTGAGCGCGCGGCATCGCTGTAGCTGAGGTCGTCCTCGACGCACGCCGTCCAGATCGCCCGGTCCGTCGCGCTCATCTGCTCGACCAGACGCCGCACGTCCAGCAGCCGGTCACTCGTCTCAGCGTCGACGCCGGGAGACGCGGTGTCGTCGGAGAGGGGCTGGTGGCGTCGGCGCTGCTCGCGGCGGTTGGTCGAGGAGCTGAGGTTGCGCGCCGTCACCAGCAGCCAGGGCAGCACCGACTCCCCCACGATGCGCACGCTCGAGCGGCGCTGCCACAGGAGGAAGAAGGTCTCCTGGACGACGTCCTCCGCGTGGCCGGCGTCCGCGAGGAAGCTTCCCGCGGCCCTGTAGACCGCGCGCGCGTGCGTCCGGAAGAGAACATCCAGTGCCGACGGGTCATCGCCGCGAAGACGATCCACCAGCGTCGCCTCAGCAGCACCGACCATCCGACATCACCCCCTCAGTAGTGAATGCCCTCAGAGCACGGATTCGTCTCAGGCGTCACGAACGAACTTTGCCGGTCCGACAGTGCCTCTGTGAGCTATCCCCATATGGGACGAGCCGCCGCCGTGGCCGGTGTAGAAGTCACGCCGACCTCAGGAAGCGTTGATGTCCCCGTGGATCGTCAGGAACCAGGCCGTGTCGCCGTCCGCGTTTGACGCGGTGGCCTCGACAGTCGAAA
>NZ_PSTN01000034.1:0-26304 GCF_002930955.1 Rathayibacter sp. AY1A4 | reverse complement strand
ACTCCCAGCCCTCTGCACCGAGTCGCCCGGGAAGGCTCGTTCTCCGCGTCGAGAACGAGCCTTCCCGGGCGACTCGGTGCAGAGGGCTGGGAGTCACGCGAGCATCCGATGCCGACGTGACACCGGCCTCAGCGCCCGAGCACTCCCGCGTACACCGCGAGGTACTCGTCGACCATCCGGTCCACGGCGAAGCGGCGGCGCGCGGTCGCCCGCACGGCCGCGCGGTCGAGGAGTCCGACCCGCTCGACCGCGGCGACCGCCTCCTCCCGTGACGACACCGCGTACCCGGTGACGCCCTCGTCGATGATCTCGGCCATGGATCCGCGGCGGTACGCGATCACCGGCGTCCCGCACGCCATCGCCTCGACGACGGAGAGGCCGAACGGCTCGTCGAAGCCGATCGGATGCAGGAGCGCGAGCGCTCCGCCGAGCACGAGGGCGCGCTCCTCCGGCCCGACCGAGCCGCGGTAGACGACGCGCGTCCCGTCGACGAGCGGCTCGACCTCCTCGCGCCAGTAGCGCTCGTCCTGCACGATGCCGCAGATGAGGAGTCGGCGTCCGGCCGCGGCGGCGATCCGGACCGCCTCCGCCATGCCCTTGTCGGGGTGGATCCGGCCGAGGATCACGAGGTCCTCGCCTCCGGATCCGGCGGGGAAGCCGTCCACGTCGATCCCGTGGTGCACCGTCGCCGCGTAGTCGAGCTCGGGGGAGCGGTCGCTGTCCGAGATCGACACCAGGTGCGCGGTGCGCGGGTGCCGCAGCGCCTCGCGGTAGGCGGGCAGGATCTCGGGCCCCGAGAAGCCGTGCACCGTCGTCACGAGTGGCACGGGCCACTGCGCCGCGAGGGCGAGCGGCAGCCAGTCGAGGTGGTTGTGCACCAGGTCGAACTCGCCGGCGCGGTCGAGGGCCGCCGCGATGTGCAGCGCCTCCCAGACGCGGCCGTCGCGGCCCGACTCGGCGTAGCCCGTCGGAGCGACCGACTCGAGCGCGGCCGTCGTCACGGAGTCGCCGGTCGCGAAGAGCGTCACGTCGACTCCGCGGCGGACCAGCCCCTCGGTCAGGAGGCTCGCGACCTGCTCCCACGGCCCGTAGTGGCGCGGCGGCGTGCGCCACGCGATCGGCGCGAGCATCGCGATCCGCAGCCCGGCCGCCGGGTCCCCGGGTCCTGCGGTCATCGGGCGGCGACGGCCGCGGGGGCCGCCGGGACGCTCGGCCGCGTCGGCTGCAGGCCGGCCCGTCGCACCACGAGCGAGGTGTGCAGGGCGGCGATCGTCGACTCCGCGCCCCGGTTCTCGTTGCGCCCCTGAGGCTCCAGCCCGTCGTACCCGGCGCCGGAGAGCGGATCGACCATCACGGTCGCGGAGTCGTTGACCCCGTGGAACCAGGCCCAGCAGGAGGCGAGGCCCTCGCGCCAGAGCGGATCCTCGTCGAGCGTCAGGGCGCGGGCGCACGCGGCGGCGATGGCGGCGACCTCGATCGGCTGCTGGTCGAAGAGCACTCCGAGCTCGTCGGGCCCGCGGCCGGCCACGCCCGTCACCGAGAGGCGGCCGTCGCGCGATTCGAGGCCCAGCAGGAAGGCGAGAGCGGCGAACCCGCGCGCGAGCAGCGGCGGATCCTGCAGCGCCTCGCCGGCCGCCAGGAGCGCCTCGGGGACGCAGCCGTTGGCGTAGCGCAGGCGCGCCTCCGGCCAGGGCCAGGCCTGATCCGTGCAGGAGAGGAGCATCGGCGCGGCGTCGTGCAGCAGCTGGACCGCGACCAGCGAGTGCGGGCGGACGGCGACGACCTCGACCGCGCCGAGCACCGCGAACGTCATGGCGCGCAGGTCCGGCGAGCGCTCCTCCGCGAGGTGGAGGAAGAGCCGCATCGCGCTGCGGCGGGTCAGCGGCAGCTCGGCGTGCGCGGCCACCACCCCGGCCGCCCAGACGCTGCGGCCCCACCAGTCGCCGAGCGAGGAGGCGTCGGCCCACTCGCCGTCGGGCGACAGCCGGTTGTGCACGGTGCCGTCCGGCTCGGCGGCCGCCTCGAGGAAGCGGAGGTACTGCTCCGTGAGGCGTCGGGTCCGGAACGTCTGCTCCGGCTCCTGCGCCACCACGATCAGGGCGCGCGAGACGTCGTCGACGCAGTAGCCGTGCTCGGGACGGGGCGCGTCGAGCAGCGCGTGCTCGTGCAGCCCGCGCTCGTCGGTGAGGGCGTCGAGGTGCTCGTAGGGGAGTGCCGTCGCGAGGGCGGGCCCCGCGGTCACGCCGCGTGCTCGATGCGGAGGCGCTCGACGAGATCGAGGTAGAGGCCGGCGGCCGCGGGCCAGGAGAGGGCGGCCGGAGCGGCTGCGGGGGCGGAGCCGGCGAGCACCTCGCGCAGCGCAGCGGCCATCGCGGCGGGGTCCTCGTGCGCGACCGTGCGGCCGCGGCCGTTCCCGAGCAGCTCGAGAGCGTGGGGTAACTCCGTCGCGACGATCCGTCGTCCGGCGGCCAGCGCCTCCACGAGCACGCCCGAGGTGACCTGGTTGCGGGAGTCGTAGGGCAGCAGGACGGCGTCGGCCTCGGCGACCGCCGCCGCGAGCTGGGAGGGATCGAGGTAGCGGCCGTCGAGCACGACCCGGTCCTCGAGCCGCAGCTCGGCGATCAGGTCGGCCAGCGACTCCCGGTAGGCCTCGCCGGCGTGCGCGACGACCTTGGGGTGCGTCTGCCCGTAGACGGTGTAATGGGCGGAGACGCCGGCGTCGCGCAGGTCGGCCATTGCGCGGATCCCCCACTCGATGCCCTTGCCCGGGCCGATCAGGCCCCAGGTGATGATCTGCGGATCCGCGGCGGCGGCGGGGCGGGCGGCCGCGTTCCAGACGGGGACGCCGTGCGCGATGACGACGACGCGCGAGGCGTCCACGTCGTACCGGCGCTCGAGGATCTCGGCCGCGACGGCCGTCATCACCACGACCGCGTCGGCGAGGGAGGCGACCCGCTCCAGCACGAGGCGCTGCGAGGGGGTCGGCGTCTCCAGCACCGTGTGCAGGACCACGATCACGGGCACGGCGAGCCGCTCCATCAGCGCGATCACCTCGTCGCCGTCGGGTCCGCCGTAGATGCCGTACTCGTGCTGGATGATCGCGACGTCGCAGGAGTCGAGCTCGGCGGCCGCGCGCGCGGTGCTCGCCGGGTCGCCCGCGACGAGCTCGGCCACGACGCTCGTGCCGGGTGTCGATCCGGGCACGGCGAGCTCGTCCATCACGCGGACGGTGCGGATGCCGGCGCCGTGGTCGTCGGCCAGTGCTCCGCCGAGGGCCTCGGTGAAGGTCGCGAGCCCGCACCGCGTGGGCGGGAAGGTCGACAGCAGTCCTACGGTGGTGCCGGATCGCCGGTGCGCGAGGGGGAAGGGGGACTCCATGCTGACTCCAGCCGCGGGGAGGCGGAGCCTTCCCTGGGAGGGCGGTCCGCGAACGGGCGAGACGACTGCCGGGCGGCACCCCTCGCGGGATCCCTGTCGGATCCGGTCCACGGCCGGAGGACCGGGCATGAGTAGCGTCACCCTAGTGGGGGTGGATGACGATCCGGGGTCGCCCGCGGCGCGGCTTCGCCCGCCGGCCATCGGGGCGCGGGATTCGGCGGTCGGGGGCGGCGGCCTCGATGACGGCCACCAGGAATACGGCCGCGGCGGCGTCGACGTCGACGCAGCGGCGGGTCAGGAGGCCGGCGTCGCGAGTGGCGTCCTCGCGACCGCGCGCGGCGGGGAGGGCCTACTCGAGGAGGAAGGCGCGCCCGTTGATCAGCAGCGTGTCGCCGTCGGTCGCGGCGAGAACGCCGAACTCGTCGACGGAGCGGGTGGAGTCCCCGGCGGTGTCCGAGGTCGCGGCCACAGCGGGAGTGGCTGCGGCGGCGGTGAGGAGGAGCCCGCAGGCGAGTGCGGTGATCACGGTCGTGCGGTTCATCGGCGTCGTCCTTGGCGTCGTGGTGGGCCGCTTCTCGTGGAGGCGGCGGGAACTGGTTCCGAGCCTAGGGCGCCGAGCCCGTCAACGCCCTGGATCGTTCCTTGGGTTCAGCTATGAAGTACCGTGCAGCCATGCCCTGGGGACGCCTCTACTTCGCCGTGCAGGCGCTCGGCGGAGCGGCCTGGTGGGTCGCCGTGGCGCTCGTCCCCGCCGTGCGGACCGCGACGCTCGGCAGCCTCGATCCCGTCCCTGTCGCGGCTCTCGACCTCCCGCTGTTCGGCGGCGCCTCCGCTCTGGCCGCGGCCGGGATCCGCTGGGCGGCCGTCACCGCGACGGCCTGGACGCTCCTCGTCGCGGTCGCCCTGGCCGTCTGGGCCACCCTGACGGGGGAGGCGGGCTGGGGCGTCGTCGCGATGCTCGCCGCGGCGGGCGGCTCCGTCGTCGCGGCGTGCCTGCTCCTGCTCGGCCGGGTGCCCACGCGCTGGATCGCCTCCGGTCCCTTCACCTTCCGCGTCGCGACCGCCGGCCGCCGGCCCGGTTCGCACCTCGCCGCGACCCTGGGGCAGATCGTGGTGTTCTGGGGAGGCGCGCTGGTCGTCATCCCGCTGGTGATCGCTGGGCTAGAGTCGCGCTGGGGCGTGGGCCTCGGAGCGGCGCCGCCCGCGGTCGTCAGCGTCGGCGTCCTGCTGCTGATCGCGGCGAGCGCGCTCGGGATCTGGTCGGGGCTCACGATGTCGCTCCTCGGCGACGGCACGCCGCTGCCGATCGCGATGACCAACCGGCTGGTGATCGCCGGCCCCTACCGCTGGGTCCGCAACCCGATGGCGGTCGCCGGCATCGTGCAGGGAGCGGCGGTCGGGCTGCTGCTCTCGTCGTGGCTGGTCGTGCTGTACGCGCTCCTCGGCGCCGTCGTCTGGAACCGGGCCGTGCGCCCGCTGGAGGAGGCGGACCTCGCCGCCCGCTTCGGCGCCGACTTCGAGCGCTACCGCTCGCGCGTCCGCTGCTGGGTGCCCCGCCGCCCGGAGCCGCTGCCGCGCCGGGGGTAGCCGCTGCCGCGACGCGGTCGTCGAGCGTTCCGCCCCCCGCCGGGACGCCGCCGCCAGGACGGCGACTCGTCGACGAGCGCTGTGTCTCGAGGCGCGGTCCGCTCCTCCGCCCCCACAACGCGCCTCTCGCGACGGCGACGCGCCTCGCCCGCCGACCCCGTCACTCCGCGGTGCGCCCGCGCCCCACCATCGCGGCGACCAGCCCCGCCGACACCGCGGCCAGCGCGACCAGCACCCCGCCCACGCCGAGCGTCCCCGCCACGAGCGGAGTCGCGAGCGCCAGCGCGACACCAGGGAGCGCCAGGCGCGCGGGCATCGGCTGGTGCTCGCCGAGCGGCGCGTGCACCGCCCACAGGGTCAGGACGAAGACCGCGACCGGCACCGCGACGGCCGCGCCGATCACCGTGTCGGACGCCTCGAGGTGGCCCGCGGTCGCAGCGACGGCCGCCTCCAGCCCGGATCCCAGCGCCGCGAGGGCCGCGAACGCCGCGAAGTGCGCGTAGCCCCAGCGGTAGGAGAGGCCGCGCCGCCGCTCCAGCAGCTCGCCGGAGGGATGCGAGAACGACAGCCACCAAAGCGCGAACACGATCACCAGCCCGCAGGCCGCGACCAGCACGAGCGAGGTGCTGACGCCCGCCTCCGTCACCGCCCGCTGCACGCCCATCACCGCCGCGAGGACGCCCTCGCCGAGCAGGATGATCGTGAACAGCCCGTACCGCTCGGCGACGTGGTGCGGATGCCAGTTCGCGTCGCCCGCCCGCTGCGCCCAGAGGGGCACGGCCAGCTCGCAGACGACCAGGAGCAGGAAGCTCACCACCCCGACCTCCTCGGGCAGGAGCAGCCGCAGCAGCCAGCCGACCTGCACGATCGAGAAGCCGACGGCGTTGCGCACGGCGGAGGTGCGGTGCTCCGGAGTGGACACGGCGACGCGGATCCACTGGCTCACCAGCGCGAACCGCATGATCGCGTAGCCGATGGTGATCGCCCGGTAGTCGCCCTCCTCGAAGCCGGCCGGCACTCCCGCCGCGAGCACCAGGACGCCGCCCTTCTGGGCGAGGGTCAGCAGCCGGTAGGGCACGTCGTCGGTGTCGTACCCGGAGGCGAACCAGGTGAAGTTCATCCATGCCCACCAGATCGCGAAGAACACCATGCCGAAGGGGAGGAGCCCTTCGGCGAGGTGCCCCTCCTCGGTGGCGTGGGCGAGCTGCTGGGCGATCTGCGCGATCGCGACGACGAAGGTCAGGTCGACGAGCAGCTCGAGCGGACTCGAGACGCGGTGCGCCTCGTCGATCGCGCGCGGCTGCATCCGCACGCGGAGGGGGTGCGCGGGGGAGGCGGGCATGCGCTCATCCTGCACCTGGAGGGCCGCTGCGCGAGTGCCGCGCCCGCCTCCCGCGACCCTCGGCGCCCGCCCTCGCACCGAGTGTCCAGAAGTCGTCGCACTCGAGCGCGAGTGCGACGACCATCGGACACTCGCGGTCGGCCGGACCTCGCGGGGCCGGGCTCACACTCGCCGGGTACGTCGCAGCCGCGCCCCGCGCCGGCCCGCGCAGGGCCCCCGCCTACGATGGGTCGGGATGTCCCCCGAATCCGCGCTCGCCGCCCCGACCCGCGCGTCCCCGGGCGCCCGGCGGTCGCGGCGCGGGCCGCTCCTCGGGCTCGCCCTGGTCGCCGTCCTCGTGGCGACGCGCCTGCTCGCCCCGGACGCGGCGGGCGACGCCCTCTCGGACGCGGTGCGCGACTTCCTCACCCTCTCGATCAGCGTCGTCATCGAGTCGCTGCCGTTCGTCTTCCTCGGCATCGTCCTCTCGATCGCGGTGCAGCTGTGGGTGCCCGAGGCCGTGCTGCTGAGGATCCTGCCCAAGCGGGCGCTCCCGCGGCGCCTCGTGATCTCGCTGCTCGGCGTGCTCCTCCCGGTCTGCGAGTGCGGCAACGTGCCGCTCGCGCGCGGGCTGATCGTCAAGGGCCTCTCGGTGTCGGAGTCGATGACGTTCCTCCTCGCCGCGCCGATCGTGAATCCGATCACCATCGTCACGACCTACCAGGCCTTCGGCTGGGCCGACGGGATCCTCGTCTGGCGCATCGTCGGCGGCTTCGCGATCGCGAACCTCGTCGGCTGGATCTTCAGCCGCCACTCCGAGCCGATGAGCCTGCTCACCGACCGCTTCCGCGCGGCCTGCGAGGCGGGCGAGCGGCCCTCCCGCTCCCTCCGCGACCGCTCCCGGCGCAGCGTGCTGCTGTTCGCCGAGGAGACCGGGGCGATGATGCCGGCGCTGTTCGTCGGCGCCGCCATCGCGGGGCTGATCCAGGTCGGCGTCTCGCGCGACGTGCTGACCACGCTCGGCGGCGACCCGCTCTGGTCGGTGCTGGCGCTGATGGTCCTCGCGTTCGTCATCTCGATCTGCTCGAACGTGGACGCGTTCTTCGTGCTCTCGTTCGGCTCCACGTTCCTGCCGGGAGGCATCATCGCGTTCCTCGTCTTCGGCCCGATGATCGACGTCAAGATGCTCGCGCTGCTCCGCACCACGTTCTCGGCCGCGACGCTGGTGCGCGTCACCGTGCTGGTCGCCCTCGCCGCGGCCGTGCTGGGACTGGCGGTGAACTATGCGCTCTGAGCGCCTCCTCGCCCGCTGGAAGGGCGTCGTCCTCAGCCTGATCGGCGTCGTCTCGACCCTGTGGCTCGCGGCGACCGGCCGGCTCGGCCTCTACATCCACCCCCGCTACTTCGAGTTCTCGGTGGTGCTCGCGGTGATCGCCGGCGTGCTGCTGATCGCGGCCTTCGCGGTGGTGCCGCGAGCGGAGGAGGACGAGCACGAGCACGAGGACGACGTCGAGCACCTCCACGCCCCCGCGCCCGCCCGCCCCTGGCGCCGGGTGGTCGCGGTCGCGGCCGGAGTCGCGGTGATCGCCTCCGCCGCCGTCGCCCTGCTCGTGCTCCCGCCGGCCGCCCTCACCGCCTCGACCGCGACGCAGCGCGAGGTCAACACGAGCGCCGTCGACGCCTCCGTGACCGCCGCGGCGCCCACCGGCGACACGGCCTCCTTCAGCGTGCGTGACTGGGCGACCCTGCTGCGTCAGGGCGCGAGCGAGCAGTTCCTCGCCGGCCGCACGGCGACGGTGAGCGGATTCGTGACCCCCGACGCCTCCGACCCCGAGAACGTCTTCTACATCGCCCGCTTCGTCGTCACCTGCTGCGCGGTGGACGCGCAGCCGGTGGGCGTGCCGGTCTACCAGGCCGGCTGGGCCGACACCTGGTCGGAGGGGCAGTGGCTGGAGGCGAGCGGCGGTTTCGGCGCGAACCCGAGCGTCACCAGCGCCGAGGCGGTCGTGCTGGAGCCGGAGGCGCTCACTCCGATCGACGAGCCGGCGATGCCGTATGTCTACTGAGCGCGACGCGAATCCTGAGCGCGGCGCGTCTCCGGAGGACGGCGCGTCTCTCGAGGACGGCGCGTCTCCGGAGCGCCGCACGTCGGCGCAGAGCGGGCGACGGGCCGAAGGCGGCGCGCGGCTCGCTCCCGGCCTCCGCCCTGCAGGCGCCTCCCGCTTTCCGCGGCTCTTCTGGGCGGTCGTCGCGGTGCTCGTTCTCGCGGTCGGAGGCCTGACCGCCGCCACCGTCGCGAAGGGGCCCCGGGTCGCGTCCCTCGAGGTCAGTACCGACGGCGTGGTCGAGCGCGACGGCTCCCGAGCCCGCCTGCACCTCGACCAGGCGCTCGAGCCGGATGCGCTCGACCGCGTCCGCGTCGCTCCGGACGCCCCGCACACCGCCGAGCTCGACGGCGGCGTGCTCACCGTCACCTTCACCGACACCCTCCGCTACGCCACCCGCTACGAGATCGGGATCGACGACGCCCGCAGCGCCGCGACCGGCTCGGCCGCCGACGTCTCCGCCTCCTTCACCACGAAGGACCCCGACCTGTTCACCCTCGACCGCATGGCCGACGACCCCTCGCAGCCCGACGCCGTCCGCGTCCGCCCGCTCTCCGGAGGCGACGCCCGGGTCCTCGTCACGGCCGACCGGATCCAGGACTACGCCGTCGTCGGCCCGGTGCTGGTCGTCGTGACCATCGAGCCGGACGACACGAACCTCCTCCGCACGGTCACGCTCGACACCGGCTCCGAGGGCGTGATCCCGCTCCCCGGCCCCGGGACCGTGCGCGAGCTGCACTCCTCGCCCGAGAAGGGCGTGCTCGGCTGGACCTTCACCGGGCAGGCGCCGTCGGGCCCGCTCGACCGCGCCCTCTACTCCTACGACCTCACCGACCAGAAGGCCGAGGCGGTCCCCGTGCTCGGGATAGACGGCGGGCCGCTGCGGGCGCGCGACTGGATGTTCGTGCCCGGCACCACCTCGGTCGTCACCCACTCGCTCGACGACACGGTGCTCCTGCTCGACCTGCTGACGCCCGGCTCGATCAGCCCGCTCGGGCAGCACGCGGAGCTGCGCGGATTCGTGCCCGGCGCGAACCGGCTCGTGGTCGCCGATCCGGAGTCGGGCTCGCTGATCGACCTGGCCGACGGCTCGGTCGAGACGCTCGCCCTCCCGCCGGCGGATGTGAGCGCGACCGCGTCGCCCGTGCAGATCCTGCTCCTCGACTCCGGGAGCTACGTCGAGCTCGAGGCCGAGTACGCACCGGAGACGGGCGCGACCCAGTACTCCGTCGTCCGCGTCGACGCGTCCGGCACCTCGGAGGTGTTCCGCACCTCGCCGACGGGGCGCATCCGCGGCGTCTGCCTCTCGCCGAACGGGCAGTACCTCGCCGTCGAGACCGTCTCGGTCGAGGGCCGGCCGGACGACTACCCGGGCGAGCCGGGCTTCAGCGCGACCTCGACCGTGCTCGTCGACCTCGGCACCGGCGACACCGCGCGCAGCGTCAACGGTCGCTCGCGCGACTGGTGCGCGTAGGGGGCTGGGCTGACGACCGGCTCGTCCACCTGACTGATTGCTGGCGGCCCGGAAGTAGAGATTCGGAAATCTGTCGGTCTGTTAATACCGGACTTCGAGGCTATTGCCTGCAGTCTCCGTTTCGCACATCCAAGGCCGCGATGCGGCCCAGTCTCCGAGTTGCCCGGCTCAGGATTCATCCCTCGACGTAGCGTTCGCAGTCGCCCGAACCGTGCAGATCTGCCGGATCGGCGCAGTGCAGGAGTGACCAGCTGGCGCCCACGCCCGTGGGCTCTTCAAGACCGTTGTGGCGATCGAACGCTGTCGTCGTGTACACGTCGACGCCGTCGATCGAGCCTCCGACGAACGCGAATGAGACAATTGGGTCGCCTTCGGTGGTCGGTGTGCTCCACGCCAGTTCCGCCTCGTCTCCCGCGATAGCGGCGGTCGCGAGGCATGCTCGAGCCGTGCTGGGCAGGTCACTTCCTTGTTCAAGAACGTATTCGCCGCAGCTCGAACCGGCGTCGCTACCGGCGACGACGCCGCCAGCATCAGGGAGGCTCCGAGCGGCGACGATCGGATCGCCATTCGGCGCTCTCGACGCGGGTTCAGGTGCAACCGCCGAACAACCGCTGGCAACAGTGAGCACCGCGATCGCGATCGCAGCTGCCGTAAGGCGGTTCATCCGCCCACCGTAGCCGCCAGCGCCGCCTGCCAGCCAAGTAATCAAGCGGGAGGGCCGGCGCTGCCCGCCCGTGAGGGGCGACCCCCTCACGCTCCCCGGTGTCCCGTTCCGGGGCGCGAGCTGCACTCGCGCAGCGGCGACGGAGCGCCGCCAATGGGAGGCCGCGATGCGGCCCGTTCCACCCGTTTTCTTCACCTCTCCGCGGTTTCAACCTATTTCGCTCCACCGGCTGCGTGCCACCGATCCCGGACGCGCCCTGCGGGCTTATTTCGCCCGTGATCGGTGTCACTCCGCCGCCTCCACTCGAACGGTTTTCCCCGCCGGAGAGGCAAAGAAAAACGATCAGCCAGAGGGAGCACCCACACCATGCAGACCACCACCGACTTGCAGACCACCACGAAGACCTACCTCACGCTCGGAGGCACCCGCGCGGTCGACGTCCGCGTCGTGGGCACCGACCCCACGACGACGCCCTCGGTACACGTCACCCGCCGCAAGTCCGGGGTCTGGGAGGCGTGGCACTCCGACCAGCTGCACGGCATCACCAGCGGCTCGTTCCGCCACTGCGTCGCCCGCGCCCGCCGCGCAGCGATCTGCCGCGTCGCCCCGTTCCTGAACCGCTGAGAGGACCACACCATGACCCGCACCGACACCGGCCGCGCGAGCGCCGACCAGCTCGCCCTCATCCTCGCGACCAGCCGCGACGAGGACCCGGAGAACGCCACCGCGACCGACGTGGAGATTCTCACGCACACCCGCAACACGCTCGGACTGCCGGGGGAGTGTGGACCCGGCGGGATGCCTGTCTACGACGACGGCACCGCCGAGGCCGCCGCGTTGATTGCGTTCCTGACGCCCGCCGAGTAGCGCGGGGGAGGGGCCGGCCTTCGGGCCGGCCACGAGGGGCGATCCCCTCGCGCTCCCCCGTGTTCCGCCGGAGGCGGGACGCGAGCTCCGCACGCGCAGCGGTGACGGAGCACCGCCGGCGGGAGCCGCTACGCGGCAGGTCCTTTGCTCGCCTGGTTGCTGGCCTGGCTCACGCTCGGCATCGCGTTCCTCGTGGGACACGCGGTCATGCGTGGTCATCGGTCGCGAGGAAGTCAGACCTCCGGCGCCCAGATGTCGACTACGCCGGCCTGCAGGCGCATCTCGCCGAGTTTCAGTTGCTTGCGAAGACGAAGCCGGGTGTAGGGAACCAGGACCACCAGCGCGATGCCCTCCCGATGTTCCGACTCGACTCGGATGGCATTATCGCTCCCGCTGATCGTGACCACGCTGACGTACGCGACCGCCCGTAACGACTGCCGGTTCTCTCTGCTCGCACGCCGGAGCTCGTCGAGGTCCGCCTGGGACGAGTTGTTCCCGCGACCCGGCTCCGGCCCCACCATGCTCAGAACGCTGCGCCCGTCGGTGTCGATCGAGGCGGAGAACGGGCCGAGCTCACCGCGCTTTCCGAGAGCCTCAACGGCGCGGGTCATCGTCAGATCGAGCAGGCCGTCGAGATCCTCTTGCGCTTCGGCTGACGCCGTCTCACGCCACATCATCATGTGCACAGAGTGTCACGGGCCGCTTTCTCGCGCCGGACGGAACTGCGGTCGCGCAGACGGTCAAAGCCTCACCCGTCTCCCCGTTCGGGGGCGCGAGCTCCGCTCGAGCAGCGGCGCCGGAGCACCGCCGGCGGGAGCCGCTGCGCGGCGCGATTCAAGGTTTTCTTCACCTCATCGGGAGCGCGATCTTCCTGGAATCGGATCGTCGTGGAGGCCGCGGGCGTCTTCCAGGTCGTCAGGCGGGCTTGTGAGTTTTCAGGTGAAGGCCCGTCGCGTGACCGTTCGATCGCTCGAGTACCGTGCGCAGCGGGATGCCACGTCGCCGCGCGTGGGGCACGCGGCCGAAGTCGTCGTGGCGGGTCCAGCGACGGTGCTTCCACTCTTCGCGGCTGATGTCCATCCGGAGGTGGCGTTCACACCACTGGGCGGCAAGATCAGCCAGCGTCTCCGGCGTAATCGGGGCGCCGCGCACGGTGAGGTCGCGGATCGGGTCGCTGCCGTAGTCGTCAGCGACGAGATCGCGTATACCCCACGACCCCTCCAGCTTGGGCATGCCGTGGTCGTCCTCCGCGCATTCCAGCCATAGAGCGGTGAAGTCCCCGGACAAGCCGGGAACCTGGATCCCGCACCAGACCTCATCGAGTGAGGCGTCGAAGGTGGTGTCGGCCGGTCGTACGTCCGTGTCCCACTCGGCCGCGCGTAGCCTCAGACGCGCCACGAACGCGCCGAGGAAGACGCTCATCACCGGCGACTCCTCGTTCGAGAACCACTCTTCCGCTGCCACCCGCCGATTATGCGTCACTCCCGAGGACCTGCTGGGTACAGCTCCTTCACGAGTACCGCATGCCGAGGGGTGAAGGACGTGATGACGTCCGGGTCAGCGCCGTGGCGCGCGATCGCGCCGTCGCCGATGAAGAGCTCGGTAGGCCGGTATCCGAGGCCGCCTTTGAGGGGCGATCCCCTCACGTTCCCTGGGGAGCGCTGCTTTAGTGAAAGTTGGTCGTGGAGGGCGCAGGTGCCTTCCACGATTCCTCCTGGTACGAGTGCGGGTCGTGAGCCTCGTGTGGCGGCTCTCCGAACGGATCCTTTGGCAGCGCCGTAGGCGCTGTGGTGAACTTCGCGCGGAGCGATGCGGCGATGGAGCGAATGCGGTAGATCACGGCGTTCATGTCGTTCTCCCGTTCGGGGTGATCAAGCGTCACCTGCCCGAAGCCTACCGACGCCGTTTTTCCGGCGGGGCGCTTACAAGACGGAATGGGAACTCGGCGCCGAAGCGAGCTGAGCACTGGCAACCATGGTGAACATCGCCTAGGTCGCCGAGTATTAACCCACTACGGCCGTCTCCCTGTGCGCCGACGGCAACGGCACAGGACGAAGGCGGGCAACCCCGAAGGGCAGCCCGCCTTCGTTGTGATCGGCGCCCAGCAGCGCCTCTTGGGTCGTCTTACGGCGCGAGGATGTAGGACATGCCCACGACGTCCTGCACAGTCCGGGCGTTGAAGTTGCCGGGTCCAGCTGCGCCGTTCATCTCGGTGATGTTGATGTAGAGACCGTCGGACCGCTGCTCGACAGAGTCGACCCAGGCAACGTGGCCGTAGGTGGAGTCTGCGCCTTGCACGCCGGGCTCGAAGACAACGATGCTGCGGGCCTGAGCATCGAGGACCGTGGACCAGCCGTTCGCTGCGGCGCTGGTGTCCCAGTCGAGGGCGTTGCCGTAGATCGCGGGACGCAGTCCAGTCGCTTCGAAGAACTTCTCCTTCGCACCCCAGGTGCACTGACCGGTGGCGCCGCTATTGCCGGCCTCCGTGACTCCGGTTGCCCGACCGGAGTCGGCGACGGTGGTGGTCGTCTGAGTGGTGGTGTCCGCGAACGCGGGCGCCGATCCGATGAACGGTGCCGCGATAGTGAGCGACGCTGCGAGCATGCCCGCGGCCAGGCGAGGGCGACGGAGGCTTCGTCCCTGGTGGTTCTGGTGGTCGGCCGAGCTGGTTTCGAATTCGTTGCTCGTGCTGGTGCGCATGATGTACTCCTTCGTCTCTTCTTGCTTCCCTTGAACACCTTCCACGCTGCCACTCAAGCAGAGCCCATAACGAGATTGGAGGAACCGGACACCTCGCATCCACCGGGTACACAGGGAATGTCGAGGCCGCCGAAGCCTCTCTGCAACCTCCGAGACGGAGCGCCCGATCTAGTCGGCATTGTCGTCAAGAAGCTGCGGCACCGTGCGGATGTCGACTCGACGTCGACGGGTCGGCTGATGCTGAACATGCTCGCCACGCCCGCGGAATACGAGCGGGAGCTCATCGTCGAACGCGTCAACGCTGGCATTGCGGCCGCATGTGCGAGCGGAACGCGCTTCGGCCGTCCCCTACCGGATCCTGCGGTAGTTACGGACAAGCTCGCGATCGTCGCGGACGCGCGAGCGCGTGGGCGCACTGCGAGGCGTCGCGTACCGTCGGCTGGAGTCGTGCCTCCCTGTATCGCCATCAAGCGGACGCCGCTCGCCGCGCAGTTGCGGGAGAGCAGGCAGCGTCTTAGTAGGGGATGGGGTACCGGTCAGCGCAGCTTCGGCGCGCGGACCTGCTCGCCGGGCGCGCTCAAATCGGATACCCGAAGCAGCGTTCGATCCAGCTCGAGTTGCTCATCACGCGCGGTCCGTCGTATCGGGCCCAGAGCGTTTCTTCGGCAGTGACTGTGAAGTTCACGGTGTCGAGGGCTGCCCGTATCGGTGACAAGTCCTCTGGTTCGACCAGCGCATCGAACTCCTCGCGTGTATACGCTTCCTGGGCTTCGAGGGCAATGAAGCAAAGGTCCCCGTGTCGGCTGATGCAGATGACGAGGTTCGCCGAAGTGCGGTTTGCTGCACCGTCGACCGTGACGTGCGTGAAGGTAGCGGAGTCCTGCCATTCCCAGGGACGATCCGCCGTTACAGCACTGGGAAAGCTCTCATCGAGCAGTGCGACGAGGGCGTCCACCTTTGCCGCCAGTCGCTGACCGTCGAAGTCAACCGGCTCATCGCCGGGCCCAGGGGTGTCCAGCTCGCGCAACCGCCACTCAAGCGCGATTCCCTCTAACCACATGCCTCAAGTCTCTCCCTAGCTGTAGTTCGGCGCCTACCAGAGCAGTGCCGAAGAGGGCGCACGGGTATTTCATCGGAGGATGGTCCAGCGGGTGTCCGGTAGGGGATGGTTCAGCGGTCGCTCATCAAGCTCTTCCGGCTTGGGAGAGGGCGTCCGGCTCAGCTGTCGTTGGACCCGGCCCGAACACGGAGCCAAAACGCCGCTTCCCACGCCGCAGGATCACGGTCGTAACGCTCCGCCTCAGTGACGTACTTGTCATGTGCGCGCTGCGCGGACTCGTGGTTCCACCCCCTGATCGCGACGTCGTTGAGGAGCTGCCCACCGAAGTGCACGATCTCGTCTCGGTAGTCACCCATCGCCTCGTTCATCCACTCTCCGTGGTCGGCGGCCTGCGTGTGAGTGGCGAGATACGCGTTCCATCGCGCGTCCAGCTGAGCCCGAAACGGGTCCGGGTCGCGGTCGGGGGATGAAGACTGCTCCATGACCGGAACCCTACGACTCGGTCTTCGGCCGCATCGTTCTCGTCCCCGTGGCGAGCGAGAGGCGGAGGAGGACCGCCCAATTCCACAGGGGTGCTTCAGCAGGTGGACGAGGGCGGTCCTAAGATTCGGGGGTGGGCATCACCATTCCTCGCATGGCCGCGACGATCGAGCGGCGTCTTCTCGTCAACTTCCGGGTGGACCCCGTCGTGACTGAGTCTCTGCTGCCCGAGGGGCTCCGTCCGCAGATCGTCGACGGGAGCGCGGTGGCGGGCGTCTGCCTGATCCGGCTGGGAAATTTCCGGCCGATGTGGGTCGCACCGAGGATCGGCCACCGGAGCGAGAGTGCGGCCCATCGAGTGGCTGTCGAGTGGGACGTGCCCGACGGGATCCGGACCGGAGTGTTCATCCCGCGCCGGCACAGCGCTTCGCGTCTCGCCCAAGTCGCGGGTGGGCGGGTGTTCCCGGGCGTCCATGAACGCGCTCGGGTGAGATCCGTCGAATCGGACGACGACCTGAGTGTGACCGTCGACGCCGCCGATCTTCGTGTCGCTGTCGACGCCCACGTTGTCCCGCCCGAGACGTTCACGAGCTCACTGTTCGCCGACCTGTCCGCGGCGTCCGATTTCTTCCGGAAGGACGCTGTCGGCTGGTCGCCGACGCGAGCGGGGCGGCTCGAGCCGCTTCGGCTGGACACCCACGCCTGGCGCGTGGAAGCGGCTCGCACGACGCGTGTCCAATCGAGCTTCTTCGACGCGCTCCCCACCGGCTCCGCTTCGTTCGACCACGTACTGGTCATGCGGGATGTCCCGGTGGTGTGGAGCAGTCTTGGAGAGGCTGCGCCTGCCGCTCGGCCTTGACCGGCGGGTGCGGAGCATGCGGTCACCCATCCTCCGCGGCTTGGTCGGCGGACGGGTGCGGAGGGGTCACCGTTCGGCGCCGCGCTGTCCTTTGAGTGCCCTTTCGCCAGCGGCCGCCCGAGCTGGATGCGCGCCAGCGCAGGTACTGGCGAAGCCGTATTGCCGGTGCGTACGGGGAGCGGCTATTTGTCGCTCTGGCGATGGCTCGTTAGTTGTTCGTAGGCTCAGCGTGTGAGGAGTCAGGGGAAAGCGCGTGTGTCGCGTCGATGCCTACTGCTGTGGGGTGCGGCCGTGGTCGTGGTATTCATGCTGGTCGCGGTGATCGCGCCGTCTGTCGCGACTCGGCTCAACGAGATTGACTTCGCCAGTCGGCCTGAATTTGAGAACTGGGCCGACCCAAGCCGAGGCACGGTCGCCCTCGGGTTCGCTTGGGGTGTCGCCGCGGGTGCGCTGACGGCCGCAGTCGCTTTCGCATCGAAGCTCCGGCGAGCAAGGCGGACGAGCGCGATCTGACGTCCCGTAATGGGATCCTGCTCCGGACGTCGGTGATGACACTTTGGCGCGTTCATGCTCGGCTTCGTCTCGCGGGCGGCCACACTGAGACATGGACACCTCGCCAGCTTCTGAGCAGCCCGATCCGCCGGTTGCCTTCGTCTCATATTCCTGGGCATCCGAAGAGCACATCGCCTGGGTCGCGGACCTAGCTCGGCGATTGCGTGCCAATGGAGTTGACGTTCATCTCGACCGCTGGGATGTGCGTCTCGGGCACGACCTGAACTTGTTCATGGAGCGGTACCGCGCTCCGTCGGCCCGCGTTCTAGTCGTGCTCTCGGATGATTACGGCCCGAAGGCCGACAATCGCGGCGAACAGCCTTCTGGTGTTGGCACGGAGACGACCATCGTCTCCCCGACCGTCTACCGCGACTTGGGAGGCAATCGAGTCATTCCTGTGGTCCCAGACTCCGGGACAGTGGCGGGGAAGCCTGTCCCGCCTGCATACCTGGACGGCAGACAGTGGATCGACTTCCGAGACGAGCACGAGTACGCATACGAGCGGCTGCTCCGAGACCTGCACGGAGTCCCGATCGAGGTTGCTCCCGCGCTGGGACGCAACCCGTTCGTCGGTGCAACCGAAGCTCAGGCCAGGACTGCAATCCGAAACGATCCCGCTCGTTGGCACGACGGGCGGACCCGTGCAGCGATCGAGGTGAACCTCAACGAGAACTCCGGCCACTTCGCCATCGGAAGCGACGAGGCCCGCTTCGAGCTCCAGTTGGACTACCTATCCGGCGGCCGTCCCCGACCGGACGGAGAAAAGCGCGTGCGCCATTACAACGATCACATCGGCAGCATCGGACTGATCGCTGCGGACGCAGATCAGGCGGAGGCGTTCGTCGACCTCGCCACCTTGCCGATGTCCAACCGAGTCGAGGTGACTGCTCCGGGCGACGTGTTGGTCATGGTCAACCGAGAGGGCTACTGGGCGCTCCTTATGCACGATGACGTGGTCTTCCGGCCTGGCTTCAACGGTTTCGAGGCCGTGTCGCAGTTCCGCTACGTCATCGCTGCCGATCGGACGACCGCTCTGACGCCGGACGATCTACCACCCAGGGCAGAGCAAATCGCACAATAGCTCGACCGGACGACAGTGGTTGGCAGCACATCAGGAGCATTCCAAGGGGCGTCCCGTTTGAGGATGGTCCAGCGGTCTCTCCGGAGTCACTGTGCACCGCGCTGACGAGATCGTGCTCTCCCACAGGATGCTCCAGGCGCTGATCAGCGCTGCTACCGCTAGGACCACGAGCACTGTGACCGCCACTGACATTCGTCGCATCCAGATGGACCAACCTAGCCGTGAGCCGTGCCGGCGCTTCGCTGTGTAGGGCTTCACACCTCAGTGACGACCGCAAGCGGTGGGGCGACGCGCAAGGTCGCGGCGCCGCCCCGGGTCTCGAGGACGTCGACGCGGCCTTTGTGCGCGCCAGTGTCCCGTGTGGGGATCGGCTAACGAGACCGCGTGCCGTACAAGGCGCGCTTCACCCCCCGCCGTTCACTCACCGAATGAGCGACCAAGCTGTGCCCGTCGACGTTCTGCGCGTGCACGGTGCGTCACCGCTGGCGCGATGATGTCGCGCTCGTCGTGGAGGGCGATCCGCGCGTGGTGTCGGTTCATCTCGTCGCTGTCCTCTGCGATGAGTTCGATTGCTCGTCTGGGTCGGTCGGCGCGGAATAGTACTGCCCAGCGCACCTCGACCGACCGGTCGCGCGCCAGCCGGAGCAACTGCTCGTCATTGGGGTACTGGAGTCCGCCCTCTGCGGCTCCGGCGCGGACGGCGCGATCACGGTCGGTGATGAGACGCTCCATCTGTGTCAGGGAGATGCGGGGGTTGCGCGCACACATGCCGCGGACAACCGGTGACGGGTCGGTGAGAAGCGACTCGAAGATCTCCAAGTCGTCGGTGGTCTGAGCCGTCCGGCCACGAGTCTCCCCGAAGGGATCCGCCGCGAGTGTTCTCTGTACCGCAAGGGCGAGCGACCTTTGGTCGTCGTCCGCGTACAGGTGGGCAAGGATCGCACGGACCCACTTGTCCGTTGATTTCGCCGCGATCTCGTGGAGTTGCGGGCGTTCACGAAGGCTGGTGGCAGCGGCGAGGCGCACGGCGTCGACGTCATCAGCGAGGAGACGCCCGATCGTCAGGTCATCCGCAGCGGCGTTCTCGGCAACAGCGATGCGCACCGATTTCGACTCGTGCCCGGCGAGTGCCCGCAGGAGCACAGCGTCCACCGACGACTCTGCCTGAAACTTTGCCGAACGAATTGAGGGCATGACCACGATCATGTCAGCAGGCGTCGCGGTCGATGCGGGGGAACCAGTCCCGTACCAAGGCGGTAGGAGTTTCAGTCTCGATAGCCGATGCTTCACCGGGACTTCCAAGCCCCCCCGAGCGCCTAGCGGGGGATGCGACTGCGAGCCGATGGCGCCACAAGGGAGAGGATCTCAGCGACCGCAACGAGCCTCCCTCCTTCGGCAATAGCGAGCATCCCTCCAGTTTTCACATTCCTCGCGGCGATCTTGTGGGATAAAAAGTCGAGCTTCCATTGCTCGGCCGAGTCGGGCTTGACGCGTTGCATGATCACACTAAAGTGTTCGCTGCGACCGATGTGTCGTGGCTTCAGGTGTACCGCGAAGCAGTTCACGGCATAGACGCCCCCGGGGCCCGTTACGGCGTCCGCCGGCCTCGGGCGAGAGCCACTCGATCTTCGCGAAGGCGAAGGGCTGGTCGACATCTCTCATGCGCGGACAGTACCGCCGAGCGGATCCCTCCCCAGATTCTTCCCACCGATCAGGTCGGCTGTCGCGAAGAAAACCCACGGGGATGGACGCCCCTGCGGAAGCGTGTCGCGGTCCCTCGAGCGACTGGATCCCACCTCGCGTCATTCGGTCGATGGGCTCACATCGAACAGGAACACTGAGTTGAAGCGGAACTCTTTCACGGGGCTGTTCTCCCACGCTTGCCCGGCGGAGCTCAGCAGCCGACGGAAGGTCGCTCGTTCCAGCGGCTCATCGGCGAGGATGAACGCGGCGTGCTCGATGACGGTCAAGTAGGAGAAGGCCTGGAACCAGGACAGGTCGCGAATGTACTCGTGAAAGGCCGGCCAGTTCTCCACTGTGGTGGGGAACGAGAAGTGACGGCCGTAGACGTCCCAGAGTTCGTCGGCCGTGCGCATCGCCCGCGCGTCGAGACGGACGAGGCCGCCGTCGTCCTCTGCCGACTCGATCGCGGTGTCGAGGTCGGAGCTCGGCCCGAGTGCATCGAACACCCAGGGCCGCCCTGTGAATGCTGGCATGACACGGATGATCCTCTTCTGCCGGGAGCACCGCACGCCGGACGGCTGCAACCGTTCTGTGCCGTCCCGTATGGGGATGGCTTAGAGAGATGCTGAGAGCATCCTCTGCTGCTGGAGCAGGTGGCTTGGGTTCACCTCGCCCAGCGACGCAGCTGGCGCAGCGTCTTGCGGTCCGTGTGAACGAGGCCGACGGTCGGGTGGAACCGGAATTGAGGTGGGGCCTCGACCAGTTGCAGAGCAGCGCGTGCAGACTCTCGTACGGCGTCGACGTCGCGCTTGATCGTGGCCGCGCTGATGCGCGCTAGATGCCACCGGAAAATCTCGGACGAGAGTTGGAAGCCGACCTTAGCCGGCCACGAGTCGAGGTGGGCGATGGCCTCCTCGACGTCTCCTGGTCCCCTCCGGGTGAGCAGCACCTCGGCGGCGGCGATGGGTATCGAGCCCGATGTTCCGTTCAAGGTCGGGCTTTCCTCTATTGCCGTCCGGTACTGGTGCAACGCCTCCTCGGCATCGCCGGTCTGCACAGCGATGTTTCCGAGTAGCTCGCGACTATGCGCGCGCTCAGCGGCCCAACTGTGCTCGGAGTAGTTCACTGCTCGGGTGAGCAGGGATCGAGCAGCGTCGATCAGGCCTGCGTCGCGAAGAGCTATGGCTTTGATTTTGAGGTACTGCTGACGGTTGTGCGGTCGGGCTCGGCTGAGGCGTCGTTCGAACTCGTCACGGTCCGTGGCATCCCATCCGGGATCGCGGTACCAATCATCTGCCACCTTCGAGATGATCCTCTGCACGGCGTTGCGCGAGCAAGGCCAGACGTTCCGAGCACAGCGTTCCGTATGGGGATGGTTGAGCGGGTCGCTCTCGCTCCGGGGGCACTCGGACGCTCCTCTGGCCTGCTGGCATCGGGGCGGTCGGCCCCGCTGAGAGGGGGAGCGGCGGGCAATCACATCGATCAACGATCGAGACCTGGCCGCCCCCTCGACGAAGCGCTGCCGTCGTACAGTCTCGTCATGGGTGCACTGGTTCGGCGTCGCGTGCGGTGGTGGTGGCTCGCGGTTGCGTTCGTCGCTCTAGTCGCGGTGGTCCTTCTTGCCGGTGACCGGTCGGGGAGCTGCGCGGAGTACGTGAACTCGTCGGGCGTCTGCACCAGCGTCCATGAGGATCCTCGTACCTGGGTCCTCGTTGGGATCGGTGTTCTGATCATCACCGGCGCGCTGTATGGAGCGTTTCGACGTCGGTAGCCGAGCCTCGGAAATAGAGCGTGGCCGTGTTCCGTAAGAGGATCGTTGAGCGGTCACCCGAACGCCGATCAGTAGACCGATGCACGCCGCATTGCTACGGCGAGACGATAGAACCCCTGAGAGTCACCGTCTGTCACCATTCGTCGCCAAGCTTGCGGAGACCGTTGTCTTCCGGCAGGGTCTGGCGCGAGTAGTCGTGCAGAACGTCGGGCGACGCAGTTTCGCGTCCGTCACGTTCAGCTTGGCGGATGGCCGCGATGACGACGCATGTCACAGCCACGATCAACGCCGCAGCAGTCGTCAACGTCATCCATATCGGCTGAACGGTTGACCCATCCGAGCACAGCGGGTTCCAGAGGAACCCCTCTCCCGTCAGGCTGCCTCCGCCGCGGGTCCTGCACGTCTCGCTCGGGTCCCACATGTAGATGGAGGCTACGGCTCCCACGGCGGCTGCAAGCCCACCGAAAACCAAGGCGAGAACGATGGGCGTCGCTGCACTCGGTCGCGGGGGCTCTCCAACGTTCATCGGGACATCATGCACCGCGCTCCACCAGATTGATCAAGAGCCGGAACGTCAGGCCCGGTATCGAGTGGCCCGCGTGGAGGTCATCGCGCCGCGACGGTGAGGTTCAATTCTTCGCCGACGCGCAGAATTTCGTCGGAAGGGAAGCGGAACGGGTTGAGGTAGAACAGGTCGTCGGCCGTCATGCCGAATCGTGCCGCGACGTCCTCTGCGAGGTCGTTGCGAGCGACCGCGTACGACGTCAGCACTCCGTCCGTGGACGACACCTCGCCACGCGCTGCTGCACGTGGGCCGGCGTCCCGGGCCACGAGGGTGCTGCGCTGCGGCTCCACGTTCCACTGGACGTCAGCGATGGCAAGGATTTTGGTTGAGCAGTCGGGGTCATCCTGCGGGCGGGTCGTGAGAACGAGTTGATCGATCGCTGTCGGGTCGCCGCGGAACTCTGCGAGGTTCCGCCACGCCTTGTAGGGCTTCCCTGACTCCGCGTCCGCGAGACGCATCGGGAAATCGACGTCGAAACAGGTGGTACCCGCGTCGATCGGATCGAGCGCTCCCATGACCGCGACGGAACTGGAAGACGCGGTGGGGATGACGAGCTCGTCGGATGTCAGGGCCAGCCGGCCGTCCGCCGCGCTCAACTGGACGGCGCCGGTTGTCCCGTCGTTCCCGGTGAAGGTCGCTACGCCTAGGTCGCCGGTCAGTGGAGAGGTGGAGCCGTCTTCGGTGTTCGTCGCCGGTGGCGGAGTCGGTGGTGCAGGCTGCGCCGTGCATCCCGTCACGACCGCCAGGCATGCCGCGACCGCGACCGTGCTGCGCACTTTCGAGAACGTCCCCACCGGCTCAGGTTAAGCGACGTCACCGCTTTCCTCGTGGTCGCGTCTCGGCCTGAAATGCTCAGCACGGTTCGGGAAGGGGAACGTCTGTCGCGGGCCAGCAGGAAGCCCAACGGCTCCTAGGCTGACCCGATGAGTTCCCCGGCACCGACCCGCCCATTCGTGGGTGTAGCGCGCATCGCCGTCGGTGCAGCCGCGGTCTCGGTGATCCTCCACACCTACGCGCTGAGCATCGTGGCCGGCGACCCGAATCCGTTCGACTACTTCGGCTACTTCACGAACCAGACCAGCCTCCTCGCGAGCGCGGTGCTCATCGTCGCCGGATCGGTCGCGCTCGCCCGCCGTCCGACGCCGGTGTGGCTGAGCTACGTCCGCGGCGCGGCGACGGCCTACTCGATCGTCGTCGCCGTGATCTACAACACCCTCGTTCCCGGTACCGGGACGGCTCCGCCCTGGGTCAGCGCCGTCCTGCACGTGGTGCTCCCGGCGCTCGTCCTCCTCGACTGGATAGTCGTCGCCGACCGCGGACCGCTCTCCTGGCGCCGGCTGTGGGTGGTCCTGCCCTACCCGATCGTCTGGGTCGTCGTCGTGCTCGTCCGCGGAGCGACCGACGGGTGGGTGCCGTACGGCTTCCTGCTCCCCGAGAACGGCGTGCCGTCGCTCGTCCTGCACGTCGCCGGGCTGACCTGCGCGGTGCTCCTCGCGGGCGCGCTCGTCTGGGCGCTGAGCCGACGCCGCACCTTCCACCTCATCTAGTTGATGTCCCAGCGGAGCAACTTCTTGACTCAGCTCAGTTCACAGATCAGACACTCACCCGCAGGTAGGGGCGCTGACCGGCCGCGGCGATTCAGGCGAGTGTCGAAGCGAGATCCTCGACGAGGCGGTGCACCTGCTCGGGTGACCATGCCTCGAGCTCGGACGACGCATCCTCCCACTGCCGCGCTGCGGCGGCACGACCCGTCTCACCTGCGGCGTCTAGCGCGCCACCCAGGCCGGTGCTGACTGCGATGACGAAGCTCTCGTAGTCATCGGTCGCCGCAACCGGCTGGTACTGCGCCGCGGGAACCTCGAGCGCTGGTGTCGAGGTCAGGATGCCTTCGAGCTCCCAGAGTTCGGTCGGATCTATGTCGCAGACGAGACCGTCCGATCCCGACAGCGCCGCGCCCGCCTCTTCATCGGAACCAGCACCAAACACACTCGCAAGAATTCCCATAGCAGTCAGCGTCTCACGTAGCACCCAGCGTCTCACGTGGCACCCAGCGGTGCGCATGTGGCGGGGGACACGCGGTCGTGCTGTGCTACCTCACCTACGCCGAGGAACCAGGTCCGCAGGCTTCGCACGGCGGCTAGCGGAAGCGGTGACCCACCGTTCGTAGCACTGGAACAGCTGAATCGCGCCGACGGCTGAGACGACAAATCCGATCAGAATTCCCACGAGCAGGACTGGGCTGAGCTGGCCCCCTGTCTGATTCAAATCTGCACGAACGCCGGCCTGAAACTGCAACAGCGAGCAGATCACGGCGATCACAACACCCGACGCGAGCAGGCTCGAGCCCTTGAGCACTTCCACCATGACCACCCTCGGTCGTGAAACTACCGCAGAGTCTCCCACCCGACACCGCCTCGACCCTTATGGAGATCGTTCAATGGGCCGCTGCCGGCGGGTGTTGATCTCAGTCGCGCTGTGCGTCGCGGCCGAGAGCAGGGCGACACCGCCCCCCCGCCGGGCTGTCGCGTGCGGCGTCAGCTCAGCGATGGCAGGATCTGGCTGGCGAGTGGCAAGCGCGCTAGGTCTCAGGCGGGTATTCTCCGCGCGTGGACCTGAATGACCGATCGAGCGCGGAGTTGGAAGAGATGATCACGGCAGTGTGCCGTCGAGTGCGTCGACGAGCGCGGGCCAGTTTTGACTTCGGTCTGGCGGCCGGTCTCGCGGGAGGCTTGCTGCTGGGCAATCTTTTCTTCGGGGGCCCCTCCACGCAGGCTCTTACCCCGATTTCCGTCGGCTTGCTCGTCATTACGGCGCCGCTCGCGGTAATCGCTACCTACATGAACACGGTGAGGCGTGCCCCGGACTTACAAAGCATCCATGACCTGCAGGAGATTCTCTTGCGCCGAGAATCTGCTTCCTGAGCGCGCCAGGTCCACATCGAATCGTTAGGCTTCTCACCTGCTGTCTGACGCCCCTCCTCTCGGCCGCGGTTGTTAACCAGTAATAGGGTCGGCTGGTGGTCGTGCCGTGCCGTCATACTGAGCACGTGTCCATCAGTTCGCGGGTGTTGCGTTACGCATCCGCCTATGCGCTACTGCTCGTCGTCGTCGCGATCGTGTTGCTGAACACGTGGCCCGACTTGTGGGACGAACCACTCGTTCTCGTCGTCCTCGTTCCACTCATGGTCATGGCAACGGCTTACCCGAGCTTGCGTCACCAGCTTCCTCCTGAGAGGAGCGTGCGCGAAGGGCAACAGGAGGGCCGTTCCATCCGCGCCGCTGCGTCCAAGGGCGCTCACTCCGCTGACCTAGAGCCGGACGAAGCGCCGGGGCTTTTCGACTCGCCCGCTCGCCAAGCACTCATGGCAGCAACAGTCACCGCCGCCGTGGTGATCGTGCTGGCTCTCATCAGCGTCGTGCAACCGGCGCTAGATCGAGGGTGACGTCACTGTTGCTCCTGGGGCCAGGAACGTCCCGTTACGGGATCGTTGACCGGCAGAGGGGGCGCTGCGCTATGTCGTCGCTCGTTCTTCCTTCGACTCGGTGATGAGCTCCTGCTTGCGTTCGGCTCTGAGCGCGACGACGGTTCCCGCGAGAGCGAGTGCGGCGGCTGCGGTGAAGAGGGCGGTGGCGTCCCACCTGTAGTGACGGATGGTGATGCCTGGTGAGGTCTCGCTGGCTGCGTAGGTGCAGGACAGGCCGAGCGGGTAGAGGATCTTCTCGCCCGATACGCGGCTGGAGTAGAGGTCGATCTCGTCGGGGTACTCGCTCTTCTGGCACTGGATGGCGGCCGGTTCCCAGCCGGACTGGACCCAGCCGGTCGTGTGTGTGAGAAGGGCGACTGGGGTCCCGATCACCATCGCGAGGATGCCGAGCGTCTTCGCGGTCCGCAGTTCCAACCCGTCAGAGTAGGGCGGACACCACCCACCACGCGCGTCCCGCAAGGGGATCGTTCACCGGTCGCGTATGCAGCTACGGGCAGCGGTAGGTCTTCGCGAAGTCGGTTGCCGTGAACTGCCTTCCCTCGGTCATCGAGTTCAGTGACGGGCAGATGTCGTTGTTGTGTGCCGCTACGAAGGGGGTGGCTGATTGTGGGACGCAGCCGTAGTCCTGGTCGGGCTGGTCGAGGATGCGCAGCTGACCTGTCTCCCCGGCGGC